>DATBET010000164.1:0-9125 GCA_036558885.1 Gaiella sp.
CCGCGGTACGTGCCGGCGGTCGCGCGCGAGAGCATCGCCGCGGCGCCGACCTGCTCGAAGCTGAGCATGCGGAAGAGCTCGCCGAAGCCCGGTAGCGTCTTCTCGAGCAGGCCCGCGAGCGTGTCGTAGGTCGTGTCGCGGCCCGAGAGGCCGGTCCCGCCGTTGACGACGACGACCCTTGCCGCCGCGACGAGGTCCTCGAGCGCGGCGCGCACCTCGTCCGGCTCGTCCCGGACGACGTGGTAGCCGGAGACGCGGTTCCCGCAGGCCTCGATCCGCTCGCGCAGCCACTGCCCGTTGTCGTCCGTCTCCCGCGTGCGGCTGTCGCTGACCGTGACGAGCCCCACGGGGATGGGGCCTTGCTCGGCCGCGGCCGCACGATGCGCGTCGGTGCCCACGAACGACGATCGTAGATACCCTGCGCGGCCGTGAGCGACGCCGCCTCGATCCTCGCGCGCGCAGAGGAAACGCTCCGGCCTCTCCACCTCGCCACGGCCCACGCGTTGTGGGACTCGAACATCGAGGCGAGCGAGGAGCACGAGCGGCAGCGCGTCGAGGCCGAGCTCGCGCTCTCGGACGCGCTCGCCGATCCGAAGCTCTTCCGGGAGGTCTCCGCCGCCCGCGAGAACGGCGCTGCCGTGCTCGTGCGCCGTCACCTCGACGTCCTCCACGACGGGCTCGTCCCGAACCAGGTGCCCGAGTCGATCCGGCACCGGATCGTGGAGCTCGAGGCTTCGGTCGACTCCCGCTTCGCGAATCACCGCGGGACGGTCGCGGGACGGCCGGTCGACGACAACGAGATCCGGCGGATCCTGCGCGAGAGCGACGACGTCGCGGAGCGCCGCGAGGCATGGGAGGCATCGAAGACGGTCGGCGCGGCCGTGGCGGACGACGTCCGCCAGCTCGCGCGGTTGCGCAACGAGGCCGCCCGCGGGCTCGGCTACCGCGACTGGTTCGCGCTCGCCGTCGCGACGATGGAGATGGACGAGACGAAGCTGTTCGAGACGCTCGGCGAGTGCGACGCGCTCACCGCTCGCCCGTTCGCCGGGTGGAAGGCCAAGACGGACGCCGAGCTCGCGCGCCGGTTCGGCTGCCCCGTCGAGGAGCTCCGGCCCTGGCACTACGAGGACGTGTTCTTCCAGGAGGTGCCGGTCACGGGCGGCGTGGACACGTCCGGCGTGTTCGCGGGCACCGACGTCGTCGCCCTCGCGAAAGAGACGTTCGACGGGATCGGTCTGCCGACCGCGTCGATCCTCGATCACAGCGACCTGTTCCCGCGGGACGGAAAGTGCCAGCACGCCTTCTGCCTCGACGTCGACCGCGAGGGTGACGTGCGGGTGCTCGCGAACGTCGAGCACGACGCGTACTGGGCCGACACGATGCTCCACGAGCTCGGGCACGGCGTCTTCGACCTCGGCTTCGACCGTTCCCTCCCGTGGCTCCTGCGCGAAGCGCACCTCACGGTGACGGAGGGGATCGCGATCATGATGGGCGCCCTCGCGCAGGAGGCGTCGTGGCTGCGCGACGTCGCCGGGCTCGGCGCGGGCGAGGCGGACGCGCTGGACGCGGCCCTGCGCCGCAGGCGGGCCGCGGAGACGCTCGTCTTCGTCCGCTGGGTGCTCGTGATGACGAGCTTCGAGCGCGCGTTCTACGCGGACCCCGAGGCCGACCTCTCACGAACCTGGTGGGAGCTCGTCTCGCGCCACCAGCTGCTCACCCCGCCGGAGGGGCGCAGCGAGCCGGACTGGGCGGCGAAGATCCACGTCGCCTGCGCGCCCGTCTACTACCACACGTACCTCTACGGCCACCTCGTCGCCGAGCAGATCCGTGCGGCGCTCGAGCGCCAGGTGGGCGGTCTCGTCGGTCGGAGTGAGGCGGGCGCCTTCCTGGCGGAGCGTGTGTTCCGGCCGGGCCAGTCCGTGCGCTGGGACGAGCTCCTCGAGCAGGCGACCGGCGCGCCGCTGACCGCGACGCACCTCGCGCGGACGATCGAGCTCGGGCTCGGCCGCTAGACGCGCGACTCGGCCACGTCGCCGGTCGGGCTCGTCGCGCCCTCGGGGTCGAGCAGGCGGTGGACGACGCGGATCGCGATCGACCCCTCGCCGACCGCCGACGCGACCCGCTTGATCGAGCCGTGCCGGGCATCGCCGACGGCGAGGACGCGGGGCATGCTCGACTCCAGCGGGAACGGATCGCGCTCGAGCGGCCAGTTGCCGTCGCGTGGGACGTCAGCGCCGGTGAGCACGAACCCCTTGTCGTCGCGCGCGACCGACTCCGGCAGCCAGTCGGTGCGCGGGTGCGCGCCGATCGCGAGGAAGAGCTCGTCCGCCGCGACCGTCTCCTCGTCTCCGCTCGCGCGCTCGCGCAGCACGAGGTGCGTCAGCCAGCCGTCGCCGCCGCCCCCGGCCACCTCGGTCCCGAGCCTGACGTCGACGTTCGGCGTCGCGCGCAGCTGCCGGAGCAGGTAGCGGGACATGCCGGCCTCGAGCGAGGTCGCCCGGGCCACGAGCGTCACGCGGCGGGCGTATCGCGCGAGGTGGAGCGCGGCCTGCCCGGCGGCGTTTGCGCCGCCGAGCACGTAGACCTCGCGGCCGGCCACGCGGTTCGCGTCGGAGCCCGGCCCGCCGTAGTAGACACCTGCGCCGCCGAGCCCCTCGAGCGCGGAGATGCCGAGGCGGCGATAGTCGGCGCCCGTCGCGAGGACGATCGCCCGCGTCCGGATCCGGCCGGCCTCGGAGAGGCTCACCGCGAACCCGTCTCCCTCGACCTGGAAAGCGGTTGCGCTCTGCATGAACACGAAGCGCGCGCCGAGGATCCAGGCCTGCTCGTGCGCCTGGCGCGCAAGCAGGGCCCCGCCGACTCCCCGCGGGAACCCGAGGTAGTTGCGGATCATCGAGCTCGACCTGGCCTGCCCGCCGATCCCCGCGGCGTCGACCACGAGGGTGCGGAAGCCCTCGGACGCGCCGTAGACGGCCGCCGAGAGCCCCGCGGGCCCGGCGCCGACGATCAGGAGGTCGAACTCGTCCTCGTCCGGCTCGACCGGCGAGCCGGTCGCGCGGGTCAGGTCCTCGTCGGTGGGATTCGTCAGCATCGTGCCGTCGGGCATGATCACGACCGGTAGGTCGGTCGCGGCGGGGGAGTCCCCCAACAGCCTTCGCCCTTCCTCCGAGTCGGCGAGCGAGAACGCGTGCGGGAAGGCGCAGCTCTCGAGCACCGACCGGAGCTCGTACGCCCGGCCCGACCACGAGTCGCCGACGACGTGGATCGCGTAAGGCGCCGTCCGCCGCTCCTCGGCCCACTCGAGCAGGAACGTGGAGACGGCCTGGTGGAACTGCTCGTCCGGCGGAGCCAGCGGCCTGACGACGTAATGGTCGATCCGGCCGTGCTCGATCGCGTCGAGGATCGCGTCGCCCGTGCCGCGATAGCCCCACTCGCCCCAGCCGATGAGCATCGCCCGCTTCGCGTGCGGATGGGCACGGCGCACCTCCGCGAGGAGCTCGCTGCTCGTCTCCTCGCCGTCCGCCTGGCCGACGAGGACGAGCGCGAGCGGCTCGCCGGCGGCCTGGAGCCCCGCGAGGCGCCCTAGCGCGTCCGCGGAGGATCCCACGCAGACGACGCGATAGTGGCGCTCGTAGCGGTCGAGGAGCTCTTGCTCGACGACGGCCAGTGCGACCGGGTCGGGTTCGACGGCGAGGATGACCGGCGAGCCCATCCTCTCGATCGTAGACGCGGCGTGCGCCCGAACCTAGCCGGCGACCCTGTAAATCGCCGCGACGTCCGGCGTCAGGTACGCGGCCGAGGGGCTCCCGGCCGGGGTGAAGACCCCGAGCACGGCGAGCTCCTCCGAGCCGTGCGTGTTCTCGACGACGTGCACCTCGCGCGCGTGGAGGCGGAACGCGCACCCCGGTGCGAGCGGCTCGAGCGCGTCCCCGACGTGGAGCCGGCCTTGGCCGCGCAGGACCCAGACGATCTCGTCGTAGAGGTGGTAGTGCCAGGGCGCCTTGCCCGGCGGGATGTAGCCCACGAACAGCGTCGCGCGGGTCGAGCCGTTGTGGGGGCCGAAGAGCACCTGGAAGGACCGTGCGCCGGTGGCCTGGCCCGGCTCGACGTGGTCGAGCGCGACGATCGTCTCCGGGGCGCCCATCGGCGCATGGAGGTCGGTCTCACCGCCGACGGTGGCGCAGACGCACGCGAGGCCGTCGGCCCCTGACGTGAGCGTCCCCTCCGAGCCGGCCGCGACGAAGCCCGCGCCGCGGCCCTCCAGCGCTGCGTCGTCGAGCGCGCCGCCCCCCGCATGGACGAACACGAGCGTGTCGTGCAGCCCGTTCCCGACCGCGATGGCCGTGCCCGGCGCGAGCCGGAGTGCGTCGAGCGCCAGCTCGGAGCCGCGCTCGGGCGGCACGAGCACGTACCGCTCGGAGCCGCGGTCGTGCTCGCCGGACACGCGGTTCTCGTCGCTCACGCGGGCGGCCACGGCTCAACGATACGGTGTTGCGGGGGCGGTTCGGCCCGGCCGGTGGCAGGATCGGTGTGGTGGCAGGGTCGCGTGACGTCGTTCGCTCCTCCGCGGAGGCGGAGGGCCTCGGGCGGCCGCCGCTCGTCGTCCTCGACCGGCTCGAGGCGTTCCTCGACGAGCAGGGGCTCGGTGCGGGCCGTGTCGAGGCGCGCAGGATCGGCGACGGCGGCGGCTCGAACTTCTCGTTTCTCGTCGAACGCGGCGGCGACCGCTACGTGCTGCGCCGCCCGCCTCGTCCGCCGCTCCCTCCGTCCGCGCACGACATGGTGCGCGAGGCACGCCTCCAGCTCGCCCTCGCGCCGCACGGGATCCGGCTGCCGCCGATCCTCGCCGTGTGCGAGGGCGAGGGGGTGCTCGGCGTCCCGTTCTACGTGATGCGCTTCCTCGACGGGCACGTGATCACCGCCGAGCTCCCTGTCGGTCTGGAGGATCCCGCCGCGCGACGGCGGCTCGGGGAGCAGCTCGTCGACGCCCTGGTCGAGATCCACGCAGCCGACGTCCGCGACCCCGCCCTCGCGGCGTTCGCACGGGACGGGAGCTATCTGGAGCGCCAGGTGCGCCGGTTCAGCCAGCTCTGGGAGATCAACGCGACGCGCGAGCTCCCCGCCGTCGTCGAGGCCGGGCGGCGTCTCGCAGAGACGCTTCCCGACCCTCTGCCCGCGACGGTCGTGCACGGCGACTACCGGCTGGGGAACCTGATGGTCGAGCGGGACCGGCCCGACCGAGTGGTGGCCGTGCTCGACTGGGAGATGGGCGCGATCGGCGACCCGCGGGCGGACCTCGGCTACCTCCTCGCGACGTACGCCGAGCCGGGCGGGGAGCCGAGCCCCCTCGGCGTCTCGCCGGTCACCGCCCTCGAGGGGTTTCCGTCGAAGGCGGAGCTCGTCGCGCGCTACGCCGACCGCAGCGGCCGGCTGATCGGCCCGCTCCCGTGGTTCGAGGCGCTCGCGCTGTGGAAGGCTTCCGTGTTCTGCGAGGCGATCTACGGCCGCTATCGCCGTGGCGAGCTCGGCTCGGAGGACGAGCGGGCGGCGGCCTTCGAGCATGCGGTGCCGCGGATGGCCGAGGCCGCCGTCGAGCGGCTCGCCGGGGCGGAGCGACCCACATGACGGAGCATCGCCGACCGGCGTCGTCCGTCCGCCCGGGGTTCGCGCGCGAGGACTGGAACGCACGCTACGCGAGCTCCGAGCTGCTCTGGTCGGCCGAGCCGAACCGCCTCTTCGCCTCGGAGGTGGAGGGCCTGCCGGTCGGCCGCGCCCTCGACCTCGCGTGCGGCGAGGGCCGGAACGCGGTGTGGCTCGCCTCGCGCGGCTGGCGGACGACCGGCGTCGACTTCTCCGACGTCGCCCTCGCGAAGGCCGAGCAGCTCGCCGTGAGCCGCGGCGTCGAGGTCGACTGGGTGCTCGCCGACGTGCTCGAGCACGGGCCGGAGCCTCGGGCGTTCGATCTCGTCGCGGTGCTGTACCTCCAGCTGCCGCACGAGGAACTCGTACGGGTGCTCCGCTCGGCGGCCGAGGCGGTCGCGCCGGAAGGGACACTCCTCGTGCTGGGCCACGACACGACCAACCTGACCGAGGGGCACGGAGGCCCGAAGGACGCGTCGGTCCTGTTCACACCCGAGAACGTGGTCGAATCGCTCGACGATCTCGTCGTGGAACGTGCGGAGAAGGTGCGCCGCGTCGTGCCGCTCGCGGAGGGCGAGGCGACCGCGATCGACGCCCTCGTCCGCGCGCGCCGGCCCGCCTGAGGGCCGGACTATCGTTCTCGCCGATGAGACGCGTGCCAGTCCGAGGCCGCAAGTTACAAGTTGCAACTTGCGGCCTTGCCGCCCTCGCGGCGGTGTCGATCGGGAGCGCGTTCGCCGCGGACGTCCCGAAGAGCCCGCTCGCGCTCGTCCTCCGCCCGGCCGACTTCCCCGCGAAATCCGACCCGGTCGACTCGGGCCCGATGCCCGCCTCGTTCGCGCGAAAGCTGCGGGGGATCCGCGCGGTCGGCAAGGGCGCGCAGTACTTCGCGAGCATCCCGTTCGGACCGGAGCGCTCGCAGACCGTCCACGGCCTCGTCGTCACCACGCCGAGCGTCGCCGAGGCGCGCAAGGTCTTTGCGTGGCAGAGAAGGACGGAGATGCGGCCGACCGGCGGCGCCTCCACTCTGCGGCTGCCGCGATTCGGGGACGAACAGGTCGCCCTCGCGGACGGGAGGTCGGACTCGGGGCGCCTCCTCGTCCGGCGGGCGACCGTCGTGTGGCGGCTCGAGGTGGCTGCCGACGGCGAGCTGTCGCTCTCGCCGGCCCGCGTCCGCGACGAGCTCGAGAAGTACGCTGCGAAACAGCGGCAGCGGGTCGGATAGAAGGCGCCGGGACGGCGCTCAGCGCTTGACCACGAACTTGACCTTGCCGACGAGCTTGCCATAGCGGGGGCTCGACTGCGTGCCGAACGCGGGCCAGACGTACAGCTGGTAGGAGCCGTCCTCGAGCCGCAGCCGCCGTCCGGCGAACGTCCAGGTCTCGTGGAGGCGCAGGCGCGGGACCGCCGGCCAGATGGTGAGCAGCTTCTCGCGCTTCCGCCAGAGCTGCACGTTGTAGAAGCGCGCCTTCTTCACCGGCGCCCACTGGACGAGCGGGGCGCGGCGCAGCACGGCGCCGGTGGCCGGGGCGAGAATTCCCGTCGACGGGCGCACGGGGAGCGTCCTCGACGCAACGTTGCCGGCCTGGTCGTAGACCCGGACCTCGTACCAGTACCTCGCCGTCCCCTTGGCGGACTTGTCGACGACACGGGCTCCCTTGCCCGCGAACACGACTCCGGGCTTCTTGCCCGTCTTGCCCGGGGAGCGGACCACCTCGGCGCGAACGGCATCGGGAGATGTCTTCCATGCCAGGGTGACGGCCCCGGACGTGCGCGTGGCGCTGACGGTCGGCCGCGTCGGCTTCGTGCCGTCGTAGCGGATCTCCATCGTCGCCGGTGCGCTCAGATGCCCGACCCCGTCCCGGCACTGCCCCACCAGCTTCGCCGGGTTGCCGTCGGGCCCCGCGTAGGTGACGGGCGCGGTGCACTCCGTCACGCCCGCGCCGCCGTCCTGGCCGGCGAACGCGACCTTGACCGGGTGGTTGTACCAGCCGTCCACGTCGGGCGGGCGCTCGGGGGTCGGCGTCACCGTGGGCGGGGTTGCGTCGTACTTGATCGTGAGCGAGGAGGACGCGCTGTTGCCGGCGCCGTCCGTGCAGGTTCCGGAGAGCTGCACCGCGTTGCCGTCCGGCCCGCTGTAGGTCCCCCCGCCACTGCAGGAGCTGATGCCCGACGGGCCTCCGTCTCCCGAGAAGGAGACCGAGACGGGGCTCGTGTACCAGCCGTCGGCGTCCGGCGACCGCGAGATCGTCGCGTCGACGGACGGCGGGCTCGAGTCCTTCGCGACCGAGACACTGTTGCCGAAGAACGCCGTACCCGCATAGACGGTGCACGTCACGGTGGCTCCGGCGGTGTCGTCGGTGATCGTCGTCGCGCCGCACCCGGGCGCCGACGTGACGCCGGCGGGGTCGTAGGACCAGGTCACTGTGACGTTCGACCGGAACCAGCCGCCGCACCCGCCGCCGTTGCATGCAGGGGCGGGCGTCGAGGCGGCCGAGCCGGTCTCCGGGACGAGGACCCAGACGACCGCGGCCGCAAGAACGAGCCAGACGAGCTTCACGCGATCCTCGTGAGGCGCCGGCCGGCGATCCCCACGACAAGCCCTCCCGCGCTTGCCGCCAAGAGCAGGAGCGCCGCCGCCGCGAGCAGCGCGTTCCGGCTCGACTCGTGCGAGACCACGGAGAGCGTCAGCGTCCCGATCGGCAGGCCGAGCCGGCTGCCGTCTCGCGGGACGGGCGCGATGCGGGCCGGCGCCGTCGCCTTCGCGGGTTTCGCGTGAGGCGCGGGCCGGGCGGCCGGCGCCTTCTTGCGTGAGCCGGGTGCGGCGGCCTTGGGCGCACTCGGCTTCTCGGTCTCCGTCACCTGGCTCTGAGCCGGAACCGACGAGGAAGCAGTCGGCGGGGACGTAACCGGGGAGGACGCGACGGGCGTGGACTGCGAAGTCGCCGGCGCGCTCGTGGTCGGAGCGGCAACCGCCGCGGGCCGGGTCGCGGCCGGTCGCGGCGCGGCCTTGCGAGGCGCCTCGCTCGTCGCGGTGGACGCCTGCGTCGGAGCATCAGGCGTCGGGACGAACGTCTGCGAGCTCGGGGCCTTGCGCGTGGCGGGCGCTTCGTCGGTGACGGCCGGCGTCTTCGTGACCGGCGCTGCCTTCTCGACGGGCGCGGTGCGGGTCACGGGCACGGCGCGGGTGACGGGCACAGCGGTCTTCGACTCGTCGAGCGTGCGGGGCGACGCCTCCCGGCGGGGGCCCGTCGGCGGAGCGTCGGGAGCCGGGGTCGACGCGGCCCATGCCGGCCCTGCAAGTACAAGCGCCGCGACGCATACCGCCGCGGGCAGACCCCCCCATCGCTTCGTTTGCCACAGAGACGACGCCGGCACCGACACTCGTCCCCTCCCTCTTTCGCTGTCTCACGGTACGCCGGACGGCGAGGCGGGTCAACTGTCGATGCCAAAGAGCCGGGCGCCCCCCGTGCACGGGGGGCGCC
>DATBET010000165.1:0-8396 GCA_036558885.1 Gaiella sp.
CCGACCGGCTGCTGGCCGCGCTCGACGCCGCCGAGCGCGAAGGAGGCGACGCGCGCGGGCGGCAGGCCGCGCGGATCCTCGTCCGCCCCGCGCAGGCCACCGGGCTCGCCTGGGAGGACCGGATCCTCGACCTCCAGGTGATCGACCATCCCGACCCCGTGACGGAGCTCCGGCGCCTCGTCGCGGTGCGACGGGCATACGACCACCTCGGCAGCGCTCTCGACCACGCGGCGAAGGGCGACTACGCGGCCGCTGCAGACGCCGCCGACCGCGCGCACGAGCTCGCACCGGACGACGACCAGATCTCGGCCTGGCGCGCGACGCTCCTCGTCGGCGCCGGCCGCACCGACGAGGCGGCCCGGGCATGGGTCGCCGCGACTGCCGCGCATCCGGGCTGGCCGGAGTTCTTGCGCCGGTGCATCGCGGCCGGGCTCGTGCCGCAGGAGGCGGGCGCCCTCCTCGACGTGCGCGCGTAAGCGGCGACCGGCTTCGCGCGGATACTTTCCTCGTGAAGGTCCTCGACGGCCGCGTCTGGCTCTCGCCGTCCGACGTGACGGCGTACCTCGCGTGCGAGCACCTCTCGGCGCTGTCGCTCGAGGTCGCGCGGGGCGAGCTGCCCGAGCCGCCGCCGCCCGGCGACCAGGCCGAGCTCGTGTTTCGCAAGGGGCTCGAGCACGAGCGGGCGTACCTCGAGCGCCTGCGCGCCCGGGGCCAGTCCGTCGTTGCGATCGAGCTCGAGGGGGACTGGCCGCGGGCGCGGGCGGAGACGCTCGCGGCGCTCGAAAGCGGCGTGGACGTCGTCTACCAGGCGGCGCTCACGGGGGAGGGCTGGCGCGGCGTCGCCGACTTCCTCGTCCGGGTCGAGACTCCGTCCGCCCTCGGCGCGTGGTCGTACGAGGCGCTCGACACGAAGCTCGCCCGCCACGCGAAGCCGGCCTACGTGCTCCAGCTCTGCTTCTACAGCGAGCGGCTCGGAGCGCTCCAGGGTGTCGAGCCGGAGTGGATCCACGTGCTCCTCGGGAACCAGGAGATGGAGTCCTTCAGGCCACGCGAGTTCGCCGCGTATCAGCGGCGGGTCGCGCAGCGGCTCGAGGACTTCGTCTCCGCGCCGCCCGAGACCGAGCCGTTCCCGGTCGACCGCTGCGGGATCTGCGAGTTCCTGCCGCGCTGCGACGCGCACTGGGACGCCGTCGACCACCTCTGCCGTGTCGCCGGGATCCAGCGTCGCCAGATCGAGCGGCTCGGCGCGACCGACGTGCGGACGCTCGCGGCGCTCGCCCGCGCGGAGGAGGGCGCCCGCCCGCCGGGGATGGCCGAGGAAACCTTCGCGAAGCTCCGCGGCCAGGCGCGGCTGCAGCTCGTCGCGCGCGAGACGCGGCACGACACCTACGAGCTGCTTCCGCTCCAGGCCGAGACGGGACTGGCGCTCCTGCCCGCGCCCTCGCCCGGCGACCTCTTCTTCGACTTCGAGGGGAACCCGTTCTGGGACCACGAGGGCAGCCTCGAGTACCTGTGGGGCGCGACCGACGCGCGCGACGAGTTCACCGTCCGCTGGGCGACGAACCACGACGAGGAGCGTGCGGCCTTCGAGGCGTTCGTGGACGACGTCCGCGCCCGGCTCGAGGCGCACCCCGACCTCCACGTGTACCACTACGCGCAGTACGAGATCACCGCGCTCCGCCGGATGATGGGGCGCTACGGGACGCGCGAGGCGGAGCTCGACGACCTGCTGCGCCGTGGGGTGTTCGTCGACCTGTACCGGGTCGTCAAGGGCGGGCTGCGCATCTCGCGGACGGGTTACGGCCTCAAGGAGGTCGAGCACCTGCTCGGGTTCGAGCGTACGGCGGAGATCCGCGAGGGCGGCACGTCGATCGTCGAGTTCGAGCGCTGGATGGTCGAGCGCGACGGCGCGATCCTGGACGAGATCGCCGCGTACAACCGCGAGGACTGCATCGCGACGAGGGTGCTCCGCGACTGGCTCCTCGAGCGGCGCGCGGAGGCCCTCGAGCGCTTCGGCCCGTTTCCACCGCCGGAGCCGGTCGAGCCCAGGCCGGTGCGTCCCGAGAAAGAGGCCCGGCGTGTCCTGCGCGAGGCGCTGCTCGATACGGGCGACCCGCTCTGCGAGCTCGCAGGGCAGCTGCTCGACTATCACGAGCGCGAGCGGAAGCCGTTCTGGTGGGCGTTCTTCGACCGCCTCGAGCACACGGCCGAGGAGCTCGTAGAGGACCCGGAGGCGATCGGTGGGCTCGTGCCGGTCGGCGAGCCTCGGCCGGAGAAGAAGTCGACCGTCTACGCGTTCGAATACCCGCCG
Organism: Gaiella sp.; assembly: GCA_036558885.1. Classification (GTDB taxonomy): domain Bacteria; phylum Actinomycetota; class Thermoleophilia; order Gaiellales; family Gaiellaceae; genus Gaiella. Next base: position 2,312 of record DATBET010000165.1, read on the forward strand.
CAGCAGCAGAAGCTCGGCGACCAGCCGTTCGACCCCGGGACGAGGGCGCGGGCCGGCAAGGTCGTCTCGCACGACCCCGAGACGAGAACGCTCGAGCTGAAGCGTGGGCCCGTGCTCGACGAGGTCCCGCTCCCGAATGCGTTGATCCCCGGCGACGTCTACTCGACGAAGGCGCAGGAGGCGGCGCTCGAGCGGTTCGGGCGCTCACTCCTCGAGGGCGGCGGGGTCTACCCGGTGCTCGAGTCGATCCTGCGGCGCGACGCGTTCGGCCGCGACGTGCAGACGACCGAGCTGGACGAGATGGCCGAGCTGCTCCTCGCGATCGGCCGCGGCGACCCCGGGCTCGCCCCGCCCGGCGGGCCGGTGCCGCGACACCTCGTGATCCAGGGCCCGCCCGGCTCGGGGAAGACGTGGACCGCCGGACGGCTGATCGCACGGCTCGTGGCGGAGGGAAAGACGGTCGGCGTCGCGTCGACGAGCCACCGCGCGATCCACAAGCTCCTCGCCGAGGTCGAGGAGGCGGCCGCCGAGCGGGGCCTTTCGTTCAGCGGCGCCAAGAAGGCGAGCCGCGACAACGCAGAGTCCGAGTTCGAGGGGAACATGGTCGAGAACGTCTTCGACAACGCGGACTGCGTCGACCGGGACGTCGTCGGCGGCACTGCCTGGCTGTTCGCCGACGAGATCCACGAGCGGCGCTTCGACTACCTCTTCGTCGACGAGGCCGGGCAGGTGTCGCTCCCCGACGCCTGCGCGATGGCGACCTGCGCGGGAACCGCGGTGCTCGTCGGCGACCCGCAGCAGCTCGACCAGGTGCTCCAGGGCACCCATCCGGGCGGCAGCGAGCTGTCCGTGCTGCGTCACCTGATGGGCGACGAGCAGACGATCCCACCCGACCGCGGCGTCTTTCTCGAGCGGACCTTTCGTCTCCACCCGGACATCTGCGGGTTCGTCTCGGAGGAGTTCTACGAGAGCCGCCTGCGGCCGGCCGAGGTGGCGGCCACGCGGACGACGCCGTTCGGCACCGGGCTCCGCTGGATCGGCGTGCCTCACACGGGGAACCGCCAGGAGTCCCGCGAGGAGGCCGAGGCCGTGTCCGCCGAGATCGGCCGGCTCGTCGCGGCCGGCCTCGCACCCTCGGAGGTCAAGGTCGTCGCGCCGTTCAACGCGCAGGTCGACCTCCTACGGTCCCTCGTCCCGGCGGGGATCGAGGTAGGCACGGTCGACAAGTTCCAGGGACAGCAGGCCCGGGTCGTGCTGTACTCGATGACGTCGTCGACCGGCGAGGACGTGCCGCGGGGGCTCGACTTCCTCCTTTCGCGGAACCGCTTCAACGTGGCGATCTCGCGGGCGCAGTGCCTCGCGTACCTCGTCTGCTCGCCGCGGCTGCTCGAGGTCGACTGCCGCACGATCGAGCACATGCGCCTCGCGAACGCGCTCTGCCGCTTCGTCGAGCTCGCGGTCGCGGTTCCCTCCCAGCCGTAGGATCGGTCGATGGACCCGTCGCTTCCGCGCCCGGGGACCGGCCGGACGTTCACCGCACGCCGGCGCGTGCGCCTCGCGGACATGGACGAGCGCGGCCGCCTGCGGCTCGACGCGGTCGCGCGGTTCCTCCAGGACGTCGCGATCGAGGACGTCTCGGAGACGGGCTGGGGAACGCCCGAGCACCTGTGGTTCGTGCGGCGGATCCGGATCGAGGTGCACGAGCCGTTCCTCGGCGACCGCGAGGTCGAGCTCGTCACGTGGTGCAGCGGGCTCGCGGCGATCGCCGCGGGGCGCCGCTGGTCGGTGACGGGCGACGCGGGCGGGCGGCTCGAGGTGGACAGCGTCTGGATCCATCTCGGGCCCGACCAGCGGCCGGCGCGGATCGAGGGCTTCGGCGTGTATGCCGAAGCGACCGGCGGGCGCCCTGTCTCCACCCGGCTCGAGCTGCCGGTCCCGCGCGACGGGGCGGCCCGGAGCCCCTGGCCCCTGCGCTCGAGCGACGTCGACCTGCACGGCCACGTCAACAACGCCGTCTACTGGCAGGCCGTCGAGGACGCGATCCGCGCCGCGCCCGTCGACCCGTACGGGCCGCTCGTGGCGGAGCTCGACTACCGCGATCCGGTCGACCTCGCCGACCGCATCGAGCTCGTCGCCGAGGAGGGCGCGGAAGGGCTCGCTGTCGCGTTCTGCGTCGGAGGGTCGGCACGGGCGGTCGCTCGGGTGAGTGACCGATCCGGGGGATAGTGGGGCGTCCACCGGGTTCGCGATCATCGGTCGCGACGATGGAAGGTCTCCGCACCGAGCAGCACGAGCTTCTGCGAAAGCGGCGCGAGGAGGCGTTCGACCTGCTGCTCGTCGCCTCCGCGGCGTACTCGGGGGCGGCGCACCTCCGCGACCTGCCCGAGGGTCGCACCCTCCTCGCGGCGCCGCCCGAGCAGCTCGTGCCCGTCGCGGTCTCCGCGGCCGCGGCCGCCGTCGAGCGCCGGCGCCTCCAGCAGGAGGCAGTCGAGAGCCACGGGATCGTCCGCTTCGAGGCGGCCGACTCGTTCCCGCTCGAGGTGATCAGGGCCGTTGGCCGGCGCCGCCTGCCGTACACGGCCGAGGACGTGGAGCTGCTGCTCGATCTCGGCACGACGACGATGCGGCTCGATCGCGTGCTCGGCCGCTCGTACGAGTCGCTCTCGCTCGGGGTGTCGGCGGCGCGGCCCTTCCTCGAGCGCGAGCCGGGCTCGCCTGCGGTGCTCGCGGCGCTCGGTCGCGCGGGGGCCGCGCTCGACGCGCTCGGGCTCCCGGACGGCGGCGGGCGGCTGCGGGGGCGGATCCGTGCGCTCGTCGCCGGGCACGCACCGGGCGGCCTGCTCGACCTCTCGGTGCTCGACGAGCGGGACGGCTGGGCCGAGCCCGCCGGTGACGTCCTGCGGCGGCACGCGGCCGAATGGGACGACACGCAGCAGCTCGTCGCGCTGCTCGCGCATGCCAGCGGGACGCGGCCGACGAAGGCGTGGCGCCGCCGCTCTCGCGCGCTCGCGGCGTCGTACTCCGGCTACGGCGAGCTCGTCCGCGGGCTGCTCGAGCCGCTCCTCTGGATCGAGCTCGTCCCCTCGGGCCTCGCGCGGCCGCCGGTCTGGCTGCTCGCGCCCGGGAACGAGACTCTCGCGCGCGGAGCGGTCTGGACGACCGCGGACGTCGGCGAGCCGTGGGCCGTCGGGCTCCTCGGCCGGCTCGCGCTTCGGGGCGCGGCGCCCTCTCCGCATCCGGGGGTGACGACGGCGCTCTGCCATCCGGTCGCGAGCGGCGCGATCGAGGCGCTCGCGGCGATCGGCGGGCCCGCCGCGCGGGCGGAGTTGCGGAAGCTGCTCGCCGAGGTTCGGCGCCGTGACCTGCTCAGGCGAATCGCGGCGGTGCTCGGGGAGTCGCCCGAGGCGATTCTCGCGCGCGACGACCGGGTGCGACGCGAGAAGCGGCGGCTCGTGAAGCTGACCGCAGACCCCGAGCCGAAGGCCCGGCAGCGCGCGGCGTCGGCGTACGTCCGCCGCGATCTCGCGCCGATGCTCCGCGCGGCGGGCTTCGGCGACTCGGTCGGACGGACGTTCTGGCGGGATCTCGCCGATCGGGTCGAGGTGCTCCACTGCAAGGCGCATCGCAGAGGGCTGACCCTCGAGCTCGGGATCTGGTTCCGCTTCGTGCCACGGTCCTACGCCGCCCCCGAGCGGGACGGGCACCCGAGACCCGATCAGGTCCATTGCGACGTCCGAGGGCGCGTGCACGTCGGCAGCGAAGGGCTCGAGTCCGCCGGGCGGGAGTCGGCCCTCTGGTTCGCACGGTGGCGGCCGCTCGACCGGGTCCTCCGCCTGCTGCGGGAGGGGACGCAGTCCGACGCCGCGTTCGGCTGGGGGGCGCCCGCATCGCCGCGGCACCTCCTGTTGACGGGGTACGTCGCCCGCGAGGTCGGGGACACCGAGCTCGCGCGTGGGCAGCTCTCGCTCGCGGCGGCGTACTACCGGGGCGAGCTCGAGGAGGGGGAGCCACACGGCGCCCACGAGCGCACGCCCGAGTGGGAGGCGTGGGTTGGCGTGCTCGAGGCCGACGCGGGCCGCACGTGAGGGCGGGCGCTACGACGAGGGGCCGGTCGTGGCCGGGCCGAACGGGTCCCAGACCGCGTGCGGGCACGCGCCCCAGAGCCCGCGGCGTGCCTGGCGGGCGGCGCGGGCGGCGGTGAGCAGCTCGCCCGCGTAGCGCCCGCGGTCGCCGTCGTAGAACCAGACCGTGGCCGAGCCGTCCCGCACGAGCGCGAGATTGAGGTTCCGGCCGCCACGGTGCACGTAGCGCAGGAGCCGCCCGTAGCGGTCGACCTGGTCGAGACGCGGGTCGCTCTCGAGCTGGACGATCGCCCCGGCGGGCAGCATCCGGCGCAGGTCGCGCCCGGCGGCGCGCGAGTAGCACTCGGCGCTCCCGGGCTCGGGCGTGTCGATCTGCAGGAGTCGGACGTGCGCCCCGTCCGCGAGCACGATCGTGTCGCCGTCGATCACGCGCGCCACGCGTGAGACGGGGGCCGGCGCACCAACGGTGGCCGATACCCAGGTGGTCGCCACGGCGAGCGCGAGGACGAGGACGAGTGTGGTGCGGAAGGCCATCTCTCGGATCATCGTCGCCCCGAGCGGCCATGTCTCTTACGGCCGTCTTCAGCGGCGCGGACGGAGCGTGGCGAACGGGTCGGTGATCGCGAGGTGCGCGTCGCGGAAGCGATAGACCTCGGCCGGGCGCCCACCGGCGCGGCCGGACGGGCGCCGCTCACCCGTGGGCTCGATCACCGCACGACGCTCGAGCACGCGTCGCAGGTTCGTCGCAGAGACCTCGTGGCCGAGCGCTGCGACGTACACCTCGCGCAGCTCCGCGAGCGTGAACGTCGGCGGTGCGAGCGCGAAGCCGGCGTTGGAGTACGAGAGCTTCCCGCGCAGGCGCTCACGCCCCGCGAGCACGATCTCCCCGTGGTCGAAAGCGGTCGCCGGCAGCTCGTCGACGGGATGCCAGCGCGTGTCGTCGGGGACCTGGGGGTCGAGGCCCAGCTGGACGAGCCCGAGGTAGGCGGTCGCGAGCTCCCAGCCGCGAGGGTCGCGCGCCGGGTCGCTGTACGTCCCGAGCTGCTCCAGGTGGGAGACCTCGCGCACGTCGACCTTCGCGGCGAGGTGGCGCCTGATCGACGCCTCGAGCGTCTCGTCGGCCGAGAGGATGCCTCCGGGCAATGCCCAGGCGCCGCCGAACGGATCGCGGGCGCGCTGCCAGAGGAGGACCTGGAGACGGCCCTCACGCACCTGGAAGACGACCGCGAGGCTCCCGTGGCGTGGTTTGCTAGACTCCGGCGCAGGTTTACGACTCATAGTCAAAAACTAGCAACAGGAGAGATCGCTCAATGACGAGACGCGCAACCCGAGCGGCCGCGCTTGCGCTGGTCGCCCTCGCCGCGGCGCTCGCGGCGGGCTGCGGCGGCAGCGACGAGACGTCGGGCGGGACGACGCCGACGGAGACGACGCCGACGGAGACGACACCGGCCAAGGCGCTCAAGGTCGGGCTCGTGGCGGACGCGGGGGAGCTGAACGACAACGGCTTCAACGAGCTCGCCTACAAGGGCCTGAAGCGCGCCCAGCGCGAGCTCGGGATCAAGGGCCGGGTCGTCGAGGCGAACTCCGCCGCGGACTACGTCCCGAACATGACGACGCTCGCGCGGCAGGGCTACGACCTGATCATCGGCGTCGGCTTCGCGCAGGGCGACGCGATCGCGGCGGCGGCGAAGCGCTTCCCCGACACGAGCTTCGCCATCGTCGACGTGGACCAGTCGTCGCTCAAGGGCAAGCCCGCCAACGTGCAGGGGCTCCTCTTCCGCGAGGAGCAGGTCGGCTACCTGGTCGGCTACCTCGCGGCGCTCGAGGCGAAGCGCGCCGGCGCGGAGTCCGTAAGCGCAGTCGGCGGCTTCAAGGAGCCGCCGGTCGACCGCTTCATCGCCGGCTACCGGGCGGGCGCGCAGGCGGCCGTCCCCGGCACGAAGGTGCGCTGGGACTACTCCCAGGACTGGGAGGACCAGGCGAAGTGCAAGGAGCTCGCGCTG
>DATBET010000166.1:0-9057 GCA_036558885.1 Gaiella sp.
GCGCTGATGGCACGGCCGAAGCTGCTGCTCCTCGACGAGCCGTCGCTCGGGCTCGCGCCGATGATCGTGCGCGAGATCTTCCGCATCGTGCGCGAGCTGAACGAGCGCGAGGGGCTGACCGTGCTCGTCGTCGAGCAGGACGCGCGTATCGCGCTGCGGACGGCGGCGCGCGCGTACGTGCTCGAGGTCGGGCGCGTCGCGGTCGCCGGGACGAGCGACGAGCTCCAGGAGAACGAGTCCGTGCGGCGGAGCTACCTCGGCTACTGATGGCCGACTTCATGCAGCAGGTCGTGGCGGGGCTCGCGTCGGGCTCGATCTACGCCGCGCTCGCGCTCGCGCTCGTCCTCATCCACCGCGCGACCGGCGTGATCAACTTCGCGCAGGGCGAGCTGGCGACGCTGTCGACCTACATCGCGTGGACCCTGACGGTGAACCACGGCTGGGGGTACTGGTGGGCGTTCGTGTTCACGCTTCTCGTCTCGTTCCTCGGCGGCGCGGCGATCCACCAGACGATCATCCGCCCCAACGAGAAGGGCTCGGTCCTGCGGGTCGTGATCGTCACCATCGGCCTGCTGATTCTCGTCAACGGGCTCGTCACCTGGATCTGGGGCGGCGAGGTGCGCGCGGTCGAGAGTCCCTTCCCCTCGGGGACGACGGAGATCGCGGGCGTCGCGATCACGACCGCCGACATCGGGACGATCGCAGTCGTGCTCGGCACCGTGGCGGTGCTCTGGGCCCTCTTCCGGTACACGAAGCTCGGCCTCGCGATGCGCGCCGCGGCGGTCAACCCAGCGGAGGCGAGGCTCGTCGGCGTGCGCGTCACGTGGATGCTCTCGCTCGGCTGGGGGCTCGCGGCCGTGCTCGGCGCGGTCGCCGGCATGCTCGCCGCGCCGAGCGTCTTCCTCGACCCGAACCTGATGGCCGCGCTGCTGATCTACGCGTTCGCCTCCGCCGTGCTCGGGGGCATCGACTCGCCTGTCGGCGCGGTGGTCGGCGGTCTCGTGCTCGGGGTCGGCCTGAACCTGATCGGGACGTACGTCGACTTCGTCGGCGTCGACCTCCAGCTGCCGGTGGCGCTCCTCGTGATCCTCGTCGTGCTGCTCGTCAAGCCGACCGGCATCTTCGGGAAGGCGGAGGTGCGGCGGGTATGAGGCCCGGCCGGACGCTCGTCCCCGTCGTCTCGTTCGTCGTCCTCGCGGTCGTCGTCGCCGTCCTCCCGTCGTTCGTCTCCGAGTTCCGAGCGCAGCAGCTCGCGTACGTCGCGATCTACCTGATCGCGATCATCGGGCTGAACGTGCTCACCGGCTACACGGGCCAGATCTCGCTCGGGCACGGCGCGTTCATGGCGGTCGGCGGTTACACGACCGCGATCCTGATGGCCGACCACGGCGTGAAGGACATCTGGACGATCCCGCTCGCGGGTCTCGTCGCAGGGGCGGCCGGGTTCCTCTTCGGGATCCCCGCGCTGCGGCTCTCGGGCCTCTACCTCGCGCTCGCGACGTTCGCGGTCGCGGTCTCGATGCCCGCCGTGCTGAAGCGCTTCGAGGGCTTCACGGGCGGCGGTCAGGGGATCAACCTGTTCGGGATCCCCGAGCTGACCGCGTCCCTCACCCCGGTGGAGGTGCTCGGACACGAGCTCGCGTTCAACGACTGGCTCTACTACCTCTCGTGGTCGATCGCGCTCGTCGGGTACGTGCTCGCGTGGCTGCTCGTGCGCGGGCGCGCGGGTCGCGCGCTCCGCGCGGTGCGGGACAGCGAGACCGCGGCGCAGTCCTCCGGGGTCAGCCTCCCCCGCTACAAGACGCTCGCGTTCGGCGTGAGCGCCGCCTACGCGGGCGTGGCCGGATCGCTGTTCGCGATCGCGACGACGTACGTCAACCCGGACACCTTCCCGATCGCGCTCTCGATCCTCCTGCTCGTCGGTGTCGTCGTCGGCGGGCTCGGCTCACTCGTCGGGTTGATCGCGGGCGCGGTGTTCATCCAGTTTCTGCCGACGTGGTCGCAGCAGGTCTCGAAGTCGCCGGGGGCGCCTTCGGTCGTCTCGGGTGCGCTCCTGATCGCCCTCATGTTCGTGCTGCCCATGGGCGTCGCGGGGCTCGTCGACCGTCTCAGACTCCTAACACGTCGCATCTACCATCGCCCCAGCTCGTAGCGATCCGGCGCAGGCCCGGGACGCCGGGGCGCCCTCAACGATGACACGGAAGCTCGTTCTCACCCTGCTCACGATCGCTCTCGGGCTCGCCGCCGGAGCGACGGCCGCGCTCGCCGCGACCGCGGGGACCGCGGCCGACCCGGGCGTCACGCCGACGTCCGTCGTGCTCGGCGGCACGGCCCCGCTGACCGGCTGGCAGTCGGGCTACGCGTCGATCGCGCGGGGCGCCAGGGCGTACTTCGACTACGTCAACTCACGCGGCGGCGTCAACGGACGGCGCATCACGTACACCGTCCTCGACGACCTCTCCGACTCGGGCCAGGCCGCCTCCGCGACGCGGAAGCTCGTGGAGCAGGACGGCGTCTTCGCCGTGTTCAACGCGTTCGGCACCGAGCAGAACCTCGCCGTGCGGGACTACCTCAACCAGAAGAAGGTGCCGCAGCTCTTCGCCGCCTCCGGCGCGACCGCGTTCGGCTCAGATGCCGGCGCGTATCCGTACACGATCGGCCTCCGCCCGACCTACACCGCCGAGGGTTGGGTGCTCGGCCAGTACCTCGCCCGGACGCAGGGAACGGCGAGGGTCGGCGTGCTCTACGAGAACGACGGCTACGGCCAGGAGCTGCTCGCCGGCCTCCGCAACGGCGTGCAGCGCTCGAAGGTGAAGGTCGTCTCGGCGCAGCCGTCGGACGTCTCCGCCCCCGACGTCGAGGCGCAGGTCGCGCGGCTCCGTGTCTCCGGCGCGAACGTCCTCGCCGTGTTCGCGAGCGCGAAGCACACGGACCAGGCGCTCAAGTACGCGAACCGGCTCGGGTGGAAGCCGAAGCTGACCGTCGGCGGCTCCGCCGCCGCCTCCGCGCCCCTGGTGGTGGATGCCTCCGAGAAGGGCGCCAACCGGCTCGTCAAGGGCATGGTGGCGGTCACGTACCTCAAGGACCCGACCGACCCGCGCTGGGCATCGGACGCGTCGATGAAGCTCTACCGGCGGGTGCTCAAGCGCTACGCGCCCGGCGCCGACGCGAACGACGTCTACCACGTCTACGGGATGGCGGCCGCGTGGACGGCGGCCGAGGCGATCCGCAGGGCGGGCGCCGACCTCACGCGCGACCGGCTCGTCCAGATCGTCGGCTCCCTCAACGTCCAGGGCAACCCGTTCCTGATCCCCGGGATCTCGCTGAAGACGGGCCCCGGCGACCACTTCCCGATCGACCAGATGCTGCTCGAGCGCTGGCAGAAGAGCGGCTGGCGGAGCTTCGGCGGGATCTGGGGCTACCGGGGCTGAGGCTCCGGCTCCGGCTGCGGCGGCTCAGGCGGCGGCTGGTGGACGAAGAGCCCGAGGACGGCGCGCCGCACCTGTGAGCGGATCGGCTCGGATGGGCCCTGTTGCGGCGCGGACCAGGCGGCCGCCAGCTCGGCGCCGAACAGGACCGCCGACGCGTACAGGTAGACCGAGTAGAGGAACACGAGCACGATGGTGATCGACCCGTAGATCACCGAGAGATCGGCGACCCGCTCGTAGACGAACGCCGACGCGGCGGAGATCCCGAGGAGCAGCAGCCCCGTGACGACACCCCCGACGACCGCGTCGCCGAAGCGCAGGTGCCGTGCGGGGACGAAGCGGTAGAGGAGCATCACGACGATCGTCGTGATCGCGAGCGGCACGAGGAACCCCGCGAGCTCGCCGAGGACCCCGTTCTCGAGCCCGACGTCGTCGGCGAGGCCGCCGACGAACCGTGTGACGACCTGCGCGATCACCGTGATCGCGATGGTGACGATCAGCAGCGCGCCCGCACCGGCGACGAGCACCAGGTCGACGATCTTCGCGCGAACGGCGGGCCGGCGCCGCTGGACGTTCAGCGCCGCCTCGAGGCCCGTCCGCAGCGACCCCATCATCCCGGACGCCGCCCAGAAGAAGACGAGCAGCGAGAGGACACCGACGGCGCTCGTGGGGCTCGCGAGCCGCGTGATCGCGTCCTCGACGGTGCTCGACCCCTCCTCGGAGAACGGGAGCCAGTCGACGATCCTGTCGACGACCTCCTGACGGCGGACGTCGTCCTGGAGGACGACGCCGACGATCGAGACGAGCACGATCGACAATGGCGCGAGCGAGAACAGCACGCGGTACGCGATCCCGGCGGCGTGCTGGGACAGCCGATGGCGGAAGTAGCCGTCGATCGCCGTCGGCACCGCGCTGACGAGCTTCTGGAGGATGCCGAGCGGCCAGCGCGCCGCCCGCGCGAGCGGGGATGGGGAAGGTGCACCGGACGGTTGCTCCATCGTCGGCGAGTATGCTGGCCGCTCCGGCGCGAGGAGACCGCCCGGCGACGACTGACGCCGATGACACATCCCGCGGAGCTCCTCTCCACGCCGCTCGACGGCCTTCTGGCGGAGGCGCGCCGCGTGCGCGCGGGAGCGACCGGCACGCGCGTCACCTACTCGCCCAAGGTGTTCGTGCCCCTGACGACCCTGTGCCGGGACGTCTGCGGCTACTGCACGTTCGCGCGGCCGCCGCGCCGCGGCGAGCGGGCCTACCTCCGCGAGGACGAGGTGCTGGCGATCGCGCGTGCGGGCGCAGAGGCGGGCTGCACGGAGGCGCTCTTCACGCTCGGCGACCGTCCCGAGGCGCGCTACCGCGTCGCGCGCGACGAGCTCGCCCGACTCGGCTGCGAGACCACGCTCGAGTACCTCGCCCGCTGCGCACGCCTGGTGCTCGGCGAGACGGGGCTACTACCGCATCTGAATCCGGGCGTGATGTCGCGCGACGAGCTCGTAGCGCTCCGGCCCGCGGCGGCGTCGATGGGGATCATGCTCGAGACGACCGCCGATCGGCTCCGCGCGCGCGGCGGGCCGCACTGGGCGTCGCCCGACAAGCTCCCGGCCCGCCGCCTCGAGACGATGCGCCGCGCGGGCGAGCTCGCGATCCCCTTCACGAGCGGCATCCTCGTCGGGATCGGGGAAACGCGGGAGGAGCGGCTCGACGCGCTCTTCGCCCTCCGGGCCGTCGCGGAGGAGCACGGACATCTCCGCGAGGTGATCGTGCAGAACTTCCGCGCGAAGCCCGGGACACGGATGGCCACGCACCCCGACGCCCCCTTCGAGGAGCACCTCTGGTCGATCGCCACCGCCCGGATCGTGCTCGGGCCGGACGTGCACGTGCAGGCCCCGCCGAACCTCGCCTACGACGATTTCCCGCTCCTGCTCGACGCCGGCATCGACGACTGGGGCGGCATCTCGCCGGTCACCCTCGACCACGTCAACCCCGAGGCGCCCTGGCCCGAGGTCGAGCGGCTCGAGGAGGCCTGCCGTTCTCGCGGGCTGGAGCTCGCGGCGCGGCTCCCTCTCTATCCGGAGCACGTCGCCGACCTCGACCGGTGGGCCGATCCCGCCGTCGCACCGTCGATCCGCCGGGCGGCGGACGCGCACGGGCTCGCGCGCGAGGACCGCTGGGCGCCGGGTGAGCCGGTCGCCGTGCCGTTCCTCGTCCGGCGCGACCCTCCGCCGACCGATCTCGTCGGCGGCGAGCTCGGCGAGGAGGAGCTCGTGCGGCTCTTCGCTGCCCGTGGAGGGGAGCGCCAGCGCGTCTTTGCCGCTGCCGACCGCCTGCGCCGGGAGGTCTGCGGCGACGAGGTGACCTACGTCGTCACGCGGAACATCCAGTACACGAACGTCTGCTACTTCCGCTGCGGGTTCTGCGCGTTCTCGAAGGGCAAGCTCGCCGCGAACCTGCGCGGGCCGGCGTACCTCGTGCCCGACGACGAGATCGTGCGGCGCGTCCACGAGGCGTGGGAGCGCGGCGCGACCGAGGTCTGCCTGCAGGGCGGCATCCACCCGTCGTTCACGGGCGACTACTACGCGGGCGTGGTGCGGCTGATCCGCGAGGCCGTGCCAGGGATGCACGTGCACGCCTTCTCGGCGCTCGAGGTCTGGCAGGGCGCGGCGACGCTCGGCCTCGACCTCGAGACGTACCTCACGCGGCTCCGCGACCTCGGGCTCGGATCGCTCCCCGGGACCGCGGCGGAGATCCTCGACGACGAGGTGCGGGCGGTGATCTGTCCCGACAAGGTGACGACCGCGCAGTGGCTCGACGTCCACGCCGCGGCGCACCGCGTCGGCCTCCGCTCCAACGTGACGATCATGTTCGGTCACGTCGAGCGGCCGGTGCACTGGGCGCGGCACCTGCTCCGGGCGCGCGACCAGCAGGCCCGTACGGGCGGCTTTACGGAGCTCGTGCCCCTGCCGTTCGTGCCGATGGAGGCGCCGCTCTTCCTGCAGGGGCGTGCGCGGCGTGGGCCGACGTTCGGCGAGGCGCTGCTCCTGCACGCGGTGGCGCGCCTGGCCCTCCACCCCCTGATCACGAACGTCCAGGCGAGCTGGGTCAAGCTCGGCCCCGACGGCGTTCGCCAGGCCCTCGCCGCGGGTGTCAACGACCTCGGCGGGACGCTGATGAACGAGTCCATCTCGCGCGCGGCCGGGTCGGAGTGGGGGCAGGAGCTCCCGCCGGAGGCGATGGAGGACCTGATCCGCTCCGCCGGTCGCACCCCACGGCAGCGAACGACGACGTACGGCACCCCACCGGAGGAGCAGGTGCGGCGTTCCTTCGGGGCGTCGCCGCTCGCCGAGCCGCTCAACCCACCCGTGCGCGAGGCCGGCCTGCGGCGGCCGTCCAAGCTGCTGCGGCCCGCCGCTCTCGCGGGATAGCCCGCGGCGTGCAGTTGCCGCTTGACACGGTCGCACGGGCGTGAGAGAGTCGCCTCGTCAAGTCCTGTGGGCCCTCGGGTTCGCAGGACTTGGCGTTTTTCGGCGGGTTGCCGCATCGGCGTGCTACCCGCGCCGGCGCCGGAGCGCGTCGAGCACGAGCGCCGGCGCGCGGAGGAGAAGCCGCGGAAGTCCGCTCCGCGAATGGTCGAGCGCCTCGCGGAGCGCGGTCGTGGCCGCGGCGCCGTGCACGCCGCGTCCGTGCCCCACGAGAAGATGCTCCGGCCCCAGCCGGCCGAACGCCGCCCGAGGGGGCGAGAGCCGCAGAAGCAGGTGCACACCTGCCGCGTCGGTCCCGCTCGTGAAGAAGGTGTTCGTCCCGAGCGACTCGGGGACGACGAGCGTCCGCGTCGCCGGCCACCAGAGGGCGGTCTCGCGCCAAAGCCTCGACCGCCGCAGCGGAATCGCCTCGAACGGGCTGTCCGGCACGGCGTCCGGGGCGACGAGGTGCGGAACGCCGAGCTCGGCGGCGATCGACGCGCAGTCGCGGTTGTGGCGGTCGAGCAGCTGCAGCACGGCGGCCGGCGCGCCGAGCGCGGACGCGCGCGCGAGCGCTGCGGGATCGCGAACGGGGTCGACGAGCCACACGCGCCCGTCCGCCGCGAGCGCGTGTGAGGTCCGCGTCGCGGGCTCGTCGACGATCCACGAGAACCCCGCCGCGCCCCGGTCGTCGCAGAGCTCGATCGTCACCCCGCCAGCGTAGGCGGCCGCCCCGGCGCCTCGCGCCCGCTGTCCGCCGCGAGCGCCCCCAACTCCCCAACCTCCCCCAGGGGCACTCCCGTGTCCCTGATGTCACGCTATCGGCGAAAGTGCCACGCGTGGGTGTCGAGCTCATGTCGACTCTGTGACTGCGACGCGGCCAACGCAAGGGGTCTTCGGCTGGACGGAGGTGCGCCGCGGGAGGCGCGCGCTTGCCGCCCGTCACGCGGCTCACTCCGAGGCCACGGCGAGCGCCTCCGCCATCGTGAACCGCCCGGCGAGGAACGCGCTGCCGACGACGGCGCCCTCGCAGCCGGCGCGCCGAATGGCGCGCAGGTCGTCGAGGGACGAGATCCCGCCCGCTGCGAGCACCGGGATCCCGGCGCCCGCGACCTCCTCCATCAGCACGAGGTCGGGCCCCTCGAGCGATCCGTCGCGCGCCGCGCTGGTGGCGAGGAGGCGGGCGACGCCGAGGTCGGCGCAGCGCAGCGCGAGCTCGCGCGAGGTCAGCTGCGAGACCTGCGTCCAGCCTTCCGTCGTCACGAGACCGTCGCGGACGTCGATTGCGACGACGAGCGACGCGCCGACACGTTCGACTGCGGTCTCGAGGAAGCCCGGCGCGAGAGCCGCGGTGCCGACCATCACGCGGTCGGCGCCCGCCGCCAGGGCCGCAGCGACGAGATCGAGCGTCCGGTAGCCGCCGCCGACCTGGAGCGGCAGACCGCCCGCGTCGGCAACCCGTGCGACGAGGTCGAGGCTCGGCACGCCCGAGAACGCGCCGTCGAGGTCGACGAGATGGAGCCTCTCTGCGCCGTCGGCAGCGAACCGTCGCGCGAGGTCGACGGGGTCGCCTCCCTCGAGCGTCACTGCGTCGCGGCGTCCCCCGGCGAGTCGGACTGCGCGCCCGCCCAGGACGTCGATCGCGGGGAGGATGTCCAAGCGACGTGCTAACACGTTAACATGCTAACATGCAGCCGAGATGAACCGGCCGCCGCACCGATCGCTCGCACGCCAGCCCGTCGAGGCCGTGGCCGGCCTCTCCGACCTCGCCGACGCGGTCGTCTCGCTGCGCACGCGCGACGAGGCGCGTCGATTCCTGCGCGATCTCTGCACCCTCCCCGAGCTGGAGGCGCTGGCGCACCGGTGGCAGACCGCACTGCTGCTCGAGCAGGGGCTGCCGTACGTCGAGATCGCCGAGCGCGTCCCGACGTCGACTGCAACCGTGACCCGCGTCGCCCAGTGGCTCCGGCACGGCACGGGCGGGTACCGGCTCGCGCTCGACCGGGCGCGGGCGCGAAGGAAGAGGTCGACCAGCCGATGAGCGCCGCGTTCACCCGTGCCGGCGAGAACGGCCGGCTGACGCTCGCGGTGCCCGCCAAGGGTCGCATGGCCGAGCCAGCGCTCCGGCTCTGCGCTGACGCTGGGCTCGCGTTCGAGGTGACCGAGCGGTCGCT
>DATBET010000167.1:0-9467 GCA_036558885.1 Gaiella sp.
GAGCGACGAGCTGCGCTTCGTCCAGCTGACGCCGCCCGGCTCGGCGTGCTCGATCGCCATCGGAAAGGGGCTCCTCGACGCGGAGCCCGGCTCGGTGAAGGGAATGCAGATCGTGGTCGCAGACGTCCGCGCCGCTCGCGCTGAGCTCGTCGAGCGAGGCGTCGACGCGAGCGAGGTGGAGGACTTCCCGTGGGGCTCGTTCACCTTCTTCGACGACCCCGACGGGAACAGCTGGGCGGTGCAGGAGATCCCGCCACGCCCAGCCGCGTGATCCCTAGTCGGCGTCGGTGACCGCGGGCGCCCCCGCGACCTGCTCGCGCTCCTCGTGGTGCGTCTGCTCCGCCTGCCCTGCCCGCAGGAACACGGCACCGATCACCGCCGCGCCGGCGGCGCAGAGCGCCCCGGCGAGGAATGCGGCCCGGTAGCCGCCGTTCAGCGCCACGAGCGCCTCGTCGCCCGACGCGAGCAGCGTGTCCGTGCGCGAGGCGGCGATGCTCGCCAGGACGGCGAGCCCGAGCGCTCCGCCCATCATGAACGACGTGTTGACGACACCGGAGGCGAGGCCGGCCTCCTCGGGCCGGACGTCGCTCATCGCCGCGAGCAGCACCGGGTTGAACGCGATGCCGGCGCCGGCCCCGAGCAGGATCATGCCGGGGAGGACGTCGACCACGAACGACCCGTCGACCGGCGCGCGCGCGAAGAGCACGAGGCCGAGCGCAGCCATGCCGAGCCCCACTGCGAGCGGCGTCTTGATGCCGAACCGCATCACGAGCTTCGCGGAGATGCCGAGCGACAGCACGCCCATGATCAGGTTCCCCGGCAGGAAGGCGAGGCCGACCTGGAGCGGGCTGTACCCGAGGACGAGCTGGAGGTAGAGGGCCGAGAGGAAGAACCACGCGAACATGGCCGCGGCCCACAGGATCCCGACGACGTTCGCGGTCGTGAGGTTGCGCAACCGGAAGAGCGTGAGCGGGACGAGCGGCGCGCGCGTCCGCGACTCGATCCCAACGAAGAGCACGAGCAGCGCCGCCGAGAGCGCCAAGAGCCCGAGCGTCCTCGCAGACGTCCAGCCGACGTCGTTCCCGTTCACGATCGCGTACACCGCGACCATCGATGCGGCCGTCACGGTGACGGCGCCGGCGATGTCGAGCCGTCCGGTCGCCTGCCCGCGCCCGGAGGGGATCAGGAGGAGGGTGAGCACCACGACCGCGATACCGACGGGGACGTTGACGAGAAAGATCCAGTGCCAGTCGAGCGTGTCCGTGAGGACTCCTCCGAGGAGCACGCCGATCGAGCCGCCGCCCGACGCGACGAAGCCGAAGACGCCCATCGCCTTCGCGCGCTCGGCGGGCTCGGTGAACAGGGTGATGATCAGCGACAGCGCGACGGCGGAGACGACGGCGCCTCCGACCCCCTGCACCGCACGGGCTGCGACGAGGACGCCCTGCGAGGTCGCGAGCCCGCAGCTCACCGACGCAACTGTGAAGAGCGCGATCCCCGCGAGGAACAGCCGCCGGTGACCGAACAGGTCGCCGAGCCTCCCACCGAGGAGGAGGAAGCCCCCGAACGTCAGGAGGTACGCGTTGACCACCCACGCGAGCGACTCTTCCGAGAACCCGAGATCCTCCCGGATCGACGGCAGCGCGACCCCGACGATGGTGACGTCGAGCACGATCATCAGGTCGCCCAGGCACAGAACGATCAGGGCGAGCCAGCGGGTGCGGGTATCGAGTGCGCTCATTCGGAGTCCTTTCGCGTCGGTTCTGCTGGGGTAGACGAGGGCCCCGCTGCGAACTCATCGGTCCGGCACCGATGAGTTCTCGGCGGCTCGGGCGTCTGACCTCCGATGACCACCACCGGGCCGCGGGCGATCGCCTTCACCATCCACGGGCCGATCGCGCGCGCCGACCTGCCGGGGCTCTGCGAGCGCGTCTGCTCCCTCCTGCAGGAGGCCCGGCCCGAAATCGCCTACTGCGAGGTTAGCGGCGTCGACCCGGACGCCGTCACGGTCGACGCCCTGGCGCGGCTCCAACTCGCCGCCCGGCGCTACGCCTGCCGGGTGCGGCTCCGCGGCGCCTCGGACGAGCTCCGCGCGCTCGTCGCGTTCATGGGCCTCGCCCACGTGCTGACCGACTGACGGTCTACGCGTCGATCCGCGGCGGGAGGCCGAACAGCGGGAAGACCCGCTCGGTGTCGAGGAAGAACGTCAGCTCGGCGATCTTCCCGTCCCGCACCTCGAGCACCTGGAGCGCCCAGGGCTCGTAGCCGCCGCCCTCGGCCGGCTTGTACTGGCCGAACGCGGGCGCGCCGTTCGCGGCCACGGTCGGGATCACGCGCGACCCCTCGCAGCCGATCCCGGGCCCCCACCACCAGCGGAAGATGTCGTCGCGGCCGGTGAGCCAGAGGTCGTACGGCGGCATCGACTGCGTCGCGTCCTCGTGAATGAGTGCGGTCAGCGCCTCCATGTCGTAGCGCTCGAACGCCTCGACGTAGCGCTCCAACAGCTCGGCGTCCGCCGCGTCCACCGAAAGACGCGCGTCGGTGCTGAGGTCGGTCGCCTCGAGCGTCGCCCGTGCACGCTGGAGCGCGCTGTTCACGGAGGCGACGCTCGTCTCGAGGAGCTCGGCCACCTCCGACGCCTGCCACCGGAGCACCTCGCAGAGGATCAACACCGCCCGCTGGCGCGGCGGGAGGTGCTGGAGTGCAGCGACGAACGCGAGCCTGATCGTGTCGTGCGCGATCGCGACCTCCGCGGGGTCGCCCTCGGGCACCACGCGCCCGTCGGGAACCGGCTCGATCCACGTCACCTCGGGGAGCTCGTTGAGGTTCTCGGCGACCGGCTCGCGGGACGGCCCGAGGTCCATCGGCCTCGCCCGGCGCTCGCGGCCGTTCAGCATGTCGAGCGAGACGTTCGTGGCGATGCGGTAGAGCCACGAGCGGAGCGACGAGCGGCCCTCGAACCGGTCGAAGCTCCGCCACGCGCGCACGAAGGTCTCCTGCACCGCATCCTCGGCGTCGAACGGCGAGCCGAGCATCCGGTAGCAGTAGCCCGTCAGCTCCCGCCGGTAGCCCTCGAGCAGCCCTTCGAGCTCGTGGACGGCCGGCTTGACGGTGAGCGACGCTTCCGACATCCGGGTCCATGCTACGGGAGCGAGGGCCGCGGACAGGTGCGGAAACCCGTACGCCGGCCCGACCCGACGAGCGAGGAGGGTGAAGGGAGCCGGCCGAGGCGGGCCCCCTTCGGTGCTCAGGCGGCCTTGTCCGGCTGCGGGACGATCCGGATGTAGGGCTTCGGCTCCTCCCAGCCCTCCGGCCACAGCTCCTTCGCCTGGTCGTTCGAGACCGACCCCGAGATGATCACGGGATCGCCGTCGCGCCAGTTGGCCGGCGTCGAGACGCTGTGCTTCGCGGTCAGCTGGAGCGAGTCGATCACGCGCAGCACCTCGTCGAAGTTGCGCCCCGTCGACATCGGGTAGACGAGGATCAGCTTCACCTTCTTGTCCGGCCCGACGACGAAGACGTTGCGCACCGTCTGGTTGTCCGCGGGCGTGCGCTCGGTGGGATCGCCGGTGACGTCGCCGGGAAGCATCCCGTAGAGCTTCGAGACGGCGAAGTCCCCATCGCTGATGATCGGGTAGTTCGGAGCCGTGCCCTGCGTCTCGGCGATGTCGGATGCCCACGCCTCGTGACGTTCGACGGGGTCGACGGAGAGGCCGATGATCTTCACGTCGCGCCGGTCGAACTCCGGCTTGATGCTAGCCATGTAGCCGAGCTCCGTCGTGCAGACCGGCGTGAAGTCCTTCGGGTGCGAGAACAGCACGGCCCACGAGTCGCCGATCCAGTCGTGGAACGAGATCCGTCCATCGGTCGTCTCCGCCTCGAAGTCGGGCGCAGTGTCTCCAAGCTTCAACGTCATCCCAGCCTCCTCGAGTTCGAATCCGGCGCGTCCCGGGCCTTGACCGACCGCGCCGCTCAATTCTTCCATAAGTGAAGCATTGAGAGCGCAGGGCGGGCGTCGTCTGCGGCGCGAGGTGTTGATGGCGACCGGGATCGTTCCGCGACGTCGGGCCGCGTCCGCGCGTGGACCGACGGCACGGCGACGAGATGGCCGATTCTGGCGATGCGGCCCCCACCGGCCGGGGCTACGGTCGGGGTCGTGCCCGCCGAGCTCGACCCCAAGGCCGCGACGCGGCAGGCCTGGGCCCGAGGCGACTACCACCGCTTCGCGAAGGCGACCGTCTGGGAGGTCGGCCCTGTGATCGTCGAGGCGTGTGCGATCGGGCCGGGCCAGCGCGTGCTCGACGTCGCGGCCGGGTCGGGAAACGTCGCGATCCGCGCGGCGCAGGCAGGCGCCGGCGTCGTCGCCGCAGATCTGACGCCGGAGAGCTTCGAGGCGGGACGGCGCGAGGCGAGCGCCTGCGGCGTCGAGCTCGAGTGGGTCGAGGCGGACGCCGAGTCGTTGCCGTTCGAGGACGGCGCTTTCGACGTCGTCACGTCGTGCTTCGGCGTGATGTTCGTCCCCGACCAGCGCCGGGCCTCCGCGGAGCTCACGCGCGTGTGCCGGCCCGGCGGCACGATCGGCCTCGCGAGCTTCACGCCCGAGAGCCTCTTGCCGGCGTTCTTCGACGTGTTCGCGCCGCACATGCCACCTCCGCCCCCCGGTGCGCTCCCACCGGTGCTCTGGGGAAGCGAAGAGCACGTCCGCGAGCGCTTCGGCGACCGCGTGTCTTCGCTTCGGCTGGAGCGCCGGGTCTACGTCGAGCGCGCGGCCGACCCGGCCGCGTACTGCATGCTCTGCAAGGAGACTTTCGGGCCGATCGTCACCGTCTACGAGAGTCTCGCGGACGAGCCCGACGCCGTCGCCGCGCTCGACCGGAGCTTCCTCGACTTCGCGACGCGCTCGAACGCCGGGCCATCCGGCGGGCCGGCCGAGTATCCGTACGAGTACCTCCTCGCCGTCGCGCGGACGGCTGCGTAGGTCTACCTCCGCGGCGCGCGGACGAAGCGGTTCGCGGGCGTCTTGCGGTTCCAGCGCAGACCTGTCGCAGTCACCTTTCTCACAACCGCACGGTACGTGCCCACCGAGGCGGGACGTGTGAAGCTCATCCGTCCGGCGACGGTGCGTCCGGCTGCGCGGGCGTAGAGCTTGCCGTTGCGGTAGAGGAACACGGTGACGGCCGCGTCGCTAACCCGGCGGCCGCGGGCGTCGACGACCGTCACGTACACGTAGAGGGTCTTTCCTCTCACGCCGTAGCGCACGGCAGCCGCACGGACGAGCGGCGGCGGGGTCACGGTGACCGGCACGGTCGCGCTGAGCGGGCCTGCCGGCGTCGCGACCGTCGCGACGACCTGACCGCTGCCGATCCGCCCCGAGGCCGTGAACGTCGTCGTCGGCCCGGAGGTCGGAGACAGCCGCCCCGGCGTGCCCGGAGCGAGCGTCCAGGCGGCGGAGAGCGACGCGATCGGGTTTCCGAACGCATCGATGCCCACGGCGCTGAACGAGGCAGTGGAGCCGAGCGGCAGCCGTGCGGTCTCCGGCTCGATCCGGAGCGAGACGGCGGGCGCGCCCGAGACCGTCAGCGCCTGCGTCGCCGTCACGGCCCCGGGCGCGCTCGCGCTGACGCTCGGCGTGCCCGCGCTTGTGTCCATGTAGTAGACCTGCGCAGTCGAGAAGACGCCGGGTGCCAGCTGGAGGGTGAGGCTCGGGACGAACGGCCCGGCCGGGCTCGTCGCGAAGGCGCCGGTCGGAGACGAGCTCGTCACGGTCACCGGCAGCGGCGTCTGCGGGCGTGACGGCACGCCCTCCACCTGCGGCTGGATCGTGATCGGGGTCGAGACCGCCCCGGCGACCGCGGAGACGGGCGGCGTGACGAAGGCGAGCGTCGTCGGCGACCAGGTCCGGAACGTCGCCCACTTCGACGTGAGCGCGGCGCCGTCGAGGTCGCCCCCGCACCAGACGTTCCGGCCTGCCGGGCCGCAGGCGAGCGCCCCGGGGTCGGCCGGAGAGTCGGCGCCGGAGTCCCGAATCGCAGCAGCGAGACGGTCGAGGACGGCGCCCGCCGCCGGTGCGAACACTCCCTTCGGCACATCGCCGGGGTTCCGCGGGGCCCAGGCGAAACCCCACCGGTCCTCGGGCCGGCCGGCCGCGGCGTCGTGGTTGCGGAGGGCGTAGACCTGCGCGGAGACGTACTGCTGCATCAACGCGCCGTCGACGAGCGTCCAGCCGAACGAGCTCGTCCACTGCCACGCCGCGTTGGCCAGCGGGGTTCCCGCTTGCGCGAAGAACGCATTCGCGGTGCCGGACGCCGCGCCGCCCGCGGCCGCGAGCAGGTCGGAGTGCTCGAGGAAGTCGGTGAGCGCATCGCGCCGCGTGCTCGCCGCGCTCCCGGGCGCCGCATACGAACGCAAATCTCCGTACACCTCCTGCGACCAGTCGCTGACGAACGCGTTCATGTCGGTCCAGAACGCGCTGTCCTGGAGCCACTCCTGCATCCGCGCCTTGTACGTCGCCAGCGACGGGACGCGCTGCCCGACGCCGACGACGAAGACGACTCCTCGCGCGGTTGGCTGCGACCCTCCGGCGTCGTAGAGGCCGCGAATCAGCTCTCGCATGTCCGCGCGCCACGTGCCGTCGCCGCGACGAACCGCCGAGGAAAGCTCGTTGAGCGCCCAGGTGTCGCCTGCGCCGATGTCGTAGCCGGCCGCGGTCATGCGCTGCCGCGCCTCGACACCCGCCTGGTACCACGTGCCGCTCCCGGCCTGCACCCATTTCCGCCACGCGTTCAGATGGATCTCCGCGAGCGCGTGGAAGCTCGGCCCGAGCGCACGGATCCGCCAGGCCTGGTCGGGCCGGGGCTTCGTCTTGTCCGCGGTGAGCGGCGGGATCGAGATCGAGTACTGGGCACACGGTGAGGGCTGCGCCGCGAGCTTCGTCGCGAGGCGCAGCCAGTCCGTCGCCGCGTAGAAGACCCCGTGGAGTGGTCTGCACCCCTGCGCCCTCGCCAGTGGCTGGAGCTCGGCCCTGCGGACGAGCCGCGCCCACTGCGCAGCGGTCGCGCGCGGCGTGAGCGACGGCACGGGCGTCTCCGCCCGTGCGGCGCGGGCGTGGTGAACCGTCCCCAGGAAGGCGGCGAGGAGAAGCGCGAACACGACCCCGAGCCGGAGGCGATGCGTCCGGTCCATCACGGAAATCTAGGTGAGGCCTGTGACGTCGCTCTCAGGAATGTGTGTGGCTCGCGAGAGCCTCCGGCGCCTCGCGATCCGGCGACAGCGGGAAGGTCGCGGTCAGGCACGTTCCCGCGCCGTCCGGGCTGACCACCTCGAGCGTGCCGCCGAGCGCCTCGACCCGATCCTGCAGGCCGCCGAGCCCGGTCGCCTCCTGCGTGCCGCACTCGACGCACGCGCCGCCGACGCCGTCGTCCCGCACGACGACGGTCAGCGCGTCCCTCGTGCTCACCGCGCTCACCCACGCGCGCGAGGCGTTGGCGTGCTTCACGGTATTCGTGACGGCCTCGGCGGCGACGTAGTAGGCGGCGGCCTCGACGGCGGGCGGCAGCCGCCTCGGCAGCCGAACCTCGAGCTCGACGGGGACGGTCGCACGGAAGGCGCCTGCCTGGAGCGCCGCCTCGAGGCCCTCTCGGGCGAGGAGCGGGGGATGCAGGCCGCGCGCGATCTCGCGGAGATCCTCGATCGCGCACTGGAGCTCGTCGAGCGTCCGCGCGACGAGCGCCGTGAGCCCACGGTCACCCGTCACCTCGGCTTCGAGCGCCCTGAGCGTCAGGAGCGCGGTGGTGAGGCGCTGCTGCGCGCCGTCATGGAGGTTCCGCTCGAGCCGCCGACGCTCGCTGTCGCTCGCCCGAACGAGCCGCATCCGGGAGGCCTGGAGCTGCTCGAGCTTGGCGACGAGATCGCGGTGGAGGCGATCGCGCTCCATCGCGATCCGCACCATCGGGACGAACGAGCTGGTGAACTCGGGCGACCCCAGCAGCCGCGCGTCGTGCACGAGCATCCCGATCCGGCGTGTCTCGTACTCGATCGGGGTCAGGACCGCCCCGGGACCGGGCCGCGGATCGACCGGAGCCCCGTCAATTCCCACGTAGCACTCGCGTTCCCAGTCCCACCAGTACACGCCGAGCGAGGGATCCTCGAGGATGTCGCGGAGCGCCGCCTGCACCTCCGCAGGCGTGGCGAGGTCCGGGATCGCATCGAAGATGCGCCGGATCGTCTCGAGCCAGGACGACGCCATCAGGACGTGGTTGTACCTCCTGCTCGCCGGTGAGCCAAGCCGGTGCTCGCGCCGGGGTGTGCAGCGCACACCCCGGACGCGCGCACCCGACCGAGTGCTACTTGACCTTCAGCGTGCCCTTCATGCCCGCGGCCGCGTGGCCGGGCACGGTGCACTGGTACGTCATCTTGCCCGACTTCAGCGTGACCTTGAGGGTCGTCGACTTGCCCGGCTGCACCATCTTGGACTTCTTGCCGGCGATCTTGAAGTCGTGCGCGAGCTTGCCCTTGTTCACGATCTTGAAGGTCACGGACCCCTTCGGCGCGGACGACTTCGACAGCGTGAAGTGGAACTCCGTCGGCTTCCCGGCGGTGACCGTGATGGTCGTCGCCTTGTGGGCGGTCGTGCCGGCGCCTGCGGCAAACGCCGCGAGCGGTGCCGCGAGCGCGAGGCTCGACACGACGGCGGCGACCGCGATGGTTCTTCTGCTCATGCTCCCTCCTGGGATCGAACTCGAGCGCGAGAGGCGGGCCGCAGCCGCGGGCGCCTTTGTCGCGACGTCTCACTATGCCTGGCCGTCGACCCCTGGCGACGGGGAACCGATCCGTCGCTGCCCGTACGCTTGAGACATGCCGCGCCGCGCCCATCCCTCCCCCTCGCCGCGTGTCCGCGTGAAGCGCCTCCCGGAGCGCGCGCGGTACGACCGCGAGGCGATCGACCCCGTGCTCGACGCGGCTCTGGTGGCGCATCTGGGTTTCGTCTCGGACGGCCAGCCGTACGTGATCCCGACGCTGGCCGCGCGGGTCGGCGACCTCGTCTACGTGCACGGCTCCGCTGCCAGCCGCACGCTCCGGGCGCTCTCGAGCGGGATCGCCGCGTGCCTCACCGTCACGCTCCTCGACGGCATCGTGCTCGCGCGCTCCGTCTTCGAGCATTCGATGAACTACCGCTCGGCCATCGTGCTCGGCACCGCGGTCCCCGTTGAGGAGCCGGAGGAGAAGCTCGTCGCGCTCGAGGCGTTCACCGAGAAGCTGCTCCCGGGCCGCTGGACCGAGGCTCGGCCGCCGACGCCAAAGGAGCTGAAGGCCACCTCGGTGCTCCGCCTCGCCCTGGACGAGGCGTCCGCGAAGATTCGCGACGGGGGGCCGGAGGACGGCGATACGCCCGACGCCGAGCTCCACGTCTGGGCCGGCCACGTGCCGCTCGTGGTGCAGGCGCTCGAGCCCGTTCCCGACCCGTCGCT
>DATBET010000168.1:0-28023 GCA_036558885.1 Gaiella sp.
GGATCGGACCAACGAGCAGATCCGCGCGCCGCGGGTCAGGCTCGTCGGGCCGGACGGGGAGCAGATCGGGATCAAGGACACGAAGGAGGCGCTCGAGTTCGCGTACTCGAGGAACCTCGATCTCGTGGAGGTCGCGAAGGATGCCGACCCGCCCGTCGCCAAGGTCATGGACTACGGCAAGTGGCGGTACGAGCAGGAGCAGCGCGCGAAGCTGGCCCGCAAGCACCAGTCGACGATCAACATCAAGGAGATCAAGTTCAGGCCGAAGATCGGGGACCACGACTACGAGACCAAGAAGGGCCACGTCGTCCGCTTCCTGAACCAGCGGGCGAAGGTCAAGGTCACGATCATGTTCCGGGGGCGGGAGAACCTCCATCCGGAGCGGGGTCGGATGCTCCTGGAGCGCCTCGCCGAGGACGTCAAGGAGCTCGGCCAGGTCGAGCAGCAGCCCACGCTCGACGGCCGGAACATGGTGATGGTGCTCGGGCCGACGAAGAACGCAGGGGTGAGACGAGATGCCGAAGGTGAAGACGGGGAGCGGGGCGAAGAAGCGGTTCAAGGTGACCGGGAGCGGCAAGCTGCTGCGCCGGCGGCGCCACCGGACGGCGCCTCCCGGCCAGGTGATCAAGAGCCGTCCGGGGAAGCGGAAGCGCGCGCGGGAGAACGCGTCGGTCGCGTCTAGCGACCAGAAGTCCGTCAAGAAGCTGCTGGGGAGGGGCTGACATGGCTCGCGTCAAGCGATCGGTCGCCGCGCGCAAGAAGCGCCGCAAGGTCCTCGAGCAGGCGAAGGGCTACTACGGCCGCAAGAGCACGCACTACCGCTACGCGAAGGAGCAGGTCGAGCACTCGCTCGTCTACGCCTACCGCGACCGCCGGAACAAGAAGCGGACGCTCCGCTCGCTCTGGATCGTGCGGATCAACGCGGCGGCTCGCGCCAACGGCCTTTCCTACAACCAGTTCATGAACGGGGTCCACAAGGCAGGGATCGAGCTCGACCGCAAGTCGCTCGCCGACCTCGCGGTCGTCGACCCCGCGGCCTTCACCGTCGTGGCCGAGCAGGCGAAGGCCGCGCTCGGGTCAGGCGTGTCGACCGACGACGCCAAGGCCGCGTAAGCCAACGCTGGGCCCTGCAGGCCGCCGTCGTCGACGGAGAGCAAGTTACAGACTGTAACTTGCTCCCCCCGTGATCACCTCGCGCGACAACGCGACGCTGACGCTCGTCCGAAAGCTCCTCTCCGGGCGCAAGGACCGCGAGGAGACCGGGCTCTTCGCGGCCGAGGGCGAGGACCTCGTCGCGGCCGCCCGCGAGGCCGGCGTCGAGCCGGTACACCTCCTCGTCGCGGGCGAGACGGTCGACGAAGCGCTCCTCGCTCGGGTGTCGACGCTCCCGCACGCCGCCCGCGCGATCGGCGTCTACCGTCGGGTAGACCTGCCCGTGGGGGGGCGAGACACCTGCCTCGCGCTCTGGCGCCTCGCCGACCCGGGCAACGTCGGCACGCTGGTCCGCACCGCGGACGCGTTCGGCGCTTCCGTCGCCCTCTCGGCCGCGTGCGCCGACCCGCTCTCGCCGAAGGCCCTCCGTGCCTCGGCCGGCTCGATCTTCCGGGTCCCGCGCGTCGCCTGGGACGCCGCCCCCGGCAGGAAGGTCGCCCTCGTGGCCCACGGCGGCGAGCCACTGGCCCGCCTCGACCTCGCACCGCCGCTGACCTTCGTCCTCGGCTCCGAGCGCGAAGGGCTGCCGGACGAGCTTGCAACACAGTGTCACAAGGCCACGATCACGCTGCCGGGCGCGGCCGAGTCGCTCAACGTGGCCGTCGCGGGGGCGATCGCGCTGTACGAGACGAACCGCGCGGGTTGACGCGGCGCGTGCCGCAACCGACGATTCGCACACCTGGTTCGGGGGGCAAGGGTTGTCTGCGGCGTCCGTCTCGCTACCACGTCATCACGTTCCACGACCGCGGCTCGCGGCGGAGCTCGCGCGCGGTCGTCTCGGGGCGATCGTCGCCGGAGGCGGCTATGGCAAGACGACGCTCGCGATCGAGTACGCCGACCATCGCGGGATCGCCTGGGCGCTCGCGCGTCTCGAGCCCGGCGACGAGCTTCCCGATGCACTGTTGGCGCGGATCCGGGCCTCGCTGCGGCGTGCGGGGCTCTCCGATGCGGCGGATGCGCTCGACCCCGATGGCGGCAGCCCCGACGAGCTGCTCGACCGCCTGCTCGGGGTCCTTGCAGAGAGCGAGGACGCCATCCTCCTGGTCCTCGACGAGATCGGGCGCGTCGGCGGGGGCGCCGGCGACCTGGTCGCGCGCCTCCTCGACGAGCTCCCTGGCGACAGCGAGCTGTTGCTCGTCGGGCGGTCGCTTCCCACGGCCCTCGAGCCGGCCCTATCCGAGCCTTCGGTCGTCCGTCTCGGGCAGACGGAGCTCGCGTTCACGGCCGAGGAGACAGGAGCCGTGCTCGAGCGAGGGGGCGCATCCGTCGACGCAGGCTGGGCGGCTCGTGTGCGGCGCGTCACGCAGGGATGGCCGATCGCGGTGCAGCTGGCGGCGGAGCGCCTTGCGCGTGCAGACGACGCCGAGCTCGAGCTCGAGCGGCTCGAGTCGACGCCGAGCATCCTCTCCGACCTCGTCGAAGAGTCACTCGGCGCCCTCGCGCCCGAGAAGGCCGCAGGCGTCGCTCAACTTGCGCACCTGCCCCACCTGACGACGTGGATCGCCGACCGGGCGACGGGAATCCCAGGCATCGTCGGCCTCGCCGTGAATGCAGGCGTGCCGTTCGTCATCGGTCCCGGGGGTCGCGTCGAGCTCGTCGACCCGGTGCGCGAGGCACTGTCGGCGCACGGGCCGCTCGCGCGGGAGGTCGCGGTGCTCGCTGCCGCCGCGTATGTCGAGCGGGCGCAAGGGCCGGAGGCGATCCGGGTCCTGGTCTCCGCAGGCGAGATGGATCGAGCTGCCGAGACCGCGGCTGCGCTGACGCCGCAGGAGGTGAGCCGCCTCGACGTCCGCGAGCTGCGCGCCCTGTTTGCGTCGATCCCGGAGGAGGCGCTCGACCGGCATCCGCGCGCGCTGATGCATCTCGCGCGCGCCTGCGAGGCCTCGGCTGAGCGCGCCCTGCGCGCGGAGCTGCTCGCGCGCGCCGCCACGGCGGCCGACGGCGACGCCGCCCTCCGACGAGAGGTCGACGCCGAGCGCTCGCGCGATCTCGTCCGAGACGGCGAGGTTGCCGAGGCGCGGGTCGTCGCAGAGCGGCTCCTCACGGAGGCGGGCCCCGAGGAGCTCCAGACCCGCGTCCGCGCTCTCCACGTCCTCGGCCGCACGCACGCCTGGAGCGGCGAGCAGGAGGGTCTCGCCGCCGCCGAGCCGCTGCTCGAGGAGGCGGCCGAGCTCTACGGGCGGCTCGGGTTCCAGACCGCCCGCGCGCACGCCCTGCTCGCGCTCGCGTACGACGTGCAGACGCTGGGCGGCCGCTTCGAGGCAGCGGTCGGGACGCTCGAGCGCGCGCTCGCCGGGCTGCCCGCGCGCTCGAGGCTTCGCGGCGTCGTGCTCGTCTTCCTCGCCGAGGCCCTGATCGACCTCGGCCGGCCGTTGGAGGCCGAGGCGAGCCTCGCGGAAGCGGAGCGGCTCGGCGAGCACTACGGCGACACGCGGACGCTCGGCTATACGGGCTGGCTGCGGGCCCGGGCAGCGGCCTCGCTCGGCGATGCCGACAGGGTGCGCGCCCAGCTCGCCGAGGCGGAGCGACATCGGGGCGAGTGGTTCGTCCACCACACGGGCGCGGAGTTCCTCGCCGAGGCGTCCCTGCTGCTCGGGCAGGTCGGCGAGGCGGAGCCGGCGCAGGAGTACCTGCTGCGTGCGCTCCAACGCGCGCCGGAGAGCCCGAAGCACGTCGCGCTCGCCGAAGGGGCCTTCGAGGCACGATACGGCGACGCCGAGAGGGCCGAGGCGTTGCTCGCGGAGCTGGCGGTGCAGCCGGACCTCGACGTCCGCGAACGCTGGCGGCCGGACCTGCTCAGGGCGTGGGCGGCGCAGCGGCGTGGGGACGCGGGTCGGGCTGCGGCGCTCGTGCGGGACGCGCTGGCGCAGGCGAGGCGGATGGGCGCCCCCGATCTTCCACTCCGCCGCGAGCCCGAGATCGCGACGACGCTCGTCGCGCTGCTCGACGGCTCGAGCGCCGAGCCCGCTCCGCTCGGCCCGCCGCCCACGAGCATCAGCGTGCTGGGCGGGTTCGAGGCCCGTCGGGCCGGAGCTGCCCTCGACCTGCCGGCGGGTCGGCCGACCGCGCTGGTCAAGCTGCTGGCCGTCCACGGCGGACGGCGGTCGGTCGACGCCGTGATCGAGGATCTCTGGCCCGGCGTGGACGAGCCGAGCGGTCGCAAGCGGCTCAGGAACGTCCTCAACCGCCTGCGCGAAGCGGGCGGAGACCTCGTCGTGCGCGATGGGCCATCGCTTTCGTTCGTCGAGGGCACGACCGTCGACGCGGCGCTCTTCGACCGGCGAGCCACGGATGCGCTCGGAGGGCCCGACATCGCCGCGAGCCTGGAGCGCGCGCGTGGCGCGCTTGCCCTCTACGTCGGCGAGGCGCTTCCCGACGAGCGCTACGAGGACTGGGCCGCGGAGCCCCGGGAGCGGTTCCGCGCGCGAGCCCTCCAGCTGCTCGATCTCCTCGCAGCCGGCGCCGAGCGCGAGGGAGACCTCGACGAGGCGCTCAGGCTGCTCGAGCGCGCGATCGAGTCGGATCGCATCGACGAGAGCCGGTACCTGCGCACGGCGGCGCTGCTGCTCCGCCAGGGCAGGCGCGGACGTGCGCTGGACGTGCTCCGCGCGAGCGCCGCGGCGCTCGGTGAGCTGGGCCTCGAGCCTTCCGCGGAGCATCGAGCGCTCGTCCGCGCCTCCCGCAGCTGAGCCCGACTTCCCGTGGGACGGCGGTGGGACGCCGTGCCCTTACCGTCGGCACCCGTGACGGTCTCGGTCGTTCTGCGGCTGGCAGACGCGGCGCTCGACGCCGGGCGGTTGGCCGGCGAAGCCGAGCTCGTCGCGACCGGCGAGCGGACGACCGTGCGTGACGCCGACGAGCTGATCCGGTTCGTAACCCGGGTCGCCCGGGAGGAGGCCGGCGGGTCTCCCGACGTGAGCAGCGGAACCGAGCGGGAAGGGAGTGGATGACATGCGGCATGGACTCAAGCGGGGTCGAGGGACGGGGGGCCGGACCGACCGGTGGCGCTCGGGGGTGGCGGGCCTCGTCGCGGCCATCGCCGCGATGGTCGTCGGCTTCCCGACGACCGGCGGGGCGGCGACCACCGCTGTCGATCTGACGTCGCAGAGCTCGATCGTGGTCGAGACGTGGCAGGTCCCGAACCTGCCGAACGACCCGAATCGCTGCATCACGCCCTTCTTCGTCGAGTTCCCGAACGTCTCGGGCGCCCAGTCGTACTCGGTGGTGATCTTCAACCAGATCCTGCAGACGAACCAGACCTTCCTCGCGGGGCCCAATTTCCCGTACGACAGCTACACGGTCTCGGTCGGGGGACAGAGCAAGACCTTCACCGCGCCCGGGGGTCGTCACCGCATCCTGGTCGGGGAGAGCTCGAGCGGCGCCGGGTGCCAGACCACGCCGCGCGTCGACCTCGTCTCGGTGACGACGACCGTCGACAACCCACCGCCGACGGCGGCCTTTTCCTGGAAAGCGCGCGCGAACGCGCCCCTGACTGTGGACTTCGACGCCTCGACCTCGACGGACGACGAGAGCATCGCCGGCTACGCGTGGGAGTTCGGCGACGGCGGCACGGGCAGCGGCGTGACGACCAGCCACCCCTTCCAGGCGGCCGGCACGTACTCCGTCGAGCTGACGGTCACCGACAACGAAGGCGCGACCGACAGCGAGACCCTCGCCGTGAGCGTCGGCGGGAACGAGCCCCCGACCGCCTCGTTCACCTGGACGGCCTTGGAGGACGATCCGTTCACGATCGAGTTCGACGGATCCGGCTCGACCGACGACAAGGGCATCGAGGGCTACGAGTGGGACTTCGGAGACGGCCAGAGCGGAACCGGCGAGACGCCTCCGGCGCACACCTACGAGAACACCGGCAAGTACACCGTGACGCTCACCGTGACCGACGCGGACGACGAGACCGACACGGACACGCAGGACGTCGACGTTGCTCCGTGTCCCGCACTGTCGGAGACGGCGCGCGCCGACTCCCGGGGCCCCGTGACCCTGGCGGTCACGCCCTTGCGGTGCCCGCTCGTGGTGAACGTGAGCGGCGACCAGCCCGACCCCGACGTCCTGGACCACCACTGCGACGTCGACGCCGACGCGGGCGGCGACCAGTGCACGCTGCGCGCCGCAATCGAGGAGGCCAACGGCGCCGGCCGGCCGGGGTTCGACGAGATCATCTTCCAGATCCCGGGCACGCCTCAGATCGTCGTGACCGAGCCGCTGCCGGCCCTCGTCGGCCCGGCGACGATCGACGGATCCTCGCAGGCAGGCGTCACCGTCGACGCCGCCGGCGGGACGGGCCTCGTGCTCGAGGGGAGCGAGGCCAAGGTGCGCGATGTGGCGGTCGTGAACGGGTCGGTGGGCTTCGACGTCGTCGGGAGCGGCAACACGCTCGACGGCGTCCGCGCCGGCCTGACGTGGGGCGACACGCCGCGGGCGAACCAGCTCGGCGTCCGGGTGACGGGGAACGGCAACACCCTCGACGGCGTCGTGTCGTCGGGGAACAGCGCGGGCGGCGTGCTGATCGAGGGCTCGAACAACGAGCTCGACGGCCTGATCGCCGGGCTCACGAGCGATGCGGCGGGCCTCGCGTCGAACGGCCTCGTCGGCCTCGTCTTGCGCGGCAACGAGAACACCGTCTCGGGGGGCGTGTTCACCGGGAACCGGTTCGGGCAGCTCGCGGTCGAGGGAGACGGAAACCACCTGACTGACGTGATCGCGGGCCTCTCGGGCGACGGGTCTACCGTCGTGCCGGGCCAGACGCGGACGGTCTTCGCGATCGGAATCGTCGGAGGAGCGCAGAACGTCGTGACCGGCACCAAGGTGCACGGGCAGCAGTTCGGCGTGCTTCTCTCCGGCGGTCGCGGGAACACCGTCGAAGACGGCCGGATCACGGGCTCGTCGCTCGCGGGCATCGCGATGACGCAATCGGCGGTCAACCGGGTCGTCGGCAACGTCGTGCTCGAGGCCGACGGCGGTCTGGCGGGCATCCTCGTCACCGTCGCTGCCGAGGGGGGTGCCGGGGCGGCCCCCAGCAACCCGCAGCCGACCGAGGACAACCTCGTCCAGGGCAATGTGATCGGAGGCGACGGCCTCGGCAACCCGGTCGGGGTGCTCGTGAATGGTGCCGCCCGGACGGTGATCACGGGGAACTGGATCGCCGGCAACAACGGACCCGGCGTCGCGATCGTCGACCGGGACGGCGTGCCGGTCGGGACGGTCGTGAAGTCGAACGCAGTCGGTCTCCAGCACACGGGCACGTACGCGCCGAACCAGGGCCCGGGCGTCTACGTCGGCGGGGGGACCGGTGCGACGATCGGCGGCACCGGGACGCTGGATGCGAATCTCATCGCGACGAACCAAGGGCCTGGTGTCCTGGTCGACTCGGGTGCCCACGCGACGGGCATCCTCGGGAACCAGATCTTCGGGAACTTCGGCGTCGGGATCGACGACAACGCGGCCGACGCCGCGACTGCGCCCGAGCTCCTGCTCGTCGCTCCGACACGGGTCGACGTCCGCGTCCGCGGAGCCTCGGGATCGACCCAGCGTGTCGAGCTGTTCTCGAACGACGACTGTGACCCGAGCGGGGCCGGCGAGGGCAAGGCCTTCCTCGCGACGGCATCCGTCACGGTCGGCGGCAACGGTCTCGGGCAGGCGTCGATTCCACTCACGACTTCGCTCGCAGCGGGCGCCCTCGTCACGGCGACGTCGACGGCCGGTGGGAGCACGTCCGAGTTCTCGAGGTGCGTCGGCCTGTCCGCGGTCGGCTCTCTCACCGCGCCCGCGGCGGCGGGAGCGACGCGCCTCGAGCTGGATTCGACCACCGGGCTGATCGGCAAGGTCGTCCAGATCGGAGCCGGGACGACCGCCGAGAAGAACTACGGCGCCGCGGTCGGCTCACTGATCCTCGCGCGTCCCACCCGGTTCGCCCACGCGAAGGGCGAGGCGGTCGTGGCGCTTCCCGACACGCTGTTCGTGTCGGTCGACAAGGCGGTCGTGACGAGGTCGGCGAAGCTGCCCGACACGGCGGTCGTGGCGGGGCGGCTCCGCGCGGTCGAGGGCCGCAGCATCGCCTGTGGCGACGACGTCACCCTGACGTTGAACGGCTCGGTCGCCGCTCAGCGCGTCCCGGGCACGAAGTTCGTCCGGCAGTCCGGCACCAGGTGCGTCTTCGTGGCGAAGACCGAGAACGGCATCGGTCGGCTCGAGCTCGATCTCGCCAAGGGGACCTGGAATGCCGAGATCGTGCGCCGCGACCTCGAGCGGCTCACCAATCCGGTCGAGGTCGGCCTTGCGATCGGGGACGACAGCGGCAGCGAGTCCCTGACCTTCCGCACGAACGGCGCGGTCTGGACCTACGTGAGGTAGAGCGGACAGGCGGGGGCGCCCTACCAGGCGCCTCCGCCACCGCCGCCCCCGCCGCCGCCTCCGCCTCCCGAGAAGCCGCCGCCGAACCCGCCCGACCCCGAGGAGGGCGGGGCGAGCGCCGAGCCGAACCCGGAGGCGAGGTCGCCGATCGCGAGGGACGTGGGGCCCGAGCCGAGGTTCCCGCCCCCCGTGATCCAGTAGATCGAGGAGGCCGCGGCCATCGCCTCCGGCATGGCGAGATGGGCCGCCTGGAGCACCCGCTCCGCGATCCCGAAGGCGATCCCGTAGACGAGCAGCCGCTCCCAGAGCGCGAGCGTCGCGGGCGGCGCTTCCTGCAACCGCGGGAAGTCAGTCAGGTACCGGCGGAATGCCTCCCAGCGCTCCGCCTCTACTTCGCCTTCCCGTGTGC
The DNA here is from genome assembly GCA_036558885.1 of Gaiella sp. GTDB lineage: Bacteria > Actinomycetota > Thermoleophilia > Gaiellales > Gaiellaceae > Gaiella. The sequence goes on from DATBET010000168.1 coordinate 8,993, forward strand.
GCCGCCGCCAGAGCCGACGCTGCGAGAGCGCGCCGACGATCACGCCGGCGTTGATGCAGGCCGCCACGCCGAGCCCGAGCAGCACGATGTCGCTCCAGCGCGGGTACACCGAGCGCCACCCCGAGATCGCGATGTAGAAGAGCAGCGCGGCGATCGCGACGAAAACGAGGAGCGCGAGCACGAGCGGCAGCACGCCCAGCGAGAGGAACCACTGCCGGTTCCCGACCGCGGTCGAGACGTTCGCCTTGAACGCGGTGAAGTGCGTGCTCATCGACTGGCGATCGTCCTCGATCTCCTCCCGGAACTTCGAGAGCCGCTGCGGCCCGTCCGCGATGACGCCGTCGACGACCCGGGCGACGGCGTCCTCCCACGGGGTCATCTCGTCCTGCGCGCCCGGCCCGATCTCGAGATCGGCCATCTGCTCATGGCGCAGCCCACCCCAGATCGGGCGCTCCGTCGTGACGGGCTTCGCCGTGTACACGCCCCGGCGGATCAGGTCGAACAGCGTGGCGGTGAACTCGAAGGAGCCGGCCTCGCCGCCCTGCCGGAGAAGCGTGGGCACGAGCGCCGGCGCGGTGTCGGTCGGCGGCTCCTGCTCGTACTCGCGGTCGTAGCCGGTCCGCCGCTCGCGCCCGAAGAGCCAGAAGACGGCGCCCACGACCACGAGGCTCGGGAGGAGGCCGAGGAGGAGGACGTAGAGGACGTAGCGCCAGGGGTGCCGCTTCGCGCTCTCGATCTTCTCGTGGTCCTGCTCGAACGACGCGGCGTCCGCCTGCTCCTCCGCGACGATCCGCGCGAGACCGTTCCCCGAGCGCACCTTCATGCCCGCCGTCCCGGAGAACGCCTGCCGCGGGATCAGGGTGCGCAGCTCGACGAACTGGTGGGCGGGCACATCGAGCGCGCGCAGGACAACGGTCGAGCCGGAGAGCTGGACGTCGCCCCGGACGTACACCGGGTGTCCCCAGCCGCGGACGATCTTGCCCGGCGCGGTCTCCGTCGCCGTGAGCCGCCCGAGGGACACGTCCCATTCGTCGCCCCACACCTTGAGGTTCACGTCGACGACGTCGTCGTACGCGACCGCCACGCCGCTCAGTCGGTAGCGGACGTGGAACGTCCTGAGCTCGTCACTCGCCTGGTAGTGCCAGACGATCCGCTGGACGTCACCGACGCGGGCGGTCCCGAACGTGCCCGGCCGGTCGCTGCAGCCGAGCTCGACGCAGGCGCCCGGTCGGTACGCCTGGCCCCCCTCGGAGACAGAGATCCGGTCGATCGACTCGCCCGAGCGCAGCGGGATGTCTCGATAGCCGCCGCTGAACGGCCCGCTGAACGCGTAGGTGATGTCCTCGTCGACCAATAGCGAGCCGTCGTCCGCGACGCGCACGGCGACATTTGCCTGCGGGAGGTCGAACGACTTCCCCTGTGCGACCCCCGCGAGCGTGAGCGCGGCGAGCGTGGCCGCCGCGAGCGCGAGCGCCCTAGGTACTCGTGCCACCGGTGGCGCCGCCGGCGCCCTCGGCGGGCCCCGCGGGTGGCGCGGACGGGGCCGGTGGCGGCGGCGCCGCGCCCGTCGCGGGCGTGAAGTCGACGCGTGGGGCGCCGCGCTCGGCCTCGTCGGTCTCGAAGAACTCGCGCCCCGAGAAGTGGAACGGCCCCGCGAGGACGACGCCGGGGAAGGTCTGGATCGCGTTGTTGTAGGTGAGCACCGTGTCGTTGTAGACCTGGCGGGAGACCGCGATCCGGTTCTCCGTCTCCGAGAGCTCGCTCTGGAGCTGTCGGAAGTTCTCGTCCGCCTGGAGCTCCGGGTAGGCCTCCGCGACCGCGAACAGGCGCCCGAGCGCCTGGCTGAGGATGCCCTCCGCCTGGGCCGCCTCGGCGGGCGTCCGTGCGCCCTGCGCGGCGGCGCGCGCCTGCGTGACCGCTTCGAAGGTGCCGCGCTCGTGGGCGGCATAGCCCTTGACGGTCTCGACGAGATTGGGGATCAGGTCGTGCCGCCGCTTGAGCTGGACCTCGATCTGCGCCCACGCGTTGTCGACGCGGTTCCGCAGCCGGACGAATCTGTTGTAGAGGGTGATCAGCGCGATCACGAGGAGCGCGACGATCACCACGATCACGATCACGGCGATCACGACCGGCCACCCTAGCGACCCCGCCGGGACTCGTCCAATGACGTGACTAGGATCGGCGGCCGATGGCCGACGCACGTGTCGCACGGATCAACGTGACGCCGATCAAGAGCCTCAGGCTCGATCATCCCGACGAGATCGAGCTCGTCCCCGATGGCGCGCGGGAGGACCGGCGCTTCCTCCTCTTCGACGCCGAGCGGCGCCTCTACAACGGCAAGCGCGACTCGACGCTCGTCCGCACGAGCGCCGACTGGGACCCCGTCTCGCGGCAGCTGGAGCTGACGCTGCCGGACGGTGCGACGGTCGGCGGCGTGGTCGGGCCCGGCGCCCCGACGGTCGTCGAGGTGTACGGCCGGTCGTTGCACGGGCGCGTCGTCGACGGGCTCTGGGCGGATGCCCTCTCGGACCTCGTCGGGCGCTCGCTGACGCTCGTCGAGCGCGACGACGGATGCTGGGCGACGGACGACCGGCCCGCGTCCCTCGTCTCACGTGCCTCGCTCGCGACCATCGACGGCGACGGGCGCCGGTTCCGCATGCTGCTGGAGCTCGACGGCCTCGTGGCCCATGGCGAGGACGAATGGCGCAACCGCCGGGTGCTCGTCGGTGGCGCCACGCTGCTCGTGGGCGACCCGACCCCGCGGTGCGCCGTCCCGTCGGCGAGCCCGGACACGGGCGTCCGCGACCGGGACGTCCTCCGCGAGCTGCTCGAGCAGCGCAGCCCGGTCGACGGCGAGGCGTGCATGGGCGTGTACGCCGAGGTGCTCGAGCCCGGGCTCGTGCGGGTCGGCGACGCGCTTCGGCTCGTCTAGGCCGCCTTGCAGACCCAGATCATGTCCTCGCCGCCCTCGAACGGCCTACCGTCGAACCAGCCGTAGAGCGCCTCGACCTCGAGCCCCGCGTCCTCGATCACGGCGTTCCACTCCGGGGCGGACAGCCAGTGCAGCTCCATCCGCGCCGAATCCTCGTTGGCCCGCACCGAGAGCGCGAGCGTGCGCGAGCGGGGATCCCAGTCGGCGCGCTCGAAGATGCCGGGCTCGCGCTCGAGCCAGAGCCCGTCGGTCTCCTCGATGTCCTCGCGGTTCGGGGCGAACACGTCGAAGACCACCCGGCCCTCGGGCTCGAGCAGGCTCGCGGCGCCGGTCAGCGCGCGCCGCTTCTCCGCCTCGGTGGTCATGTGGAGCAGCGACCGGAAAGGGATCGTGACGAGCGGGACGCGCTCCGCGACAGGCGGCTCGCGGAGGTCCCCGACGCGCAGGTCGAGCCGGTCCGAGACGCCCTCGCGCTCTGCGTACTCGCGCGCGACCCCGAGCATGCCGGGCGACTCGTCCACGCCGATCACGTGGATGCCGGCCTTCGCGGTCGGCACCGCGATGCGGCCCGTGCCCACCGCGAGCTCGACCACCGGGCCGCCCGCCGCCAACGCCTCGTCGACGTAGAACCCGACGTCCTCCGTGACCGACGCCGACCACGGGTCGTAGATGCGGGCGATCGCATCGTAGGGTGCCGCGCCTGTCCGCCGCGGCTGCGGCGCCTGCGGGGCCTCGGGGGCGCTCATCGCCCGGATTCAAGCAGCCTTGTGACACTGTGTCACTTGCTAGCCTCGGACGTCCCATGGACGTCGAGGCGCTCGAGCGTGCGGCCCTCGCGGCGGTCGCCGCCGCGGGGTCGAGCGACGAGATCGAGGCGGTTCGCGTCGAGTACCTCGGCCGAAAGAGCGCGCTTCCGCTCGCGCTCCGGGAGGTCCGGGACGCCGAGACCGGCCGCACGCTGAACGAGGCGAAGCGGCGCATCGAGGCGGCCGTCGCCGAGCGCGCCGACGCGCTCGAGCGGGGGGAGCTCGACCGGCGGCTCGCGGAGGAGCGCGTCGACGTGACGCTCCCGGTCGGGGACCATCCGCGCGGGCGCCTCCACCTGATCACCCAGATCCGGCGCGAGGTCGAGGACGTCTTCCTCGGGCTCGGCTACCGGGTCGTCGACGGCCGCGAGGTCGAGACCACGCACTACAACTTCGACGGGCTCAACTTCCCGCCCGGGCATCCCGCGCGCTCGCCGCTCGCGACGTTCTTCCTCGACGAGCAGACGGTGCTCCGCACGGAGACGTCCCCGTCCCAGGTCCGCACGATGGAGGCGCAGCAGCCGCCCGTCTACATCGTCTCCCTCGGGCGCGTCTACCGCCGCGACACACCCGACGCGACCCACGTGCCGATCTTCCACCAGGTCGAGGGGCTCGCGGTGGACGAGGGGATCACGCTCGCCGACCTCACCGGCACGCTCGACTTCCTCCTCAAGGCACTGTTCGGAAGCGAGCGACGGACCGAGTTCCGGACGCACTACTTCCCCTTCACCGAGCCCTCGATCGAGGCGTACGTCTCGTGTCACGTCTGCGACGGCGCGGGCTGCCCCGTGTGCCGGCACTCGGGCTGGATCGAGGTGGGCGGCGCGGGCATGGTCGACCCGGCCCTCTTCGAGTTCGTCGGGTACGACGCCGAGCGCTGCACGGGGTTCGCGTTCGGGTGGGGCCTCGAGCGCATCGCGATGCTGCGGCACGAGTTCCCGGACCTGCGCGAGCTCTGGCGCAACGACCTCCGCTTCTCGGGCCAGTTCTGATGCGCGTGCCGCTCTCCTGGCTGCGCGAGTACGTCGCGACGAAGGCGACCGACGCCGAGCTCGCGCGCCGGCTCTCGATCTCGGCGCTCGAGGTCGACCGCCTCGTCGACGTCGGCGTCCCGGACGTGGACGACAACCTCTCGCATTTCGTCGTCGGCCGCGTCCTGGCCGCCGACCCCCACCCGAATGCCGACCGGCTCCAGCTCTGCCAGGTGGACGTCGGCCGGCCCGACCCGCAGCAGATCGTCTGCGGGGCGTGGAACTTCGGCGCAGGCGCGACCGTCGCGGTGGGGCTGCCGGGCGCGTTGCTCCCCGGCTTCCCGGGCCCGCTCGAGGAGCGCCCTCTGCGCGGCGAGGTGTCGCGGGGGATGATCCTCGCGGAGGACGAGCTCGGGCTCGGCGCCGATCACTCCGGGATCATGCTGCTCCCGGACGACCTCGAGCCCGGCGCGCCGCTCGCGGACGCGCTTCCCCTCGTCGACCGCGTCCTCGACGTGACGCCGACGATGAACCGCCCCGACCTCCTCTCGCTGGTCGGAATCGCCCGCGAGGTCGCGGCGCTCTGCGACGGGGAGCTCCGCCTTCCCGACCCGGAAGACCCGCCGCTCGCCGCGGACGAGCCGCCCGACGTCCGCGTCGAGGACTTCGGCGGGTGCCCGCGCTACATCGGCCGTGCCTTCCGCAACGTCCGCGTCGGCGCCTCCCCGCAGTGGCTGCGGACACGTCTCCACCTTTCGGGCATGCGCTCCATCTCGAACGTCGTCGACGTGACGAACTACGTGATGCACGTGTGGGGCAGCCCGCTGCACGCGTTCGATCGGGCACTCCTGGGCGGCGGCCGGATCGTGGTGCGGCGCGCGTACGAGGGCGAGACGCTGCGGACGCTGGACGGCACGCTCCGGGAGCTCCTGCCCAGCGACCTGCTGATCACGGACGGCGAGCGCGCGGTCGCCCTCGCGGCGATCATGGGCGGGCTCGAGTCCGAGGTCTCCGAGGCGACGACCGACGTTCTCCTGGAGGCGGCGAACTTCGAGCCGATCGGCGTGCTGAAGACCTCCGAGCGGCTCGGCCTACGCACGGAGGGCTCGAACAAGTGGGAGAAGGGCGTCGACCCGTACGCCGCGGAGCCGGCCGCCGTGTTGGCCAGCCGCCTGCTCGTCGACCTCGCGGGCGCCGAGCCGATCGGCTCGGTCGACGTCAACAATGGGCTCCCCGAGCGACCGCGCGTCACGCTCCGCCCGGCCCGGTCGACGACGCTGATCGGGCTGGAGGTCGCCGGGGACGAGCAGCGCGCGATCCTCGAGCGGCTCGCCTTCGACGTGGACCCGGCGTGGACGGTGACGGTGCCGACCTGGCGGGCGCGCGACGTGACGCGTGAGGTGGACCTCGTCGAGGAGGTGGCACGCGTCGTGCTCGACCGCGTGCCGCACACGATGCCGCTCCGGCGTTCGGTGGCCGGCCATCTGAGCGCCGAGCAGCGTTTCCGCCGGGCGCTCGAGGACGTGCTCGTCGGCGCCGGCTATTCGGAGGCGTACACGTGGAGCCTGACCGCGACCGACCCCTACCCCGCGGCGCTGCGTCTGCCCGACCCGATGCGCGCCGACCAGGCCGTGTTGCGGACGACGCTCCTCGCCGGGCTCGTCGAGGCGGCCCGCGTCAACGTCGATGCGGGCAACGAGCCGATCCGCCTGTTCGAGCTCGCGCGCGTGTATCTCCCGGCCGGCGACGTGCTCCCGAGCGAGCGCTGGCACGTGGGCGGGATCGCCGAAGGCGGTTTCGACGCGGCGCGTGCGGCCGTCCAGGCCGTCCACGACGCGTTCCACCTGCCGCTCGACGTCCGCCGGACGTCCGCATCCCACCTGCACCCCGGCAAGGCGGCCGAGACGGACGCCGGCTGGCTCGGCGAGCTCCACCCGACCCTCCTCGAGGGACGCTGGGGCGTCTTCGAGCTCGACGTCGAGCGCCTGATGGAGCCGCTGCCCGAGCGGATCCTGTACGACGACGTGATCACGTTCCCGGCCGCGCGCCAGGACGTCGCAGTGACGGTCCCCGACGAGGTCGAGGCCGGCGCGCTCGTCGCGGCGGTCCGCGAGGCCGGCGGCGACGACCTGCGCGACGTGCACGTCTTCGACGTGTACCGTGGCACGCAGGTGGGGGAGGGGCGGAAGTCGCTCGCGCTCCACCTCGTCTTCCAGGCACCGGATCGCACGCTGACGGACGACGAGGCGCTCGCGCTCCGCGAGCGGATCGTGGCGAGGCTCGCCGACCGGTTCGGGGCCGAGCTCCGGGCCTAGAGAACGCGGCCGCCGACGTACCAGACGGCGCCCTGGGTCGCGACGTTGTCGGTGCCGGACAGCGAGCGGAGAACCGAGACACGGCCGCCGATCCCCTCCTCGTCGAGCTGCGCGAAGCAGCGCCGGGCCATCGCGGGCGAGACACCGTAGCCGGCCGTGCGGGCGCAGCGGAAGGTGAACCCGACCCCGTCGCGGGCACGCGTGGGGTTGATCGGCGCGCACACGAGCGCGGCGCGGGTGAGGAGCGCGCTCGAATCGAGCTCCAGGAGGCAGAGGAGGTCGCTCCAGCCCGGCGGGAGCGTCGCGAGCTCGGCGTCCCACCCCTGTGCGATCGACGACGCCGGCGGCTCGGGCTCCTCGAGCAGGGGGGCCGCCTCCACGACCTCCCGCTGTTCGAGCAGGCACCAGATCCGTGCGTCGTCGAGGCGGCCAAAGAGCCGCCGCGCCGCCTCCGGGCCGGAGGCGCCGCCCGCGCGGTGGACGGTGAAGGCGAGCTCGTCGCCGGCGAAGCCGACGTTCATCGGCCCCAGGATCCGCGCGGCCTCCGAGCGCTCGTCCGGCTGCTCGGTACGGAGCCGCAGCGAGACCGTCTCCCAGTCGGCCGGGAGGCGCCGCTCGAGCGCCGCCCACTGATCAACGAGCTTCACGGCGGTCAGCATAATGACGCCTGTGACACGCCCAGAACCGGAGTCGGAGGTTCGCGCCAACCCCTGGGCGAGGAGGCGATGAGCACCGAGGTCAAGCTGCCGCGCCTGGGGCAGGGCATGGAGTCCGGCGTCGTCGTCCGGTGGCTGAAGAAGGAGGGCGACGCGGTCTCGAAGGGCGATCCGCTCTACGAGCTCGACACCGAGAAGGTCACGCAGGAGATCGAGGCGGAGGCCGACGGCGTCCTGACGAAGATCGTCGTGCCGGAAGGCGAGGTCGCGGTCGGGACGACGCTCGCGGTGATCGACGGCGCAGAGGCGGGTGCGCCGGCGCCCTCGTCCGAGCCTCCACCGGAGTCGGTGCCGGAGCCGGCCGCCGCGCCGAGCACAAGTGACCCAGTGTCACAAGCGCCTGCTGCGCCCGTCGAGCAGCCGGCGGAATCCGAGCCCACGCCCGCTCCCGCCCCCGACCCCGCGCCCGCGCCGGAGGCCGACGCCGCTCCGGAGGGCACGGCGCGCGCACAGGGCGAGCGCGAGCGCCCCGCGCCGCTCAAGGCCTCGCCGCTCGCGCGGCGGATCGCGCGCGAACGCGGCGTCGACCTCGCGACGGTGCGCGGGACGGGCCCCGACGGGCGCATCCTCGCCGAGGACGTCGAGAAGGCGCCTGCGGGCGCCCCGGCCGCCGCCGCGAGCGCGGCTGCCGCGCCCGCCGAAGAGGCCGAGGTCGTGCAGCTCACCTCCGTCCGCAAGACGATCGCGAAGCGCCTCAGCGAGGCCTGGACGGCGCCGGTCTTCCAGCTCGGGGTCACGGCGGACATGGCCGAGGCGCTCGCGTTGCGCGAGCGACTCGTCGAGCGGCTCGAGGAGGGAGACGTCAAGCCGACGGTCAACGACGTGCTCGTGAAGCTCGCGGCCGTTGCGCTGTCGCGCCACGCCCCCGTCAACGCGACCTTCACGGGCGAGGAGATCCACCGGCATCCGACGCCGCACGTCGGGATCGCCGTCGCGGCGCCGCAGGGGCTCGTCGTCCCCGTGATCCGCGACGCAGCGCGGCTCACCGTGCAGGAGATCGCGCGCGCTCGGGGCGACGTGGTCGGGCGCGCCCGCGACAACAAGCTCACGTTCGCCGACCTGGAGGGCGGCACGTTCACGATCTCGAACCTCGGCATGTTCGGCGTCGAGCAGTTCACCGCGGTGCTCAATCCGCCGCAGGTCGCGATCCTCGCCGTCGGCTCCGTGAAGGACGAGGCGGTCGTGCGCGACGGTGACCTCGACGTCGCCCCACTCGTCCACCTCGTCCTGACCTGCGACCACCGCGCGATCGACGGCGCCGACGGCGCCGCGTTCCTCCAGACGCTCGTCGCGCTCATCGAGCAGCCGACGCTCGCCCTGTGAGCGCCGCGCAGACCGGCGTCGTCGTCCGGCGCGGCGGCGCACAGGACGTGCGCTTCCTGCGCGACATGCTCCACCACGCCTATTACTGGAAGGAGCGCGCCCCCGAGGACACGGGCCCGGGCCCGGTCGCGCTCTACGTGAAGGCGTGGGGCCGTCCGGGAGACGCGGCGATGATCGCGATCGACGGGGGGTTCCCGGTTGGCGCGGCGTGGTATCGCCTGTTCGCCCGCGAGCGACGGGGGTACGGGTTCGTCGACGAGCGGACGCCCGAGCTCGCGATCGCCGTCGTGCCGAACGCGCGCGGCAAGGGTGTCGGGGCGAAGCTGCTCGACGCACTGCTCGCCCGCGCCCGGACGGAAGGCTTCGGCACGATCTCGCTCAGCGTCGACCGCAACAACGCCGGGGCGATCGGGCTGTACGAACGGCACGGCTTCGAGCGCGTCGGCGAGGAGGACGATTCCGTCACGATGCTCGCGCACCTCGACCGCCAACCCACCGACGAAGGGACTGATACCGGATGAACGTCGACGTCGCCGTCCTCGGAGGCGGCCCGGCCGGGTACACCGCCGCGATCCGCGCCGCCCAGCTCGGCGGCAAGGTCGCGTGCATCGAGCACGAGCCCGCGCTGGGCGGCACCTGCCTGCGCGTCGGCTGCATCCCGACGAAAGCCTGGGTGCAGACCGCGCATGCGATCCACGACGCCCGTGGGACGTTCGCGAAGCTCGGCGTCGCCGTCGGCGAGCCGTCGCTCGACTTCGGTGCCGCTGCCGCCTGGAAGGATGCCGTCGTCGACCAGATGACAGGCGGTGTGGCCTTGCTCTTCAAGGCGAACGGCGTCGAGTGGGTCAAGGGGAAGGGGCGGTTCACGGGCCCGAAGGCGATCGCCGTCGAGGGCGCCGAGGAGGTGACGTTCGACAGCGCGATCGTCGCGACCGGCTCGTTCCCGATCCGGCCGCCGATCCCGGGGCTCGACTCGCCACGCTGCGTCGACTCCACGGGGCTGCTCGCGCAGACGGAGGTGCCGCGTCGGCTCGTCGTGCTGGGCGGCGGGATCATCGGCTGCGAGTTCGCGTCGATCTTCGACCGCTTCGGCACCGAGGTGACGATCGTCGAGATGCTCCCGACGCTGATCCCGCTCGAGGACGCCGATGCAGGCAAGGAGCTCGCCAAGGCGTTCGGCAAGCGCGGCATCGCGCTCCACCTCGAGAAGCAGTGCACGCAGGTCGACGACCACGGCGACCACCTCACCGTCCACTTCGGCGAGGGCGAGACGGTCGGCTGCGACCTGATGCTCGTCTCCGTCGGGCGTGCCGCCCTCGTCGACGGGATCGGGCTCGAGGACGCCGGGGTGCAGTTCGACCGCAGCCGGATCGCGACCGACAACCACCGTCGCACGAACGTCCCGCACGTCTACGCGGCCGGTGACGTTGCCGGATACTGGCAGCTCGCGCACACGGGCTTCCGTGAGGGCGAGGTGGCGGCGGAGAACGCGATGGGGCACGAGGCGACGTTCGGGGAGCCGGCCGTCCCTCGCCCGATCTACACCGACCCCGAGATCGCGGGCGCCGGCCTTACGGAAGCGCAGGCACGCGAGGCCCACGGGGACGCGGTCGTGGTCGGGCGGTGCCCCTGGGTGGCGATCGCGCGGGCGGTGATGTCGGGGGACACCACTGGCTGGATCAAGACGATCCACGAGTCGCAGTACGGCCAGCTGCTCGGCGTCGTGATCGTCGGGCCGCACGCGACGGATCTGATCGGTGAGGCCGTCGTCGCGCTCGACGCCGAGTCGACGATCGAGACGATCGCCGACGGCGTCGCGCCGCATCCGACGTTCGCCGAGGGCATGAAGGAGGCGGGGCTCGTCGCGCTCGGGCGTGCGATCCACCTCCCGCCGAGGCGCCGGTAGTACGCTCTGGCGATGGCAGGGATGACCGACCGGAAGAACGCCCTCATGTGGGCGCTGGGCTGGTGGTTCGTCCGGCGCTATCTGCGACGGCGCGCAGCGCTCACCGTCGCCGGCGTGGCAGCGACCGCATCGGCCCGGCGCAGAGGCATTACGGCGGTCGGGGGCGCCGTCGTGCTCGTCGCCGCGCTCGCCGGCGCCTTCGTCGCGTGGCGCCGTCTCGCGGGGGGCTCGGACGACGACGGCTGGGAGCCGCCTCCCACGCCCGACGAGCCGTTCGAGCCGACGCCGAGCCCGACGCCGGAGGCCGTCGCGGCGTGACGTTGGCAGGTCCGGGGCCGGACTTGTTCCGCCCGGCGCTCGAGGGGCTCGTGCCGTACGAGCCGGGCAAGCCGGCCGAGCTCGTCCAGCGAGAGCTCGGGCTCGACCACGTCGTGAAGCTCGCCTCGAACGAGGGGCCCTTCGGGCCGTTCCCCGCCGCGCTCGAGGCGATCGAGCGCTCGCTCCGGGAGGCGAACCGCTACCCGGACGGAGGCGCCTTCAGCCTTCGCGCCGCGCTCGCCGAGCGCCACGGCGTGGCGTTCGCGGAGACGGTCGTCGCGGCCGGCGCCGACGCGGTGATCGGGTACGTCTGTCAGGCGACGCTCGACCCGGGCGACGAGGTAGTGACGCCCTGGCCCTCGTTCCCGAGCTACGTGCTCGACCCCCTGAAGCTCGGGGCGACGCCCGTGCGGGTGCCGTTGCGCGACGGACGGCTCGACGTCGACGACCTGCTCGCGGCGGTGACGCCGAGGACGAAGCTCGCCTATTTCCCGACCGTCAACAACCCGACCGGCACGATGGCGACCCGCGCCGCGTTCGAGCGCTTCCTCGACGGGCTCCGACCCGACGTCCTCACGGTCGTCGACGAGGCGTACTTCGAGTACGTCGAGGATCCCGACTTCCCCGACGCGATCGAGGAGGCGGCGAAGCAGGGCCGCCACGTGCTCGCGCTTCGCACGTTCTCGAAGATCTACGGGCTCGCGGGCCTACGGATCGGCTACGGGGTCGGGCCCGCGGAGGTCGTCGCTGCGATCCGGAAGGTACAGCGCGCGTTCGACGTCACCACGCCGTCGCAGGAGGCGGCGCTCGCGAGCCTCGACGGCGCGGCGGAGCTCGCACGCCGCCGGGCCGTCAATCGGGAGTCGATGGCCGCGCTCGAGACGGTGCTGCGTACGCACGGCTTCGACCCCGTCGGGCCGGCGCGGGGGAACTTCCTCTTCGTCGACGTGGGGACGGACGCGGACGCGCTCAACGACGCGCTCCTGCGCCGCGGCGTGATCGTCCGACCGATGGGCTCGTTCGGCGCGCCCTCCGCGCTCCGGATCAGCGCGGGGACGCCCGAGGAGATCGCGTTCCTCGCCGAGCAGCTAGCGTCGGTGTTCGCCACGACCTGAGCAGGGCATCGCCGACAGGTCGGCTACCTTTATCCCTTCGGGCGCGCGGCGCGCCCTTTCCATCCATGCGAACGACGCTGAAGAGAGGAGTCGGCCGCGGCGCGACGTCGAACGGCTCGAACCGCGCGACGCTCCCTCCGGGCCCGCTCGGCCCGGTCACGGTCTACCGCCAGCCGCCGCCGCCCCCGCGGCGCGGCCGCTCGCTCCTCCTCCAGATCCTCGGCTGGTCGGCGCTCGTCCTCTGCGTCGTCGTGGGCGGCACGGCCGCCGGCGCGTACCTCTACCTGCACGAATCGGTCGCGGCGGTCGCGCCGAAGTCGGTCGAGGTGAAGGCCGCCGCGAAGCGGCTCGACGTGCCCCTCCCGGGCGAGCCCGCCGTGGCCCTCGTGATCGGCTACGACCACCGTGCGGACGAGGCGAAGAACGCGCCGTCGCGGTCGGACACGCTGATGCTCGTCCGTGCCGACCCCGGCGAGAAGACGGTCTCGCTGCTCTCGTTCCCCCGCGACCTGCGCGTCGACATCTACTGCCCCGGGCACTCGACGTACCGGGACAAGATCAACGCGGCCTACTCGGACTGCGGGGCCCAGGGCACGCTCGAGACCGTGCGGAAGCTGACCGGGCTGCCGATCAACTACATCATCACGGTCAACTTCCGCGGGTTCCGTGAGCTCGTCGACAAGCTCGGCGGCGTGTGGATGGACGTCGATCGCCGCTACTTCAACGACCACGGCGGGCCGTACGGGTACGCGAAGATCAATCTCCAGCCGGGCTACCAGCGGCTCACCGGGTTGAAGGCCCTCGACTTCGTCCGCTTCCGCCACACGGACTCGGACATCTACCGGAACGCCCGCCAGCAGCAGTTCGTGCGGGCGTTCAAGAACCAGATCGACTCGGCTTTCTCGCTCACGAAGCTGCCACAGGTGATCAAGATCGTCACCTCGAACGTCGAGGTCGGGCAGGGCGGCGGCAAGGACGTCTCCGCGAAGACGGTGCTCTCGTACGGCCTGCTCGCGTATTCGCTGCCGCCGGGGCACGTCTTCCAGGAGCGCATCGAGGGGCTCGAGGGCTTCTCCGACCTGACGACCTCTCAGGACAACATCGACCGTGCCGTCCGCGACTTCAAGAACCCCGACGTCGACTCTCCGCAGAAGGCGACGGCCGTCGCGCTCGGCGAGAAGGTCAAGCGGCACGCGCCCGCGCCGCGCGACACGTCGGTCGCGGTCCTCAACGGGAACGGCATCGAGGGCTCCGCGTCGACCGCGAACTACCTTCTCTCGCAGCGCGGCTACCGCATGGTGTTGCCGCCGAACGGGCTGCCCGCGAACGCGCCGAACTTCGACTTCTTCCGTACCACCGTGTACTTCGCCCCGCGCGCAGCGGGTGCGAAGGCGGCGGCCCGCAGGCTCGCGAACCTCTTCGGCTCGGCGGACGTGAAGAAGGTCAGCGGGCCGCTGCGGAGGCTCGGCAACGGGGCCATGGTCGTCGCCGTCGTCGGGCAGACGTTCCACGGACGGCTCGCCCCGGCCCCCGTCGACCGGACACCACGGCGCGAGCCGGCCTCGGTGACGACATCGGGCGCGAGCGACGTGGTCGACCTCCTCGCCGACTGGCGCAGGCGCATCGACTTTCCGATGATGGTGCCGACGAAGATCGCCGAGGGCTCTCGGCTCGACGCCAACGGCCGTCCGATGCGTGTCTACCGGATCGACCCGGACGGGAAGCACAAGGCGATCCGGCTCACGTACGAGCGGGGGAACACGTACTACGGCGTCGAGATGACCGACTGGGAGGACGCGCCCGTGCTCGGCGACCGGAACTTCGTGCGGCGGATCGGCGGGCGCCGGTACGAGCTCTACTACAACGGCCCGCACCTCCACATGGTCGTGCTCCGCACCGACGGCGCCTCGTACTGGGTCGTCAACACGCTCCTCGACGAGCTCTCGAACGAGACGATGATCGCGATCGCGAAGGGCCTGCGGCCGCTCGCGAAGGTGCGAAAAGCGCTCTGACCACTATCCTCCGGCCGGCCATGAGCGAGAGCGGGAAGCGGGTTGCGGTCTTCGGCGCGGGCTACGTGGGTCTTGTCACCGGCGCCTGTTTCGCCGAGCTCGGCCACCGCGTCGCGGTCCGCGACGTCGTCGCCGAGAAGATCGAGAGCCTCCGGCGGGGGGAGGTGCCGATCTTCGAGCCGGGGCTCGACGAGCTGCTCGAGCGAAACCGCGAGCGACTCGTCTTCACGACGGACGTGCAGGAGGCGATCGACGGCGCGGACTTCGTCTACGTCACCGTGGGCACGCCGCCGACGTATTCCGGCGACGCCGACCTCTCCGCAGTCTGGACCGTGATCGACGAGCTGCCGGAGGTCGACCGCCGCATCGTCGTCTGCATGAAGAGCACGGTGCCGGTCGGCACGGGGGAGAAGGTCCGCCACCGCCTCGACGCGCGGGGGCTCGAGCACATTGGCTACGTCTCGAATCCGGAGTTCACGGCGGAGGGGACCGCGGTGCGCGACTTCATGGAGCCCGACCGGATCGTCGTCGGCGCCTCCGACGAAACCGACGGCGACGCGGTCGCCGCGCTCCACGAGGGGATCGACGCGCCGGTCGTGCGCGCCGACATCGCCTCCGCGGAGATGATCAAGCTCGCGGCGAACGCGGCCCTGATGGCACGCATCTCGTTCATCAACGAGATCGCAAACGTCTGCGAGGCGACCGGCGCCGACGTCGTCAAGGTGGCCGAGGGGATCGGCTGGGACCGTCGCATCGGCAAGAGCTTCCTCCAGGCGGGGATCGGCTTCGGCGGCTCCTGCTTCCCGAAGGACTCGCTCGCGCTGAAGCAGCTCGCGGCGAGCTCGGGGTACCACTTCCAGGTGCTGAACGCCGTGATCGAGGTCAACGAGCTGCAGAAGCGCCGGGTGATCGGCAAGCTCACGCAGCTGCTCGGCTCGCTGCGCGGCAAACGGGTGGCGCTCCTCGGGCTGGCGTTCAAGCCGAACACGGACGACACGCGCGAGTCGCCGGCGTTCGTGCTCGCGGGGCGGCTCCTCGCGGAGGGCGTGGACGTGCTCGCCTGGGACCCGGTCGCGCACGCCGACGGGCTACACGGCGTGCGCCAGGTCGGCACCGTGGAGGAGGCGCTCGACGGGGTCGACGCCGCGGTGCTCGTCACCGCGTGGCCCGAGCTGGCGGACGTCGACTGGGCCTCCCTTGCCCCGCGGATGCGGCGGGCGGTGCTGGTCGACGGCCGCAACATGCTCGACCCCGAGGCCATTCGGGCGGCGGGGTTCACGTACGACGCGATCGGCCGCGCGGCACGCTAGTGGAGGCGATCGTCCTCGCGGGAGGGAAGGCCGAGCGGCTCGGCGACGCCGCCGGCGGCCTGCCGAAGTCGCTCGTCCCGGTCGGCGGCCGGCCACTCCTCGCGTGGCAGATCGGACGGCTCCGTCAGGCAGGGGTCACGCGGGTGATCGTCAGCTGCTTCGGCGGCCAGGAGCACGAGTTCGAGTCGCGGCTCGGCGGACTCGCCGTGGAGCTCGTCTGCGCCGGAGAGCCGGAGCGGCTGGGCCGAGGGGGCGGGATCCTGTTCGCCGCGCGGTCACGGCGGGAGACGGGTGACGTGCTCGCGATGAACGGTGACGAGCTGGTCGACGCGGACTTCGGCGGCCTCCTCGAGCGCCATCGCGCAACCGGTGCGGCCGCAACGATCACGGTCGCGCAGCCGCCCTCCCAGTTCGGGCAGGTCGACGTCACCGACGACGACGTCGTGACCGCGTTCCGGGAGGTCTCCCAGGTCCCGTACTGGGTCAACTGCGGCATCTACGCGCTCTCGCCCGAGGCGCTCGCCCGGTTCCCCGAGAAAGGCGACCACGAGTCGACCGCCTTCCCCGCGCTCGCGGCCGAGGGCCGGCTGCGGGCGTTCCGCCATACGGGGCTGTGGCTGACGGTCAACACGCCGAAGGAGCTGCGGCGCGCCGACGAGTACGTCGCCGCAAACCCCGGATGGCTCGGGTGAAGAGCCGCTACGCCGTCGAGCCGCGCCGGGTCGAGAAGCCCTGGGGGTGGGAGCTCGTCTGGGCCGAGGCGGAGGCCTACGTGGGCAAGCTCCTCTTCGTCCGTGCCGGCCAGGCTCTGAGCCTCCAGTACCATGAGGTGAAGGACGAGGCCTGGCTGGTGCAGGAAGGCCGCGCGACGCTCGAGCTGGGCGAGGTCGGCGGCGAGCTCGAGACCATCGAGATCTCGGCAGGCGACGCGCTTCGCTACCGCCCCGGCACGGTGCACCGCGTCACGGCCGTCGAGGACACGCTGATCGTCGAGGTCTCGACGCCCCATCTCGACGACGTCGTGCGGCTCGAGGACCGGTACGGGCGAGAAGGAACGAGCGCGCCGTAGCCGGACGTGGCGTCCGACCTGGAGTCGGGCGCCTGCCCTTCCTAGAAGTAGAACGTCCTCCAGGCCTCCCACCACGAGTCGGCGCGCACGGAGATCGTGCGGTCGTCGACCCGCTCGACCCCCGCGCGGAAGCGGAGGGCGTCGGGCGCGAGCGTGTGCTTGAACTCCACGGTGATCTCGCACGGGCTGCCCGGGGTCCACGGCTCGACGGCGCCGAGATCGGCGAGCGCCGCCTTCGCGCCCTCCTCGATCATCGCCCGCGCCCGCACCGGCGGGACCTGCCGCGCGGACGACGCCCCGAGCCCCGTCTTCACGACGACGGTCGTCAGGCCGTCGCCCAGGAGCTCGCGCCCTTCGTCGCAGGCCGCGTCGTCGCCCGTCACGAGCAGTACGGGGCAGCCCCACGTCCCGCAGAGCGCGGCGTGGATTCCCGTCTCCCCGACGAGGACGCCGTTGAAGCGCAGGTTGAAGTAGTCCCGGCCGGAGACGGTGTGGTTCATCACGCCGGCCCGCGTTCCCGCGCGGGCGTGCATCCCGACGAGCAGGGCCGCGTCGCAGCCCTCCTCGAGGAACGCGGTGTACTCGGTCCAGTTCTCCTGGACGACGAACTCGCAGTCGGGCTCCAGCAGCTCGGGCACGAGGGAGTTGAACGACCACTCCTTGCCGGCGCCGTGGCAGTCCATCACGACGATCTCCGTCGCGCCGGCCGCCCTCGCCCCGCGCACCGCCGCGTTGATCTCCTCCGTGTAGAGGCGCCGGGCCTCCTCGTACATCGGCTCCCCGCCCGTCGTCTGCCCGCCCTTGACGACCCCCGACACGCCTTCGAGGTCGCTGATCACGTGGACGCGCATCGCGCAAGCCTACGTCCCGCCGTCCCGCCGGTACATTGACACAGTTGTGGTAAGGTTCCGCGCCTTGGAGACGGTCACCGTCAGCGAAGCCGCGGAGCGAACGGGCTGGTCGGCTCGGATGCTCCGCTACCTCGAGTCCAGCGGCCTCGTCGTGCCCGAGCGGAGCCCGGCGGGCTACCGCCGCTACGGCGAGCACGAGCTCGGGCTGCTGCGCGGCCTCCAGGAGCTGCGTCGGACGTTCGGCGTGGAGCTCGACGACGTCGCGTTCGTAATCAGGATGCGGCGCCGCCCCGAGCTCCGAGCGGCCGTCGAGCGCTGGCTCGAGGGCACGACCGTACCGGCCGAGGGAGCAAGTGAGGCCGACTGGATCGGATGGGAGCAGCGCAAGCACGAGCGTCTGCTCGCCGCGTAACTGACACCAGAGAGAGGACGAATGGCAACCACGATCAAGCACGATGTGAAAGACCTCGCGCTCGCCGAGGAGGGGAAGCGCCGGATCGAGTGGGCCGATCGGCAGATGCCGGTCCTGGAGGCGATCCGCGAGCGCTTCGGGCGCGAGCACCCGCTCGCGGGCTATCGCGTCTCTGCCTGCCTCCACGTGACGACCGAGACCGCGAACCTCATGCGGACGCTCAAGGCGGGCGGCGCCGACGTCGTGCTGTGCGCGTCCAATCCCCTGTCGACCCAGGACGACGTCGCGGCGGCGCTCGTCGAGGAGTACGGGATCGGCACCTTCGCGATCAAGGGTGAGGACAACGACACGTACTACCAGCACCTCGAGGCTGCGATCGACCACCGGCCGCACGTGACGATGGACGACGGCGCCGACGTGATCGGCGTGCTCCACTCGGCGCGGCGCGAGCAGCTCGGCGACGTGATCGCCGGCACGGAGGAGACCACGACCGGGGTCATCCGGCTCCGCGCGCTGGAGCGCGACGGCAAGCTCGGCTTCCCGGTGATCGCGGTCAACGAGGCGAAGACGAAGCACCTGTTCGACAACCGCTACGGCACCGGGCAGTCGACGATCGACGGGATCATCCGCGCGACGAACGTCCTGCTCGCGGGTCGCACCGTCGTGATCGCAGGCTACGGCTGGTGCGGTCGCGGCGTCGCGATGCGGGCGAAGGGGCTCGGCGCCCACGTCGTCGTGACCGAGGTCGACCCGATGAAGGCGCTCGAGGCCGTGATGGACGGCTTCCAGGTGATGCCGATGGAGCGCGCCGCCGAGGTGGGCGACGTGTTCGTCACCGCGACCGGCGACAAGCACGTGATCGCGCGGGCGCACATCGAGCGGCTGAAGGACGGCGCGATCCTCGCGAACACCGGGCACTTCAACGTCGAGATCGACATCCCCGCGCTCCGCTCGCTCGCCGGCGAGACGCGGATG
>DATBET010000169.1:0-27825 GCA_036558885.1 Gaiella sp.
CGGTGCAGATCGACGCAGGCGACCGCATCTGGCCCGTCTCGAACTACGAGGGCGCGTACCTCGGCCAGGTCGACCTCTGGAACGCGATGGTGCACTCGGACAACTCGGTCTACGCCCAGCTGACCCAGGTCGTGGGGCCGAGGAAGATCGTCGCCACCGCTCACGCGCTCGGAATCCAGTCGAAGCTCCCGGCCTACTTCGCGATCGGACTCGGGTCGGTCGCGGTCAACCCGCTCGACATGACCCGCGCATACGCGACGATCGCGAACGACGGCAAGCGCGTCGACGGCTCGCTGCTCGGCGACCTGCCCCGCGTCGTCCGGGAGGTCGAGACGCGCCGAACCGGAAAGGTGCGCCAGAACGCGCCCGTCCCTCACGCGGTCCTGCCGCCGGGCGAGGCCGAGACGCTCACCACCATCCTCGAGGACGTCGTGCGGGAGGGGACGGGCACGCGCGCGCAGATTCCCGGCCGGGAGGTGGCGGGCAAGACCGGGACGACGGACGACTACGGCGACGCGTGGTTCGTGGGCTACACGCCGGAGCTCGTGGTTGCGGTCTGGGTCGGCTACCCGGATGCGTTGCGTCCGATGGAGACGGAGTTCCACGGCGAGCCGGTGGCCGGTGGCACGCTCCCCGCCGAGATCTGGAAGGCGTTCATGACGCGCGCCCTCGACGCCGCGCAGCCGACGGGCTTCACGCCCGCGCCGTACCTGCCGGCGTACGACCTCCGCGTCGTCCACCGGGGCGGCCGCTGGCGGCTCGACAACGGCTACTGCCCCGGTACCCGCATCACGTCGTACTTCGTCGGGCAGGCGCCCGCGACGACGGCCAAGTGCTACGCGAACGAGGTGACGGTGCCGCTCGTCGTCGGCCACTCGGCCGAGTCGGCCAGGGTGACGCTGCAGTCGGTACCGCTCACACCCGACCTCGTGTACGTCCCGGCGAAGCCGCGCTCACGTCCGGGACAGGTCGTCAAGCAGGAGCCGCGCGGCGGGTATCTCTCGGCGAACGGAACGGTGCGGCTCTTCGTCTCGCTCGCCCAGAACGGCCTCGTCCCCAACCTCGTCGGGTCGAGCCTCCCGGACGCCCAGCAGCGGACGCGGAAGCTCAAGCTCGCGGTGCGTGTCCGCTACACGCCGGGCGGGCCGTCGGGCACCGTGCTGCGGCAGAGCCTCGAGCCGGGGATCGCGGTGCGGCCGGGGTTGCCGATCACGCTGCTCGTCGGCGACGGCTCGGCCAACTAGAGCCGGCTTCGACGTACCGCCAGGGCTGCTCGACTGCGCGGCTGATCCCGATCCGCGGCGTCCGTTCCACGACCGCCGGAACGGCGGGCGGGACGAGCGCGAACGGGGCGAGCGAGAGGTCGGCGCCATCGTCCGCCCCCGTGAGGCCGAGCGCCTGGGTCAGCCGGCCGGGGCCCGAGCACAGCAGCCGCTCGTCCACGACCCCGCGGCGTGCGCGCATCCGGTCGAGGCCGTGTGTGGGCTCGAGCGCCCGCAGGAGCACACCGGCGCCACGCCCCGGGGGCTCGCAGACGACGTTCGCGCACCAGTGGATCCCGTAGGAGCGGTAGACGTAGAGGTGGCCGGGCGGCCCGAACATCGACGCGTTGCGCTGCGTGGCGCCACCGAACGCGTGGCTCGCGGGGTCGTCCTCGGCGTACGCCTCGAGCTCGACGATGCGGCCGCCGACGCCGTCCACGAGCAGCGTCCAGCCGACGAGCGCGGGCGCCACGTCGTGCACGCCGCCGCGAACGAGCTCTGCGAGCGTCACTCGCCTTCGAAGAGCTGCGGATGCCGCACGAGCGAGCCGCGGGCGGTCCTCCGCCGGCCGCTCGCCTCGGTGCTCGCCACGATCTCCTCGAGGATCGTCTGCTGCGTCCGCGAGGCGACGACGGGCTCGGGGATCCCCTCGACCCAGACGAGCGTCCTGCTCCCGCTGCCCCGCTCCTCGCCGACGATCGGCTCGAGCGCGTAGATCCGGTCGGCGCGAACGTACTTCCCGAACCCGAGAAAGACCATGCCGTGCCCTGCCATGGGCCGAAGTATCGCGTCTCGGCCAGGTGCCACGGTGCTGTCGGCGTCAGACATGTCCGAAACGGACAATTGACGGAATCGGGCTGCCTGACGATGATCTCTCGACTTGCCGTTCGTCGAGGCGGATCGAAGCCGGCCGGCCGGGATGCCGCGATCGTCGAAGCCGCTCATGCGCTCGGCTGCGAGGTCGTCCTCTCCGAGGATCTGAGCGACGGCGCCCGGCTACAGCAGCGTCCCGGTCGAGAACCCGTTTCACGGCCTCTGACGCCGTTAGGCTCGCCTGCGATGCCGAGGGTGTACCTCTCTCCCCCCCACCTCACCGGCCGGGAGGCGGAGCTCGTCGCCGACGCGATCGCGTCGAACTGGATCGCGCCGCTCGGGCCGCACGTCGACGCGTTCGAGGCGGAGCTCGCCGCTGCGGCGGGAGTGCCATACGCTGTCGCGCTCTCGAGCGGCACGGCCGCGCTCCATCTCGCCCTCGTCGTGCTCGGGATCGGTCCCGGCGACGAGGTGGCGTGCTCCGGTTTCACCTTCGCGGCGACCGCGAACGCCGTGACCTACGCGGGCGCGACGCCGTTCTTCGTCGACGCGACCGAGACCACCTGGACCATCGATCCCGACCTGCTCGAACGCGCGATCGAGTCGAGGCGCGCGGCGGGCGCCACCGTACGCGCGGTCGTCGCGGTCGACCTGTACGGCCAGTGCTGCGACTACGACGCGCTACGCGACGTGTGCGGCCGCTGCGAGGTCGTCCTCGTCCAGGACGCAGCCGAGTCCCTCGGCGCGACCTACCACGGCGCGCCCGCCGGTGGCCAGGGCGCAGTCGCTGCCTTCTCGTTCAACGGCAACAAGATCATCACGACGAGCGGTGGCGGGATGCTGGTCTCGCGCGAGCGCGACTGGATCGAGCACGCACGGAAGCTGTCGACCCAGGCGCGCGAGCCGGTGGTGCACTACGAGCACGTGGAGGTGGGCTTCAACTACCGGATGAGCAACCTGCTCGCGGCACTCGGCCGCGCGCAGCTCGAGTCGCTGCCCGAGCGCGTCGCGACACGGCGACGCAATCGCGACCGCTACGCCGAGCTACTCGGCGACGTCCCCGGCATCTCGTTCATGCCCGAGGCGACCTACGGGACGACGAACGCCTGGCTGACCTGCGTCCTGATCGATCCCGGCGCCTTCGGAGCCGACCGCGAAGCGATCAGGCTGGCGCTCGAGGCCGAGGACATCGAGGCGCGGCCGCTCTGGAAGCCGATGCATCTCCAGCCGATCTTCGCGTCGCACAACGCGTTCGGGGGAGACGTCTCGGGACGCCTCTTCGAGCGCGGGCTCTGCCTGCCGAGCGGGTCGTCGCTCACCGAGGAGGACCACGACCGCGTGGTCGCGACAGTCCTCCGCGCTCGACGGTAGCTACGCCGTCGCGGACTCCCTCACCTCGACGACGTCGAGCCAGTGGCTCCATTGCTCGGCGCGGCCGTTCACCGCGTCGAGGTAGGCCCGCTGGAGCTCGAGCGTGACGGGGCCGACACCGAGCTCCACGTCGTCGACCGCCCGCACCGGCGAGACCTCGGCCGCCGTGCCGGTCATGAAGACCTCGTCGGCGAGCATGAGCTCGGTGCGGATCAGGTCGGCTTCCTCCACGACGTAGCCGAGCTCCTGGGCGATCTGGATGACCGAGTCTCGCGTCACGCCCGGGAGAATCGAGGTGGACAGCGGCGGCGTCGTGATCCGGCCGTTCTTCACCACGAAGATGTTCTCGCCAGGCCCGTCCGCCACGAAGCCCGCGTCGGTGAGCAGGATCCCCTCGTCGTAGCCGGCGCGCTTCGCCTCGGTCGTGGCGAGCATGGAGTTCAGGTAGATGCCGGTCGCCTTCGCGACGTGCGGGATCACGTTCGGGCCGACGCGCCGCCACGTCGAGACCTTCGCCGTGATGCCCTTCGTCAGCGAATCCTCGCCGAGGTATGCGCCCCAGGGCCAGCTCATGATCACGGTCTCGACGGGGTTTCCGCTCGTGTGGACGCCGAGCGAGCCGTAGCCGTAGAACGCGATCGGCCGCAGGTAGCAGGACGGGAGGCCGTTGGCGCGCACGAGGTCGTGCGTCGCCGTCCGGAGCTCCTCGACGGTGTACGGAAGCTCCATGTAGAGGAGCCGGGCGCTGTCGTGGAGCCGCTGGAGATGGTCGGCGAGCCGGAACACCGCGGGGCCGCGGGGGGTCTCGTAGGCGCGGATCCCCTCGAACACGCCCGAGCCGTAGTGCAGTCCGTGGACGCCGACGTGGACGGTCGCGTCCGCCCAGTCGACGAGCTCTCCGTTCATCCAGATCTTCGCGGTCTCCTGCATCGGTGTGCCTCCGTTCGCGGGCGTGGAGGAACGAATTATGGAGATTCCCGCACGATGTCCTCGACCCGACCCCGCGTGAGCCGCACGAGCTCGCGCGGCGCGAGCGCCACCATGTGGTGCTCGGAGCCCGCGCCGGCCCAGACGACGGAGTGCCGGACGAGCGTCCGCTCGACGAGCACGACCTCCACGCGCTCGAGTGGGAACGGGGCGACGCCACCGGGTTCGAACCCCGTCGCCGCGACCACCTCGGCCGGCTTCGCGATCGCCGCGCGACGCGCTCCCGTCTGCCTCGCGATCTTCGCGCTGTCGGCGCGCCTGTCGCCGGGGACGAGCGCCACGACCGGCGTCCCGTCGCAGACGAACACGAGGGACTTGACGATCTGCCCGAGGGTGCAGCCGACCACGTCGGCGGCCGCCTCCGCGGTCGGCGTCTCGCTGCCGAACTCCTCGATCCGCGCTTCGGCGCCGGTCGCGCGCAGGAAGGATGCGACCCGTTCGACCGGCTCGGGCCAGGCCGCGGTCACGAGCTCAGCCGAGCTCCACGAAGCGGACGTCGTCGAAGCCCAGGCCGTGGAGCGCGTCGACGAGCTCCGCCGTGGCCGGGGAGTCGATCGAGAAGACCATCAGCGCCTCGCCGCCCTCCTTCGTCCGCGAGACGGCCATGTTCGCGATGTTGACGCCCGCTTCGCCGAACATCGAGCCGACCCGGCCGATCACGCCCGGCTGGTCCGGGTAGCGGATGAACACCATGTGCGGCCCGATCTCGAGGTCGATCCCGAACCCGAGCGCGCCCCCGAGGAACAGCCGCGGCTCGGGCCCGATCGTCGTCCCGGAGACGGTCGCCTGCTCGCCGTCGGAGACGATCGTCACCTCGACCGCGTTCGTGTAGTCGCGCGAGGCGCGGTTGCGCTCCTCCACCACCTCGATCCCCCGCTCGGCGGCGATGAGCGGCGCGTTCACGACGTTCACGACCTGGTCGACGCGCTCCTGGAACGCCCCGTTCAGGGCCGCGGCCGTGAGGAGCCGTGTGTCGTACTCGGACAGCGGCCCGTGCGCGGCGACGACGATGCGATGCGGCCGTCCCGCGGCGAGCGCCACCGCGATCCGCCCGAGCAGCGCCGCGAGCGGGATGAACGGGCCGAGCACCTCGAGGTCGGCCTGGTCGACGACCGGGATGTTGACCGCGTTCGAGACGATGCCGCCGTCGAGCGCCGCGACGACCTGCTCGGCGACGATCAGTCCCGCGCGGTCCTGCGCCTCGTCCGTCGAGGCAGCGAGGTGCGGCGTCACGACGACCTCGTCGAGCTGGAGCAGCGGCCCCTCGTACGGCTCGGCCGAGAACACGTCGAGCGCCGCGCCGGCGAGCTTGCCGGAGCGCAGCGCCTCGAGCAGGGCGTCCTCGTCGACGAGCGCGCCGCGCGCCGCGTTCACGAGCCTCGCCCCGTCGCGCATCCGCGCGATCGTCTCCCGATCGATCAGGCAGCGGGTCTCGTCGGTCAGCGGTGAGTGGAGCGTGACGACGTCACCGGCGGCGAGCAGCTCGTCGAGAGTCTCGGCGCGCTCGACGCCGAGCTCCCGAAAGCGCTCGGTGCCGACGAAGGGGTCGTAGGCGAGGACGTTCATGCCGAGCCCGAGCGCGCGCCGCGCGACCTGCTGACCGATGCGGCCGAACCCGATCACCCCGAGCGTCTTGCCGGCGAGCTCGACGCCACCCCAGCGGGAGCGCTCCCAGCGCCCGCCCTTGAGCGCCGCATGGGCCTGCGGGATGTTCCGCGCGAGCGCGACGATCAGACCGATGGTCTGCTCCGCCGCCGACACGACCGTCGACTCCGGCGCGTTCGCGACGACGATGCCGCGGCGCGTCGCCGCGTCGACGTCGACGTTGTCGACCCCGACACCGGCGCGGCCGATCACCTTCAGGCGTGTGGCCCGCTCGATCAGGTCGCCCGTGAGCCGCGTCGCCGACCGGATCACGATCCCGTCGTAGCGGTCGATCACCTCCTCGAGGGGTGAGTCCGGGTCGACGTCCACCTCGAACCGCTCCCGCAGGAGCGCGACACCCGCTTCGGCGATCGGCTCCCGGACGAGGACGCGCACGACGAGGGGCACTCAGGCCGTCGCGACTGTGCCGAACGCCTCGTACGCCGCCGGCGCCGCCCTGCCCGGCTCGACGTCCGCGCCCGCGGCAGCGAGCTCCTCCTCGATCGCCGCAAGGCCGCCCGCGAGCTCCTCGATCCCGACGTGACCGATGTGGCCGATCCGGAAGAGGCGAGAGACGAGCTCCCCGTGGCCGCCGGCGATCGTGATCCCGTGGCGGTCGCGCAGCGCAAGGCGGAGCGCGACGGCGTCGATGCCCTCCGGGGTGAGGGCGCCCGTCAGGACAGCCGCGCTGTCGTCGTCCGGCGAGTAGAGCTCGAGCCCCATGGCCTTGATCCCTGCACGGCACCCACGGCCGAGGGCCCGATGCCTGGCGAACGCCGTCTCGAGACCGCCCTCGAGCACGAGACCCAGGGCCGCGACGAGCGCCACGACGAGCGACGTTGCGGGAGTCGAGGGCGTGGAGCCCTTCGCCTGCGCGCGCCGCTGGCGCTCCCAGTCCCAGTAGAAGCGCGGCAGCGAGGCGGTCGCCGCACGATCCCAGGCTCGCTCGGAGACCGACGCGAACGCAAGGCCGGGAGGCGTCATCAGCGCCTTCTGCGAGCCGGTGACCACGACGTCGGCTCCCCACGCATCCGTCTCCAGCGGCACCGCCCCCAGGCTCGAGACGGCGTCGACGACGGAGAGCGCGTCACCGTCCCGGCAGACGGCGAGCAGGGGCTCGAGGTCGCAGACGACCCCCGTGGACGTCTCCGAGTGGACGAGCAGCACGGTGCGCGCACCGCTCTCGGCGAGCGCCGCGCGAACGTCGGCGGGGCTCGGCGCCTCTCCCCACGCGTACGTCAGCGGGACGACGTCGCACCCGAACACGCCGGCGAGCTTCTGCCAGCGCTCGCCGAACTCACCCTGGGCGACTGCGAGCACCCGGTCGCCGGGCGAATGGAGGTTGACCACGGCCGACTCGAAGGCGCCCGTGCCCGAACAGGTGAAGACGAGGATCTCGTTGTCGGTGCGATAGACCGCCCGCAGGCGCTCCTGCGCGAGGGCGAAGATCCCGGCGAAGTCCGGCGAGCGATGGTGGACGACCGGCTCGGCCAGCGCGCGCAGCACCTCGGGCGGCACCGCGGTGGGGCCCGGCGTGAGGAGCTGTTGCGGTCGCGACACCGCGGTGAGCGTACAGCGCGCCCGGACGGGCACGCGCCGTAGATTGGCGCCGCATGGACGTCGTCCTCGCCTTCGTCGCAGCGCTCGTGTCGCTGCGCCTCGCGGCCGACCTCGTACGCCGCTGGCGAGCCCGGCGGACGCTCGACCTGCTCGCCTGGAGCGCCTCGCTCGCGGCGTTCGCGGCGGCCTCGGGCGCGCTCGCCTGGGGCGCCGCGGCGGGCTGGGACGACCGGGCGTTCCGCGCCTACTACCTGTT
Organism: Gaiella sp.; assembly: GCA_036558885.1. Taxonomy (GTDB): domain Bacteria; phylum Actinomycetota; class Thermoleophilia; order Gaiellales; family Gaiellaceae; genus Gaiella. The sequence goes on from DATBET010000169.1 coordinate 7,894, forward strand.
CGGCGGACTGCTCACCGCCGCGCTCCTCGGCGCAGGCTCGCTGCTGCGGGCGCGCGTCTCGCTCGCCGCGCCAGTCGTGCTCGTCTACGTCGGCCTCGCCGTCGGCGTCGCGCTCTCCGTGCCGCTCGACCCTGCCGTGACGGGGGCCGACATCCCCGACGCCGCGGCGCACCTCTCCTTCTTCCCTGCCCGGGCACTTGCGCTCGCGGGAAACGTGTCGGGGACGGCGGCGGCGGTTGTCGTCGCCATGATGGGCATCCGCCGAAGGCCTCTCGGAAACAGCCTGATCGTGGCGGGCGTCGCGGCGGCCGCCGTCGGCAGCGCCGTCGCGGGGCTCGGCGCCGGAGGCGGCTCGGCGTTCACGATCGTCGCCGCGAGCCTGCTCTACGCGGGGTTCGTCTCGGCCCGCTGAGCGCGAGGCAGCCCCAGGCTTTGCAACAGACTGTTGCAAGCGTTGTCAGCACCTCGCAGACACCCACGTTCCAGAGACCACCCACGTTCCAGACATCCACCACCCCGCGTCCGAGACACTCGCCTCGCAGGCCCGCGCCGCAGATACGGGCGCAGGTCAGTCGCGGAGCTCGGGCACGCGTCGGGAGCGGTCGACGCGGCGGCGCCGCTCGCGCAGCCAGATCGCGCCGAACCCGGCGACGAGCACGACGAGGATCACCGCCTCGACCAGGAGCGTCGTCCGATCGAGGTGGTGCCCGATCAGCCGCGGGAGAGCACCCACAGGCCGCCGACCGTATAGAGGACCATCAGCGCGAGCATCGCGTACTGCGAGCGGAGCGCGTCCCGCCGGTCGGTGAACAGCGTCACCGCCCGGTCGTGGGCGATCGCCAGCCCGGCGACGTGGCCGGTGACGAGGGCCGCCACCTGCACGTACCACGTCGTGTTGGGCGAGATCACCGTCAGGTCGGGGGTCACGTGCGCGGTGCCGAACAGGTTCCAGCCGCGTCCCAGCGGGTCCGAGAGGAGCGGGACCGCGTACTGGCCCTGGACGAGGAAGAGGGTCGCATAGTGGGCGACGACATAGACGAATGCGATCGGCACCAGTGAGAGCACGAAGTCCGGGACGAGCGAGCGGGGAGCGTTGACCGTCCACCGCGCGACGGCGCACGCGGCCTGGTACGCGAGGGCGATGAGGAGCACGCCGACGAGCAGCCCGCCGAGGCTCGCGGAGGTGACGAGCATCTCCGCGACCGTCGGATGGTCGACGACGTACGGCCCCTCGAGGCGCGCCATCAGGTCCTGCCACGTCGTCGTCCGCGAGTAGCCGTCGAAGAGGACGGTGCCCAGCATCACGCCCGCGAACGCGACCGCGCCGGGCGTCTCGTCCTTGCCCGCGAGCCCTGTCAGCGGCCAGCGCACGCGGAGTCGCCCGTCGCGCGCGAAGAGCGGCGCGATCCGCGCGAGGAGGCCGAAGTAGACCGCGAACCCCTCGCCGTAGCGCATCCACGGCTCGCGGCCGAAGGCCGCCATACCGAACAGCGCGACGTACGTATAGACGGCGATCGCGAACGCGAGCGCACGGGGCCCTGCCGGATCGGAGTACGCGAGCTCGAGCGCCGCGAAGGAGAACAGCGCCACCGCGCCGGGCCACCGCCCAAGCCGCTCCGGGTAGTCCGCGAGTGGCTGCGCCTCTCCCCCGCCGAGCTCACGCAGCCAGACGAACAGGTCCGCGACCGCACGCCACGGCGACAGCGCACGCCACACGTTGCCGAGCACGACCGACAGCGCGGGCACACCGAGCCAGAAGATCACGTAGACCCAGGTCGGCGCGAGGTTCCGGAACGGGTCGGTGTCGCCGAGGACCGCGGAGACCCACACCAGGACGAACAGCACGACCGAGAGCGCCTGCACCGCGATGCGAAGCGGGCCGAGAACGAAGGAAGAGAGTCCCGCACCGAGGCCGTGGCCGTCGCTCCCCCGCGCCAGCAGCGGCCGTCGCCAGAGCGCGCCGAGCAGCACGAACGACACGACGAGCACCGTCGCGGCGCCCCAGTAGAACATCCACGACGGGACGGGGAGATCCTGGATCCCCCCGATCCCGTGCGCGACGAGGTTCGGTGAGATCAGGGCTTCACCTCGAGCACCGCGAGCAGCGTGTCCGTGGGATGGAGCTCGACCTCGAACCGCCCGGCGATGTCTGCGGTGAACGGGAGGCGGACGGGCTTGCCGGGGACGACGTCCTTCTCGATGTCGTATCCGTGCAGGTGCACGGCCTCGCCGGAGTCCGTGCGCACGACCAGCACGACCTTGTCGCCCTGGTCGATCGTCGGGCGCTGGATCCCACCCTGCGGCACGCCCTTGACGACACGGATCGTGATCACCTTCGCCTGCGGCGCCGCTGTCGTCGCCGTCGGCTCGGTCGCCTGGGTCTCGGTCGTCGTCGTCTGGGGCGTGGTGGCGACCGTCTCGGTCGCCGTGTCGGCTTCGGTCGAGCTGTCCTCGCCGCAGCCGGCCAGCGTGAGCGCGCTCGCCGCGACGGCGAGCATGACTGCAAGTCTCATCGGTTCTCCTCTGGATCGGTCGTGCGCCGGCGGCGCACGGCGTGGCTCAGGACGCGAGCAGAGGAGGAGGGCCGCGGCCGGTCGGGCGCGGACGGTGAACCGCGCGCGGGACGAGCGGCGGGGCGTCGGTCAGCGGGAGCCACGCCTCGTCGGAGCGGACTGACCGGCGGCGACGGGGTCCGGCGAGCGTGCCGACCACGCGGCGCACGAGGAGGACGCACACGAGCGCGACGGGAAGCTGGAGCGCGAGGCCGAGCAGGAACGTCGGCGAGGTGAGGAGCCATGGCACTCGGCCGTCGTGGACGAGCCGCTCGAGATGCTCCTGGCAGACGAAGCCGAGCGGCGCGAGCGGCGCGACCCACCGCGCCGAGAACCGGCTCAGGCTCCGCTCCTGGAGCGCCAGCCCGAGCAGCGCGAGCGAGGCGAGGACGAAGGCCACCTGGGGCACGTGCGCGAGGTACTCGTGCACCGGCCCCGGCCGCACGCCGGTCAGTCGATAGGCGAGCGCGTGCGTGACGAGGACGCCGGCAACGGCGACCGGCGTGACCAGGGCCCAGGCGAACAGGCGCCGCCGCATGATCCGCGGATCATGCCAGCAGCGAAGGCCCTACACCGCGATCAGTCGACGTGCACGCGCACGCGCTGCACCGCGTTGTTCTCGTAGCCGCCCAGGTTCCACAGGGGGTCGAGCGGCTGGGTGTCGCCGGTCTCGTCGGTGGCGCGCGAGCACAGGACGTGATCGCCGGGAGTCGCCTCCCACTGGAACGACCAGCCGCACCACGCGTGGGGGTCGGGGAAGTCGCGCGAAAGGAGCGCATCGGCCCACGTGCGCGCGTCGTCGACGCTGACCTCGACGCGGGCGATCGGCGCACGCCCCGACCACGCACGACCTTCGAGCAGGTGCGATCCCCGCTCCGCGATCCGGTCGCGCGTCTCGAACTGCGGGATCCCGGGCGGCGCCATCAGCGAACGCGGACGCATGCGCGTGACCGGGCTCCCCTCCTCCTCCTCGGTCTGGCGGATCCGGTACCCGGCCGCGACCTGGTAGCCGGCGAAGGGCTCCTCGAGCACGCGGATCTTGCTCAGCCACTTGACGTTGGTCATCCCGTACCAGCCGGGAACGACGAGCCGGAGCGGATAGCCATGCTGGGGTGGCAGCGGCGCGCCGTTCATCTCGTACGCGACGACGCAGCCCGCGCCCATCGCCTCGGTGACGGGCAGGCTGCGCTCGTACCGCTGCTCGATCTCGCCCTCGACGCCGCGATCGAGCCCCGCGAAGACGACGTCCACGGCGTCGCTCGACGGCCCCGCGTCCTCCAGCAGCGCGGCCAGAGGGACACCTCGCCAGCGCGCCGTGCCCACCGCCTCGAGGAGCCAGGGCTGGCTGACCGGTCTCGGCTCGAGCAACGCCCGCCCGTTCCCCGCGCACTCGAACGTCGAGACGATCTCGACCGCCGGACGCGTGCGCAGCTCGTCGAGCGTGAGGACGAGCGGCTGCTCGACCGTGCCGCCGACCTCCAGGAGGAAGTCGGCCGGGTCGACGACCGGCACGTCGTAGTGGATCAGGAGGTAGTGCAGGCCGACCGGGGTGATCGGCCAGCGGAGCGCCTCGAGCGGCAGGCCGTGGTTTCGGGCCGCCAGGCGCAGCTCCTCCTGGCTGATCCCGGGCTCGGTCGAGAGGGGCATCGCGCCCGAACGTAGCGGCGCGCGTGCAGCGTGTCCATCGTCAGCCGTCGAGCTTCGCCCGGACCAGCTCGCTCACCGCGCGCGCGTCGGCGGTGCCCTGCGTCTCCTTCATCACCTGCCCGACGAAGAAGCCGAGCAGGCCCTGCTTCCCGCCGCGGTACTGCTCGACCTGCCCGGGGTTGGCGGCGAGGATCGCGTCGACGACGGGCTCGAGCGAGGCGGTGTCCGAGACGGCCTCCTGCGCGAGGTAGGGGTCGGCGGAAAAGCCGGGCTCGCCGACGCGGACGATCGCCTCGTCGAACGCCTTCCGCGGGATCCGCTCCCGGGCCTCGACGAGGCGCGAGAGCTCGGCCGCGTCCACCGCGGCGGGGTCGACCCCCGCGCCGACGAGCTGGTTCGCGATGACGTTCGCGGCCGCGACGCCGTCGGCCCCGGCGGCGACGGTCCTCTCCCAGAGCCCGTCGAGCCCGCCCGTCACGAGCACGAGCGCGCGCTCGTGGTCGAGCGCACCGCCGATCCGGCGGATCCGCTCGGCGGGCAGCTCGGGCAGCTCGGCGCGAAGCTGCTCGACGAGCTCCGGCGGCGGCTCCACCGGCACGAGGTCGGGCTCGGGGAAGTAGCGGTAGTCGTCGGCCTCCTCCTTCTCGCGCCGCGCGGTGAGGGAGCCGGTCGAGACGTCGAAGTCGTACGTGTGCTGCTCGACCGAGCCGCCGGACTCCCACACCTCGACCTGCCGCGCGACCTCCGCCTCGATGCCGCGGCCGATGTGGTTGAACGAGTTCATGTTCTTGATCTCCGTGCGGGTCCGCAGCTCGTCCGAGCCGGCCGGGCGGACGGAGACGTTCGCGTCGACGCGCAGCGTGCCCTTCTCCATCTCCGCGTCGGAGATGCCGAGCTCGACGATCGTCTGGCGGAGCAGCTGAAGGAACTGCTTCGCCTCGTCGGCCGAGTGGATGTGCGGCTCGGTGACGATCTCCACGAGGGGGATCCCCCCGCGGTTGTAGTCGACGAGCGTGTAGTCCGCGCCGCCGATGCGGCCGGAGCGACCACCGACATGGATGTTCTTGGCCGCGTCCTCCTCGAGGTGGGCGCGGACGATTCCTACCTTATGTTCGCCATCATGCAAAGGGACTATTATCTTGCCAGCTATGCAAGACGGAAGATCGTACTGGGAGATCTGATAGCCCTTCGGCAAGTCGGGGTAGAAGTAGTTCTTGCGCGCGAAGACGGCGCGCGGCGCGATCTCGCAGCCGAGCGCCAGGCCGAGCTTCACGACCCATTCGATCGCCGTCCGGTTCGGCACCGGCAGCGCGCCGGGGAACCCGAGGCAGACCGGGCACGTCTGTGTGTTCTCCGCCGCGCCGAACCCGACCGGGCAGCGGCAGAACATCTTCGTCCGCGTCTTCAGCTGCACGTGGATCTCGAGGCCGATCACAGGCTCCCAGGTCACCTCGTTCATCGCAGCCTCTCGGGGACGAGGTCCAGCGCGAGCGCGCGCTCGAGCGCGTGGCCGGCGCGGAAGAGCATGTTCTCCGAGAGCTGCGGCCCGATCAGCTGGATGCCGACGGGGAGGCCCTCGGAGAACCCGCAAGGGACGTTCAGCCCCGGCAGGCCGGCGAGGCAGGACGGGATCGTGAGGAGGTCGCAGGCGTACATCGCGAGCGGGTCGGCCGCCTTGTCCCCCACCGGGAACGCAACGGTCGGCGACGTCGGCGTGGCGAGCACGTCGAAGCGCCCGAACGCCTCGGCATGCTCGCGCATGATCAGCGTCCGCACCTTCTGCGCCTGCCCGTAGTACGCGTCGTAGTACCCCGCCGACAGCGCATACGTGCCGAGCATGATGCGGCGCTTGGGCTCGTCCCCGAAGCCGGTGTCCCGGGTCCGCTCCACCATCTCGCGGTACGTCTCGCCCTCGCTGCGCGGCCCGTAGCGGACGCCGTCGTAGCGGGCGAGGTTCGACGAGGCCTCTGCGGGCGCGATCAGGTAGTAGCACGCGATCCCGTAGTCGAACGCGCGGGGCAGGTCGCACTCCCCCACCTCGGCACCGAGCTCCTCCAGGCGGGTCAGCGCCGCCCCGAAGGCCGCCCGCACGCCCGGCTCGATCGCGTCGAGGGCGGACGCCTGGCGCGGGACCCCGATACGCAGCCCCTCGAGCTTCTCGGCCCGGGGCAGGACGACCGACTCGGGCAGCTCGACGGTGGTCGAATCCTGCGGATCGCGGCCCGCGATCACGGAGTAGAGGAGCGCGACGTCACGGACGGTCTTCGCGACCGGCCCGACCTGGTCGAGGCTCGAGGCGAACGCGACGACGCCGAAGCGCGAGACGGTCCCGTACGTGGGGCGCAGCCCGACGTTGCCGCAGAGCGCGGACGGCTGCTTGATGGAGCCGCCGGTGTCCGACCCGAGCCCCCAGGGCGCGAGCCCCGCGGTCACCGCTGCGGCAGTGCCGCCGCCGGAGCCGCCCGGGACGAGCGCCGGGTCCCAGGGGTTCCGCGACGGGCCGAAGGCCGAGTTCTCGGTCGAGGAGCCCATCGCGAACTCGTCGGTGTTCGTCTTGCCGAGGAGCGTCAGCCCGGCCCCGCGACAGCGGGCCGCGACCGTCGCGTCGAAGACCGGGACGTACCCCGAGAGGATCTTCGATCCGGCGGTCGTCTCGACGCCCTTCGTCGAGATCACGTCCTTCAATGCGATCGGGATGCTCGTCCCGTCCGCCTCGTCGACCGTCCGCAGGTAGGCGTGGAGGTCGCCGTCGCGCTCGCCGATCGCGTCGAGATACGCGGCGTGGAGCTCGGCCGCCGAGATCTCCCGCCGCTCGACGAGCCCGATCGCCTCCTCGGCGCTGAGCCGCAGGGTGTCGACCACGGCGGTCATCCCGTCGGCGGCACGCGGAAGAGGTCGCCCTCGCGGGCGGGGGCGTTCGCGAACACGTCCTCGAGCGGCAGCGAGTCGTGGGGCACGTCCTCCGCCCAGGCGTTCACGACGGCCAGCGGATGCGACGTCGGGGGGACGTCGGCGAGGTCGAGCTCCGAGACCTTGGAGACGGCCTCGAGGATCGCGCCGAGCTCCGCGGTGAGCCGCTCGACCTCCTCGTCCGTGAGGTCGAGCCGCGCGAGCCGGGCGACGTGGAGCACCTGATCACGCGAGATCCCCACTGTCTTCCATCCTTCCAGAACGAAGGCGGGCCCCTCGTCGGGGCCCGCCGAGAACCTCTATCCGCAGCCGCTCTACACCGCGGCGCTGACGTTCGCGGCCTGGGCGCCCTTCGGCCCCTGCACGACCTCGAACTGGACCTTCTGGCCCTCTGTGAGGGACTTGTAGCCGTCCATCGTGATCGCCGAGTAGTGGACGAAGACGTCGTCACCGCTCTCACGTGCGATGAAGCCGAATCCCTTCTCGTTCGAGAACCACTTCACGGTGCCCGTCTCTACCTCAGACAACGACGTCCTCCCTGAAAACAGCGTCGAACCCGTCCGACGCAGGTACACGAACGCCGACAACGTATCGTCAGAGGGTCGGGTATGCAAGGAGCCCGCGGCGGAAGCGCGCGGCCTTCACCGCGCTCCGCAGGAGCAGCGCGATCGTCATCGGTCCGGTGCCTCCCGGCATGGGCGTGAGGTGCCCGGCGACGTCCGAGACGGCAGGGTCGACGTCGCCGCGAATGCCGTCGTCGGTCCGCGTGAGGCCGACGTCGAGCACGGCGGCGCCCGGCTTGACCATGTCGGGCGTGACGATGCCCGGGACGCCGACCGCCGCGACGACGATGTCCGCCCGCCGCACCTCCGCGGCGAGGTCGGCGGTCCGCGTGTGGCACATCGTCACGGTCGCGTTCGCCTGGAGGAGCAGCATCGCGACCGGGCGCCCGACGATCTCGCTGCGGCCGAGCACCACGGCGTTCTTGCCGGTCGGGTCGATTCCATGGGCCGCGAGAAGCTCCAGGCAGCCGGCCGGCGTCGCGGGCACATGGAGCGGCGTGCCGAGGTAGAGGTACCCGGCGTTCACGGGATGGATCCCGTCCACGTCCTTCGGCGGCGAGACCGCACCCGTGACGCGCGGTTCGTCGATCTGCGCGGGCAGCGGCAGCTGCACGAGGATCCCGTCGACCGCGTCGTCTGCGTTCAGTTCCTCGACGAGCGCCAGCACCTCGCCTTCGGACGCGTCCTCGGGCAGGCGGACGTCGCGTGCGTCGATTCCCGCGTCGGACGCGGCCTTCTGCTTGAGAGAGATGTAGACGTGCGAGGCGGGGTCGTCCCCCACGAGCACGGTCGCAAGCCCGACGTGCCCGAGCTCCGACACGTCGCGGGCGACGTCGGCGCGGATCTCGGCCGCGAGCGCCTTCCCGTCCATCACCGTCGCCGCCACGCGCGCGATGGTACTCACGCCCCCGCCCGGAAGAGCGCGCGAAGGCCGCAAGTTACAACTTGCAACTTGCTCCCTTGGCCACCCGCATGAGCCGCCGCTCGTCGCTCCAGACGGGCGTGCGCGTGGCGGCACTCCTCTTCGTGCTCGCGTGGCTCTTCGTCGACGACCTGCAGGAGTGGGTGCCGTTCTGGCTGCCGTTCGCGGTCCTGGTCGCAACGGAGCTCGAGTTCGTGCTCCGTGGGAGGGGCGAGCCGCGCCGACCCGCGCGGCGGCGAACGCCGCCGGGCCCGGAGGACGCCGATCTCGGCTTCGGCGAGCTGGTCGAGGACGAGGAAGGAGCCCACTGGGTACCGCCTCCGCCGCGGCCGGCGCCGCCGCGGAGCCGCTGGGCCTTCCGCGCGGTCGGCGCGCTGGCCGTCGCCGCGCTCTTCGTGCTCGCCGCGCGGACCGACCGCGGGGCGACGTGGCAGGCGCTCCCCCCGGCGGAGCGGAGCCGGACAGTCGCCCGCTTCACCTCGGAGGCCGCCGTCATTGCCCGCCGGCCGGTCACGCTGCGCTGCGACGAGCGCTACGACTTCACGGGCGCGGGGAGTGACACGCTGGGGATCGCGTTCCCGAACGCGGGCATCGCGTACCTCGATCCGAGCATCTGCCGGGCGCTCCACGATCTGCTCGCGAACGGGATGGCGGGAGAGCGGCAGGCGGAGGCGCTCGTCGTGCTCGCGCACGAGGCGATCCACCTCGGCGGCGAGCGGCGCGAGGGCGTGACGGAATGCCTCGCCTTGCAGGCGGCGGTGCCGCTCGGCGTCCGCTTCGGCCTGGACGAGTCGACCGCCCGCACGCTGATGCGTCGCCAGTACGAGCAGAGGCTCGCCGAGCGCAGCGTCATCCGCGCCGCCTACGCGCTCCCCGTGTCGTGCCGAGAGGAAGGCGCGCTCGACCGCAGCCCCGGCGACGGGCACTTCCCCTAGGCCCTACGCCAGCTGCTCGAGGCGGCGCCGCACAAGGGCGACGCTCGAGGCGCCCAGTGGTTCGCCGAGCACGCCAGCGGCGAGCGCGTTCGCCTCGGTGACGATTCGCTCGCGCTCGGCCTCGAGCGTGCCGCGGGCGACGAGCACCGCTGAGCGCACGAGGAGCCCCCACTGCTCGAGCCCGGCGAGCGTCTCGCCCGGCTCGAGCCCCTCTGCGGCGGGGGTCCGCGGGAGCCGCGCGAGCTCGCCCGCGATGACGGCGGCCTCGCGGACGAGCGCCGCCCCCTCTACGCGGAGTCTGGGCTCGGACGCCCGCAGCTCCTCGAGCTGGTCGGCAAGTCGTCCGACTCCCGACTCCGCGTCCAAGACGCGTTGCGCTGCGGTCCTGGCCTCGCGCTCCGCCCGGTCGAGCTCGTCCTGCTTGCGGCGTCGTCCGCGCGCGAGGGTGGCGATCCGGGCCTCGGCCGACGCGAGGGCACCACGTGCGGCGAGGGCCTCGGCCTGCGCTGCATCGGCCCGGCGCGTCAGTTCCGCTCGCTCGCTCGGCAACCCGTCGAGCGCCGACTGCACCTCCGACGCGCGCGTCCGCGTCGCGCCCGCACGCTCCGCGATGTCCGCCAGCACGTCGAGGTCGTGCGCGATCTCCGCGTCCCGCCGTTCGAGCTCGCGCGCGCGGGAGAGGAGGTCGGCCGCCACGCGGCGATTCTCGCAAGGCGAGGCGTGAGACGGTGGTCGCTACCGAACCTTGAACTGCGCGACGTGGCTGGTGCCGTCGACCAGCCGTAGATCGAACGTCGCGCACTTGCCCGCGAGCGTGCTCGGCACCTTCCAGACGTACACATAGGCCTTCAACAGCGCGACGTAGTGCAAACCGACGATCGTCGGCGTGTTGGTCGGCGGCTGCCCGACTTCGTGGAGCGGCGTCCCGGTCTTGCAGCCGACGACGGTGACGACCGGCGAGCCGGGCGCAAGGATCGCGGTGCCGCGGTTGCCTCCGAGCGAGAAGATGAACGGGATGAGCCGCCCCGCCTTCACGGTGTTCACGTTCGGCGGGTTGTCGATCGGGAACAGGAATCCGACGAACGGCGAGACGACGAGCGTGCCTCCGCTCCGCGTCACGGCGCTGTAGGTCTCGTCGCCCACGAACTTGGCGGTCACCGAATAGGTGCCGGGCCCAAGCCCGGTCGAGGGCAAGGCGGCGCGGCCGAGGTAATCGGTGATCGTGGAGTAGGTCTTCGACGTCGGACCGGTCAGCGTGAACGTCACCGTCTGCTGTAGCAGCGGCGTGGCCTTGCCGCCGAGGTCGGCGGTCAGCGTGGTGGTGACGCCGCTCCCGCCGCCCGCCGTGACGGCGGAGAGCTGCGACGTGAACGCCGAGAGCGCGGTCTGCGCCTTGGACACGGCAAAGCCGGAGGAATCGTCGGAGGGAAGGTAGGCGTCGTCGCCGGCGAAGCTCGCCTTGAGCTGCGCGGCGCCCGGCGTCGCGTTCACGGGGATCGTGACCGTCGCGACACCGTCCGCGCCGGTGACGCCGATCTGGGACGAGGAGCCGATCGAGACGAACACGCTCTTCCCCGCCAGGGGTGTGCTGCCGTCGAGCAGCTTCGCCGAGACCGTCTTGGACGAGCCGAACACCCCCGAGGTCGGCGGCGACTGGAGCTGCAAGGTCGTCGCTCGCGGCGGCGTCGTCGACGCGCCCGAGACGCGGTGATACGCGCCCAGGGCGTCGTCGAGCGTGACGAGGCCGAGCCCGTTCACCGCCTGCACGACGAAGCGGAGATTGGCCGGCGTCGCGACGCTGAGCGTGCCCGTCCAGAGCGTGGAGTCGACGGGGTCCTGAACGAGGTCGAGCGTGTCCCATCTGCTGGGGCCGTGGCCCGTGTACGTGACCCACACCTGCTGGATGCCCGCAGCCGGATTGCCCGAGACATGCGCCGAGAACTCGACCTGCGTGCCGGTGCTTTCCGCCGCCACGTTCGTGACGTCCGGCGCGGCCGAGAGCGCCGCGGTGCCGAGGTAGCCGCTGTAGTAGAGGCGCAGATCGAGCGAGCTGTAGAGGCGGAGCGTGCTCGTCCCGGCGGCGACGTCGAGCGCCCTGTGCTGAGCCGGGGTGACGAGCAGCCCTGTCCGCGTCCCGCCGCCGAGCACGTCGAAGTAATTGACGGTCGCGAGCCGCATCGGGAAGAAGACCGGCGAGACGAACGGCACGTGCACGCCGCGCAGCTCGGTCGTCGGCGCCCCGGTGAGCGGGACGACGGTGGAGTCCGCGTAGGCGCCTCCGCGGAATCCGACGCCGCGCAGGACGACCGAGCCGTCGGGCGGCGTCACGTCCACGACTTTCAGGGGGATGGCGGGCTCGGCGGGGTTCGTGACGACCCCGTCCGGCCCCTCGTAGTACGTCGCCGTGAGCGTCCCGCCGGAGAGGTTCGTCAGCGGCACCGGCTTCGCCGTGGTGCTCACCGGGACGGTGACGTCCGCGGAGCGAAGCCCGAGGGTCGCCCCCGGATCGGTGCCGAAGCCGGAGAGCGCGCCGACGATCGAGGTGGCGCCGGGCGGCGAGAGCCGCGAGCCCGGCATGTTCACCGAGAACATGGGCAGGCCGAAGACGGCCGCCTCGAGCAGCGCCTTCTCGTGGATCCCGCGGATGTCGGGTGTCGTCTCGAGGTAGCGCTGCTTCGCGCGGACGAGGGCCTCGCCCACGCTCACGGCACCGGTCCCGGTGCGCAGCTCCTGGGCGAAGTTCCGGTAGATCCGCTCGCTGTATTCGAGGAAGTCCGTGTCGCCGTACTGGTAGCCCGTGCCCGCGACGAGCGTCGCCTGCTTCCGCGCGAAGGCCTGAGCCCAGTCGAGGGTCTGCGTCACCCCGGGCACCGCGTCGCCGTCCACGAGGTTGTAGCCCGAGTGGCAGCCCGCGCTGAACACGAGGGTGTTCTTCAGGTTGGTGGACGCGCTGTCGAGCTCCGTCGTGAGCACGCTCGTCGAGAAGTCGGCCGCGAGCGCGCTGTTCGCGCTGAAGTGGCCGGCGAGGAACACGACGTCGTGCCGCGCGGAGCCGAGGAGCTGCGAGCGGAGCTGCGTCGCCGTCCACGAGCGCGAGTCCTGAGGCGAGACGTCCTTCGCGGTGATCAGCGTGTCGGGTGTCGCGTTGGTCCCGGCCTGGAGCTCCGTCTTCACCGCGTTCGCCGAGTCGGCGAGGAAGTCGTACCCGGTCACGAGCGACGACGTAGGCGTCACGACGCCGTTCGCATCGAGGTAGGCGTCGATCATCCCGCTCGCGTCCGCGGCGGTCTCGACGAGGCGGCCCACGGCCAGGTCGGGCACGGGGAACGTCGTCGAGCGGAGCGATACGCCCGTCTTCGATCCGTATGCGTCCTGGCTCAGGACGTAGTCGAGCCGTAGGCTGGACTCGGACGACGTCGTCGACCCGACGGGCGGGAAGTATCCGGACTCCTGGCCGAGCAGGCTCTCGTCCGGCGATCGGAAGAACGGGACGACGTTGTCTCCCCCGACGATCGTGACGTAGCGCAGCGGATTGTTCGCGCGATACGAGTCGACGACGTCCTTGATCGCCTCGGCCAGCAGGTTCTTCGCGAAGGGGCAGGCATTGTTCGCGTCGGCCTGGCTCGTCAGGGCGGCGATCCGGGGGTCCTGCGAGAGGTCGACCACGACCCCGCCCACCTCGGGGCGGGCCGCGAGCGTCGCGAGCTTTGTTGCGAGCGTCGTTTTCTCGGCCGCCGTGCCGGGAATGCGCGACGGGTACGTCAGGAACACGGTCTTCACTCCCGCGGCCGGCGCCGAGGCGGGCGGGGAGCCGGTGTCGGCGATCGTGACCGGGCAGGTCGTCGAGCCGCGCGTCACGCTCACCTGGTAGGCACCGCTTGTCGAGAAGGCGCCCGACCGGCTCGAGACGCGAACGTAGTACCGGCCGGTGTTGTTCCAGGTGTTCGCGACGACGCTCTCGTCGGCAGTGCCGGGCGTCGCCGAGACAGCGACGAGGCTGCGCGTCTGGGCGCTCGCGAACGCCTCCGGGCTGAAGACGCTCGGCGAGAACACACTCGGCGAGAACACCGACGGACTGAACACGCTCGGCGAGAACACACTCGGGCTGAAGACGCTGGGCGAGAACACCGACGGCGAGAACACCGACGGACTGAACACGCTCGGCGAGAACACCGACGGGCTGAACACCGAGGGCGAGAACACGCTCGGCGAGAAGACGCTCGGCGAATACGCATCAGGACTGAAGACGCTCGGGCTGAACACCGACGGGCTGAAGACGCTCGGCGAGAAGACGCTCGGCGCGTACTCGGCGCTGAGCCGGGTCAGGTCCTGTGGCGTGGTGAGCGTCGTGTACGCCTGCGAGATGTCCTTGAAGAGCGCGACGTCGTAGTCGGCCGGGAGCCCACTCACCAGCACCCGCAGCTCGCTCCCGGGCTGGACGTCGAACGCGTACCAGCGCGACTGGCCCGGGCTGTCGATGACGTCCTGCGTCGTCAGCGTGCCGCTGCCGCTGAGCCCGAGAGCGGCCGGCCAGGAGTCGTTGGCCGCCTTCGCGACCACGCACGGGGAGGTCGACGTCGAGCTCGTCATACGGGCCGCGACGAAGCTGAGATTCGGGACGTTCGCGACCCCGACGCTGAAGTAGCCGTTCGCGTCGAGCGGCGCCGTCACGGCCCCGATCGACGTCGGCGTGCCACCGAGATCCCCGTTCGCGCAGGTCGCGCTGGAGAGGAACGTGAGGTCGGCGCTCGCGCCGCCGCCGTCGACGCGTCCGATGACGGTCGTCCCGCCGCCGTTCGGGACCGCGCGGATCAGTGTGGGCGTGGTCGAGGCGCCACTGCTGCCGCCGCTCAACGCGACCGCGTGCAGGGAGACGTTGTCGCACCCGAATCCCGGGCAGTTCGCCCCGGTCTCCTTCCATGTCACCGTCAGGGTCTGCCCGGCCGACGCGGCCGCGTACGTGATGGTGTAGACCTGACCGATGAAGTCGCCGACGCCGATGTTGACGTCGTCGACGAACGCCGGAGACGAGCCGTCCGAGAGCCCAGCGGTGAGCTGCCCCGCCGCGCGGTTGAGCGCGACCCAGATCTTGAGCGTCCGGGTCGTCGTGCTGGCGGGCACCGTGAAGGCGAAGCCCGCGCCGTTCGCGCCCGCGACGGGCTGGCCGTCGTGCTGGATCCCCGTGCGGACTCCGGTCACCGAGGCCGTCGGAGCGCCGTTCGTCCACGAGAACGTGAAGGGGTGCGTCTCGCTCGGCGGGCCGAACTGGCCGAGCCCGCGCAGCGGCGCCGACGGCGCCGGGATGTCGGTGAGCGCGCTGATCGCCGTACCGCCGGCCTTGCGCTGGTCCGGCGCGAGCGACGTGCTCGGCCCGACTCCCCAGACCGCCCAGTCCTCCGTTCCGAACGCGCTCAGGTCGACCGGCGTCTCGGCGTTCGGCGGCGCGATCTGCACGCGGGTGCCGCTGAGCGAGGGCGGATCACCGAGCGCCGTGGCAGCAGTGAGCCCGGCGAGGACGACCGCGAGGATCGCCATGCTCGCCACGCGGCCCCACCTCAACAGCAAGACCCCCATCACCGCGAAAGCACGGTATGCCGGTCGGGTGCCGTCCGTCAAGTGCCTGTGACCATGCACACCCCATGGGCACAGGCGACCACCTGTCCCAGCGTCCATTCTCCCCCCTCGCTCGCGATCGACCCGGCCTCTGCGCCGAGCGAAGTCCGGGCGCCGTCGAAGGCGGCGGCGAGCTCCTTCTCGAGTGCCGGCGGACGGGGCGCGCCGATCTCGTGGCGGAGCGAGAGAGCGGCCCGGTCGAGCCGGACCGCGTCGCCAGGGTTTCCCGCGAGAACCGCGAGCCGACCGACGTCCTCGAGCAGGTGCGCGAGCGCCCACCGGTCGTCGTACGCCTCGTACGCGTGGAGGCTCGCCGAGTAGTGCCCGCGCGCGTCGTCGAGGTCGCCGAGGTCGCGCGCAGCGTTCCCGAGGTTGTTGAGCCCGATCGCGACCATCCACGCGTCACCGACCTCGCGATTGAGCCTGATGGACTCTTCGAACCGCTCCCGCGCCTCCTGGAGGTGGCCCTGGAGCGAGGCGATCATCCCGAGGTTCGTCTGCGAGACGCCGAGCGCCCAGCGGTCGCCGATCTCGCTGCGCAGCTCGAGAGCCCGCTCGTGACTGGCCCGAGCGGCGGCGTAGTCGCCTTCGTACTCGGCGACCACACCGAGGTTCGAGAGCAACGACGCCATCGCGGCACGGTCGTCCAATCGCTCTCTCACCTCGAGGCTCTCGAGATAGCGCTGCCGCGCGACGTCGTAGTCGCCGCGCTGAGCGGCGATCGTTCCCGTCAGGTGCAGCACGCGGCCCAGGCCGGCGTCGTCACCGGTCTCCTCGACGATCGCTCTCGCGCGTGCCAGCCGCTCCTCGGCCTCGTCGAACGCGCCGGTCTTGCGCGCCACCTCGGCGAGCGCAGTCTCCGCCCTCGCCTGGACCGCCGCGTCGCCGCCCGAGGATGCGAGCGCGAGCGCCTCCTCGTCCGCCTCGGCGGCCCGCGCCCAGGCACCGGTGAGCTCCAACACCTCCCCCAGCCGAAGGAGGACGCTCGCGCGCTCGGTGCCGTCCTCGAGCGTCGCGAGCCGCGCGAAGTAGTCGATCGCCGCCGTGTTCGCGTATGCGGCGCGTGCCGCGGCGCCCGCGCGGTCGAGGTACTCCCGCTTCTTCTCGCCGTTCTCGGACCGCCAGTAGTGGTGAGCGAGGAGGTCGAGCTGCAGCTCGACCGCGGCGGGCCCCTCGCGCTCGATCACGCGCGCCGTGCTCTCGTGGAGCGACGCACGAATCGCGTACGGGATGCTCTCGTACGCGACCTCCTGGGCGACGACGTGCCGGAACAGATAGGACCCCTCCGCCTCGACGTCGAGGGAGACGAGATCGGCCGAGCGCAGCACGTCGAGGCTCGCGGCCACGTCGTCCGCGCCGCCGAGATCGGGGTACACGTCGGGGAGGGGCGCCGCCCGGAACGACCGGCCGAGCACGCTCGCGACCTTCAGGGTGCTCCGCGGCCGCTCGGCGAGGGTGTCGATGCGGCTGAGGACGAGCGTATGGAGACTGTCGGGGAGCTCCACCCCCGCGATCGCGGCCTCGTCGTCCAGATCCACGTGCCTGCCCACGAGGTAGTTGAGGAGCTCCTCGACGTAGAACGGGTTTCCCTCCGCTCGGCGGCCGACGAGCGAGACGAGGGCCTCGGAGGGGGTCACCTCGCTGCCGAGGATCTGCGCGATCTTGGCCGCCACGAGGTGGCCGATCTCGTCGTCGCCGAGCAGCGTCAGCGCGTGCTCGTCGAAGTACGGCAGCTGCTCGACCCCGAAGTGGTCCCCGACGTCCGAGTGCGGGCGGTAGGTGAGAACGACGAGCACGCGCTCCGACGCGATCGCCCGGCACACCTCGACGACGAGGTCGCGCGAGAGCTCGTCGAGCCATTGGCAGTCCTCGAGCACGACAACGAGCGGGCGACGCGCCGCGCGCGCGCGCAGGCACGTCACGAGCAGGCCTTCGAGCGACGCCTTGCGGACCTTCGCGTCGAGGGACGCGGTCAAGTCGTTGTCGGGCAAAGTGAGGCCGAGCACCGGCTCGAGCAGCGGCGCGCGTGGAACAAGCGCGGAGTCGACCGCGCGCAGCTCCTCCGCGAGCCGCGTCACCTGCGCGTCCTCGGAATCGTCGTCGGAGAGCCCGAGCAGCGTCCGCCAGATCTCGCGCCAGGCGAGGTAGCCCGTCGTGGCTCCGTAGGCGTGGCACTCGCCGACTACCACCCGCTCGCCACGGCGGCGAGCGGTCCGCACGAGCTCTGCGACGAGCCGCGACTTTCCGACGCCGGCCTCTGCCGCGACCCCGACGACGCGACCGGTGCCCGCGACCGACTCGTCGAGCCGCGCCAGCAGGTGCCCGAGGTCCTCGGCCCGCCCGAACATTGGTAGTCGATGTCGGATCTCGCGCACCGGGGCGCGCCCCGTGACGCCGACGAGCGCGTAGGGCGTGACGGCCTCGGACCTCCCCTTCGGCGTGAAGGTCGGCCGCGTCTCCCACCCGAACATGTCTCCGGCGGCTTGCCGGACGCCGTCGGCGACGTAGATCTCCCCCGGCCCTGCGGCCGACATCAGGCGTGCGGCGAGATTCACCGCGTCACCGAGACACACGAACGTCCGCCGCAGATCGTGACCGTAGGTGCCGCTCCGCAGCCTGCCCTGGGCGACGCCGATCTGGATGCCCGTCGCCGCGGTCAGCGACTCGAGGTCGCGGAGTGCGAGGGCCGTGTTCATGGCGCGCACCGCGTCGTCCTCGTGGGCAACGGGAGACCCGAAGACACCGTAGAGGTACGCACCCTTGTCGCCCACGGTCAGCTGGAGGAGGTTCCCGCCCTGATCGGCGAAGACGCGCTGCGCCTGCATGACGAAGTCGTCGAGCCTCGCGACTGCGTCTTCGGCATCGAAGTCGATGCCGCCGAAGCGCACGAACACCGGGATCGCCGGACGGAGCTCCGCCAGCAGCTCGCCCCGACCGGTCCGCATCCGCTCGTAGACGGGCGGCAGAAGCCACTTCGCGACCACGTCGTCGTCGAGCGGCTCGTCGAGCACGGCAAGGGGCGCGACCTCGACGGGGGCCGTCAGCCGCCGTACGACCGCACACGTCTCCTCCGCGTCGTCGAGGCGCTCCTCGGCGATCTCGACGCGGTCGCCGAGCGCCTCCCGCGCGGAGCGCGCGAGAACGACCTCGCCACGTCGCGCGACGTGCTCGGCCGCGGCGAGCGTGTCGATCAGATGCCCCGCCAGCACGTCGATCAGCTGCACGTCGGGATCGCCCACGAGGAAGCGGCGCGCCCCGCCGACCGCGACCGCGACCTTCAGCTCGACGCGGACGCTCGAGCCGGCGGGAGTCACGAGCTGCCCGACCCGCTCGATCGTCGACTGCATCGCGAGCGCGCAGGCGGTCGCACGCGTGCCGTCGTCCCCGTCGATCCAGCACGTGACGGCGTCGCCGCTGAAGTAGATGACGTCCCCGCCGTAGCGGTGGAGCTCGCCGATGAGCGCATGGAAGACGCCGTTCAGGCTCGCGGTCAGCTCCTCGACGCCCCGTTGACGCCCCAGCTCCTCCACGAGTGCCTCGGTCAGCGTCGTGAAGCCCGAGATGTCGGCGAACAGCGCCGCGCCCTCGACGCGGTCCCGCATCTCGACCCCCGCGGCGAGGGCCAGCCGCCGGTCGCCCGGGATATATGCCTCGGGATTGTCGAAGCGCGTCGGGGCCGCCTCCGCCGAACCCAGCCCTTGCTCGACCCCGGTCATACCCTCCTCGCGAAGCCGTCCCCGCTCGGTGATCATAGAGCGACACCGGGCCGCCGACGTCGGAGCCGTCGCGGCGGGCCGGGCTACGATTGGCTACCCGGGCGACGTGGCCGAGTGGTTAGGCAGAGGCCTGCAAAGCCTCGTACACCAGTTCGAATCTGGTCGTCGCCTTCGTCGGGCTGTGGTCCGATCCCGCGGCCTTCCTCTCCTCCCGGCTCCCTGCTACGTGTCGCTCGACCCACCCGATCCGGTTCCACCGAGCCAGCGGTCGGACCTGTTCGGCGGCATCAGGCTCACCAGGATGAGGATCACGGCCGTCGAGGCGAAGTACGTGTACAGCTGGGCCGTGCCGGCGTACTGCTTCGTCGCGGTCTGGCCGAAGGCCATGCACCCGAACGCGAGTAGCGCCACCGCCAGGCCGACCTGCAGGAGACCCTTGTCCTTGTGTGGGAAGAACTCGAGCCGCAGGAGGCTCGCCACCAGCAGGACGAAGACGGCGAACTCGAGGATCCCGAGGATCACCCAGGCCGCGTCGGTGCCGGGGAACGTGTCGATGAACGTTCCCTTGAACTGCTCCTTGATCCCCGCGGGCGCGTTCCCGTCGTCGTCGAACAGCTTTTCCTTGCCCGAGTAGAGCATGAGGCCGCCGACCATGAGGTAGACGCCGATCAGGGTGGCCCAGTACGCGGCCCCGTCGAAGAGGCTGCCCTCACCCACGATCGCGAACCGCCGCTCGTGCGTGCTTTCCATGACTCAACTCCTTGGCGGATTACGTGCCGCTGAATGTTCCCCTGACGGCGGAGAAGTCCTCCACTGCGAGCAGCGCCGAGGAAGCGACTGTTATCACGGCCGCTGTTCCACGACCAGCACGAGCCGCCCGCGTGAACGTCAGCGGCACATGAATGAAGCACGTTGCACGAAGGCTTCGTGCGCGTCACGGTCGACCCACTGCGCACCCGACCCGCTTTGGCGGAGCGACCGCCGAGTCGGAGGTACGCACAGCACGAACAACCCGTGAGCGTGGCAGGGCACACAGATCGCCGCGGGCTGCCGTACTGGCAACTAGAAAGATGG
>DATBET010000170.1:0-22123 GCA_036558885.1 Gaiella sp.
GATCACGGGCTGGAGGGCGGCGCCCTTCCCGGTCAGCTCGTACTCGACGCGCGGCGGCGACTCCGCGTAGCTGCGCCGGACGACGATGCCCTCGGCCTCGAGCCAGCGCAGGCGCTCCGCGAGCGTGCGCGGGCTGATCCCGGCGCACGCGTGCTCGAGCTCGGTGAAGCGGCGCGGGCCCTCGGACAGGTCGTGCACGATCAGCACCGTCCACTTCGACCCGACGATCTCGCTCGCCGCGGCCACGGAGCACTCCCCCGCCTGGTGGACGGGGAGCATCGTGCGCGTCGTCTCGGCCTGTGTGGCCATGTTCGAAGTGTAGGGAGCATCCTGGCCGGACGGCATACGGATTTCCGTAGGGCGGTCAGTCCCAGGGCGGCGGGTTGTGCACCCAGCGGCCGCCGACCATCGTCGCGACGACCTGCAGCGAGGACAGCTCGTCGGGCTCGCAGGCGACCGGGTCGCGGTCGAGCACGACGAGGTCCGCGAGCCGCCCGGGGAGGAGCGTCCCGCGGCGCCGTTCGTCTCCCGCGAGCCAGGCGGGGGCGACCGTCGACGCGTGGAGCGCCTGCTCGACGGTGACGGCCTCCCCCGGGCGCCAGGCCGGACGCTCGTCGATCGTCCGCCGCACGCCCGCCGCGATCCCGGCCAGCGGGTCGAGCTCCTCGACCGGCGCGTCGGAGCCGTTCGCGACGACCGCGCCGCTCTCGAGGAGCGACCGGAAGGCATACGCCCCGTCGAGCCGGTCGTCCCAGAACCGCTCGGCGAGGTCCCTGTCGGAGGGGGCATGGCTGAACTGGACGGAGCACGCCACCCCGAGCTCGGCGAACCGGGGGAGGTCGGCCGGGTCGAGGCACTGCGCGTGCTCGATCCGCTGCCGCAGGCCGAGCGGCGCCCACACGTCCCTCGTCGCCGCGAACGCGTCGAGCGCCTCCCGGTTGGCGCGGTCCCCGATCGCGTGAACGGCGACGGGCCAGCCGGCGGCCGCGGCGGCGCGAATGATCTCCGCGAGCTCCTCGCCGCTCGTCAGCACCACTCCGCGCCCGTCGAGCAGCCACGCCGTCTCCGAGCCGAGCGTCCCGTCCATGAAGGCCTTGAGGTACCCGAGCCGCAGGTAGTCGTCCCCCAGCCGCGAGCGGAGCCGCAGCGCTGCGAGCTCGCCCGTGCGGTCGTACGGGAGCGACTGCCACACCCGCAGCGTCAGGCCCTCGCGCTCGTGGATCCGTGCGAAGATCGCCTGCGCGCCGAGCCAGCCATCCTTGTCGTGCACCGCGCCGACGCCCCGGCTGTTCGCGAGCTTGATCCCTTCGCGCGTGGCGGAGACCCATTCGTCCTCGGCGACCGTCACGAAGCGGTCTCTGAAGCGCCAGGCCGACTCCTCGCGGAGGATCCCGGTCGGCGCCCCGACGGCGTCGCGCTCGACGACCCCGCCCGGCACCTCGAGGTCTCCGTCGGCTCGGGCAAGGGCGGCACTGTTGAGCCACAACGAGTGGTAGTCCTTCGACCAGAGCGCCGCAGGCGCCTCGCCCGTCACCTCGTCCAGCGGCTCGCGGGTGGGGTGCTCAGCCCAGGCCGCGTCGCGCCAGCCGGTGCCGCGCAGCCAGGTCCCGTGACGCGGATGCGAGCCGACGCGCGCCAGGGCCTCGGCGAGCGATGCCGCGCCGTCCAGCTGCACGTCGCGGCGGGCGAGCGACCAGGTCGGAAAATGGACGTGCGCGTCGGTGAACGCGGGCAGGACGCAGCGCCCGCCGAGGTCGATGCGCTCCGGCGTCGGCAGCGCGAGCTCGTGCGCGCCCACTCCGCCGACGACCAGGTCGCAGGCGATCGCGAGCGCCCCGCACGTCGGCAGCGACGGGTCCATCGTGCGGATCACGCCGTTCGTGAGGATCACGCGCGCCAGCGTAGAGGCTCGGACACGGGCCGGAGTCGACCACCCGGACGCTACGATCGGATCCCGTACGGAGGATCGATTGAGCTTCGACCGTCCACTGGCGCTGCTCGCCCTCGCGCTCCTGCCGGCGCTGCTCGCCGGATACGTGCTCGCCCGTCGTCGGCGTCCTCGCTACGCCGTCCGCTACACGAACGTCGAGGTCCTCCGCGCTGTCGCGCCACGGCTCCCGGGACGCCGCGAGTGGGCCGTCGCCGGACTTCTGCTCGGCGTGCTCGGCCTGCTCTGCCTCGCGCTCGCGCGACCCCACGTGAACCGCGTGCGGCCGGTCGAGAACGCCACGGTCCTGCTCGTCGTCGACACGTCTCGCTCGATGCTCTCGACCGACATCGCACCCTCCCGGCTCGAGGCGGCCAAGGCGGCGGCGCGCGCCTTCCTCGACCGCGTGCCGGACCGCCTCCGCGTGGGGCTCGTGACCTTTGCCGGGGAACCGACGGTCGCGGCCCTCCCGACGCACGACCGGCAGGCGCTCCACCGCTCGGTGGACGCGATCGACCCGTTCGGGTCGGGCGGCGGCGGCACCGCGATCGGCGACG
Organism: Gaiella sp.; assembly: GCA_036558885.1. Taxonomy (GTDB): domain Bacteria; phylum Actinomycetota; class Thermoleophilia; order Gaiellales; family Gaiellaceae; genus Gaiella. The sequence goes on from DATBET010000170.1 coordinate 2,485, forward strand.
CGCTCGCGCGCTCGGTCGAGCTTGCACGGGACACCTTCAGCGAAGGCGCCGGGGCAGGGGCGCCCGCGCCCACAGGCCGCATTCCCGGCGTGACGATCCTCTTCCTCTCGGACGGCCGACAGTTCCAGGGCATCCTGCCGCCGGAGGCGGGCGCCGCGCAGGCGGCACGCGCGGGCATCCCCGTGTACACCGTGGCGCTCGGCACGGACGACCCGGATGACGGAGGCGGCGTCTTCGGCTTCGCGCGGACACCCGATCGGGAGACGCTGCGCGCGATCGCGGAGACGACGGGCGGCGAGTACTTCGCGGCCCGCTCGGCAGGAGCGCTCACATCGGCGTACGACGACCTCGGCTCGCGGCTCGGGCGTGCGAGGCAGCGGACCGAGGTGACCTTCCTCGTCGTCGCCGCCGCGGCGCTCGCGCTGACGGGCGCCGTGTTCCTCTCGCGGCTCTGGGCTCCCGCGCTGCCGTAGCTACGTGAAGCCGAGGCACGTCACCGCGCGCGTTGCGGTGTTGTTGCCCTCGTCCGACTCCGTCACGAGCTTCGTCTCGTCGGCGATCGCGGTGATCGTGCCGCTCTTGCACGTGTAGGTGCGCGTGGCCGACTGCCCCGGGCCGAGGCCCGGGATCGTGAACGCGCCCACTCCTTGCACCAGGACGATCGAGGTGCCCGCAGGCGCCTCGCCGGCGTTGGTGACCGTGACGTTCGCGTTCGCGAGGACGGCGACGAGATCCGGCAAGGGCGCGGTGACCGTCCACCGTGCGACGGCGGGAGCTCCGACGTTGCCCGCAGCGTCGGTTGCGCGCACTGCGAGCGAGTGGTCGTCGATGCCGGCGTCCTCGACCGTGTGCGGGCTCGCGCACGCAGCGAACGGCGTGTCGTCGTGCGAGCACTGGAACGTCACGGACGCCTCGCTCGCCGTGAACTCGAATCGCGCCGAGCGCGACGTCGAACTCGGCGGCGGCGTCGCCGTGAAGCTCACGCCGGGCGCGAGCGTGTCGGGCGGCGGCGGAGGAGGCGTCGTCCCCGGCGGCGGAGTCGTCTGCGTCGCCGGGGGAGTCGGCGCCGTCAACGTCACCGTGGCCGCCGTTGTCGCTCCGGGAGGTGGTGGCGGCGTGCGCTTCGGCTTCGGCTTCGGCTCCGCCGGAGGGCGACGAGGCTGCGTCGTGACCGCGGAACTCTGCGTGCCCGGCGAGGCGGCCACCGTCGGCTGGGTCTCGGTCGGCGCCGCGTCGGTCGTCGCCGTCTCCTTGGAGGTCGTCTGCCCGTGCGACGGCGCGACGGGGGGCTTCGGTTTCGTCACGACCTTGGCCGTCCCGGGGCGCGCAGGAGAAAGCACCGAGGTGCTCGGCGTCGTCGTCGCCGGTGTCGACGTCGGCTTCGAGGCGGAGACGGTGACAGGAGCCGGGGTCGCGCCGCGCGTCGTCCGCCCGAGGAGCGTCGCGGTGCCGACGCCGCTCGCGACGAGAAGCGCCGCGGCGCCCGTTGCGACGACGACCGCGGTCGCGCCCCGCGGACGTGCAAGCCGTGCGCCCCGCCCTCTCGGGCGCCAGTAGCCGGCGCGCTCGAGGTCGGCCTCGGTCGCCGCGCGCGCCTCCTCGGTCGACATGCCGAGCGGGGGGAGGAGCAGTGCGCGATAGCGGCGCTTGGCCTCGCGCATGTCGGCGAGCGCGCCCTGGCAGCGCTCGCAGCCGTCGAGGTGCGCGAGCGTCGTCTCGCGCCTCGGCCCGCGCAGCTTGCCGTCGAGGTGCTGGGAGAGGAGCGGCAGGAACACGCGGCACTCCTCCGGCAGGCGTTCCGGATCGACCTGCACGAGACGCAGCTCCGTCCGCAGGCGCTCGCGGGCGCGAAAGACGAGCTGCGCGACCGCGTTCTCGTTCAGCCCGACCAGCTCGCCGATCTCGGCGTACGAGCGGTCTTCGAGCTCGCAGAGCGCGAGCACGAGGCGCTGGCGCGGGTCGAGGCGCGCGTTGGCGATGCGCACCTCCTCCTGCTGGCGGTGCAGGAGCGCGCTCCGCTCGGGGTCGTCCTCGATCGCGGTCGGGAGGTCGGGCTCGGGCACCTCCGCGGTGGGCTCCGCCCGCTTCGCGCGCTCGACCTGCTTGAGGAAGAGGTTCCTCTCGGTGGCGAAGAGATAGGCGGCGAGGTCGACCCTGTCGGGCTCGAGCCTGTCGAGCGCGGGCAGGGCGCGGACGAAGGTCTCCTGGACGAGGTCGTCGGCGTCGTGCGCGTTCCCGGCGAGTCGGTAGCCGAATGCCCGCAGACGCGGCTGGTACTCGGCGTAGAGCTCCTCCCACGCGCTGCGGTCGCGCGCCTGGAGGCGCCGGACGAGCTCGGCGTCAGTCCGTGTCGGCGCGACGGCCATCGTCCTCATCCTGACGCGTGCTCAGGAACTCGGCGAACGCGGCGTGGGCCGCGAGGAGCCGCTCGAGGACGGCGATGCCCTCGGCGGCCCACTCCCGGAGCCACGCCTCGTCGACCGAGATCGCGGTCGTGTCGCTGGGGTCATCCATCGCTCAGGCGACCTCGACGTCCACGGTTGCGTAGACCCGGAACTTCAGGCTGTGCTCCGTCGTCTCGAAAACGGCGTACGCGTCGTGGCCGGCGGGGAGGTCCGTGCCGTACCCGGGCGGCAGCGAGCCGCCCGCGAGGAACGCCTCGGCGAGCTCGACGTGCGTGGTCGCCGAGGCCTCCCAGTCGGCGCCGACCGACGCGCCCTCGCGCGGGCAGCGCGAGAGCCGCTGCCAGTCGCACTCCGTGCCACCGGCCTGGAGCGTCAGCCGCTTCAGCCCGTCGACCGAGACCCTCGTCCAGACACCCGGCCGGCTCGTGCCGGGCATCCGCGGGGCGAACGTCGTGCCGGAGTCGATCCGCCGGAAGCCCATGCCCCAGAAGAGATCCCCTTCCGCGACCAGGTCGAGGTCGATCTCTCCGGCGTTCGAGCCCTTGTCGGCGTCGTCGATGATGCGGACCGCGTGCACGGTGACGAGCGCGTCGGCCGAGCGCGTGCCAAACGTCCCCTCTTCGCTGCGGACGTGCCCGTCCGCGTCGGTCGCCTTCGCGGTGACCGTGTAGCGGGTACCGGTGAGCAGCCCGTCGAGCGTCGTCGAGAAGCTCGTCCGTCCGGAGCCCGTCGAGAGGCCGTGCTGGTCGAGCAGCCGCCCGGAGGCGTCGCGCGCGACGAGCAGGACCTGGAACGCCACGGGGACGGTGGCCCGCAGCTCGAGGCGTGCGCGGCCGGGCACCTGCGGATCGCTCGTCAGCGTTCCCCGCTCCAGGCAGTCGGCCTTGCAGCCGAGCCCGGCCGAGAGACCGACGTCGGGCAGGTCGACGGCGACCTTCACCTTCCGCGTCGTGAACGTCCCGGAGCGAGTCTCGACCTGGCCTTGCACGTCTCGGGCGTGGACGACGATGCGGTACGTCGTCTCGGGCCGGAGGCCGGGAACGAGAACGGTCCGGAGGGTGTGGAACGGCGGCACGACGACGTCGTGCGGGGCGGGGCCCGTCGCGAGGCCGAGCTCCGCGCCGACCGGCGCCGTCTCGACGGTCACCGAGGCCTGCACGCTCGTCCTGATCTCGACGCTCGCGGACGTGGCGGTCGGCGTCACGAGCGCGTACTCGATGCACGAAGGGGAGCAGCCGGAGCCTGCCCTGAGGACGGGCCCGCCTGCGGCGGCCGCCGCTGCGAGCGCACAGCATGCGAGCGATGCGGCGAGGACGAGCTTCGCGAAACGGGTCATCTGGGGTCTCCTTCGCCCGGCGGCCCAATGCCGCCTTCACGTGGGAAACCCTCGACCCCGCGATTCCTTACGCGCGCGGAGGTGCCCGGGGACCGGCCGTGCAGCGCCGGGCCTCACCGGCCTGCGAGCGTCCGTTCCACGGGAGCGGAACGGACGCCGCAAACCGCGTTGCGCCCGCTGGAGCGGGCGCAACGGCACATCCCTGAAGCGGACTGCCGGCTCCGCCGGCGTCCGGGCGCCTCACGCGGCGGGCTTGATGTTCTGGTTGACCTGGAAGACGTTCTCCCCGTCGTACTGCTTCTTGACCTGCTGCAGGCGGGGGTAGTTCGAGCCGTACGTCGCCTTCACGCGGCCCTCGCCCTCGTCGTCCATCATGAAGTTGACGTATCCCGCGCCGGCGGCGTACGGCCGCAGAGCCTCGGAGTACCCGCGCGTCCAGTCGCGCACGGCGTTCGCCTTCGCGGGATCCGGGTCGCAGCCGATGAAGACCTGCGACCACGTCGCGTCGCGGTACGCCCACGCGGTGTCCTCGGCCTTCACGTCCTGCACGGCCCCGTCGATGGGATAGATGTGCGAGCCGGCCTTGAAGCCCGGCATGCGCTCGTTCCACTCGCGGTTCAGCACTACGGCCTCGTCGGGGATCTCGCGGACGAAGTCGCCGCGCCAGTACCACTGGTCGCCCGGCCCGTAGAGGCCGTCGAAGGCGCCGTTGAGCGCCGCGATCGGCATCCGCTGGACGCCGTTCAGGAGCGGCTCGGCGACGGACAGCATCGGCGCCATCGCGGCCTGGGCGTCGTCGTCCGAGGCGTCGATGCACCAGACGATGCCACACACCTTGCGCAGGTGCAGCTCCTCCGGGAAGGCCTCCTTGACCGGCGGGATCGTGTGGAAGTTGAAGAAGCCCATCACGTTGCGGGGTGCGGACGGCAGCCACTCGCGGTACGCACGGAGCAGCTCGTCCGCGTCCTCGACCGCCCAGAACGTCGGGCCGCCGACGATCGTCTCGAGCGGGTGTGCGCGGAACGTGAACTCGGTGGCGACGCCGAAGTTCCCACCGCCTCCGCGGATCGCCCAGAACAGATCCGGGTGCTCCTCGGCGCTCGCGGTGACCTGCGAGCCGTCCGCGAGGACGAGCTTCGCCGAGAGCAGGCTGTCGATGGTCAGGCCGTGACGGCGCGCGAGGTACCCGTGGCCGCCGCCCAGCGTGAGGCCGGCGACGCCCGTCGAGGAGATGACCCCCGTCGGGACGGCCAGGTTGTGCGGCTGCGTCGCCGCGTCGACCTCGCCCCACACGGAGCCGGCGCCGACACGGACGGTCTTCGCCGCCGGGTCGACCGAGATCTCCTTCATCGGCGACACGTCGATCACGAGGCCGTCGTCGATGCTCGCGAGGCCGGCGCCGTTGTGGGCGCCGCCACGCACTGCGATGCGCAGGTCGTGGTCGCGGGCGAAGCGGATCGCCGCAGCGACGTCCTCGGCGGTCTCGCAGCGCGCGATCAGCGCGGGCCGCTTGTCGATCATCGCGTTGAAGAGCGCCCGCGTTTCGTCGTAGCGGGGGTCCTCGGGCCCGATCAGCCGGTCGCCGAAGCTCGGAAGCTCGGCCTGCGCGCTCTCCAGCGCGGAAACGGTCGTGCTCATGCGTCCTCCTCCTGTCGCTTCTCTCCGGTCGATCGAGGGTAGGGCGGCGCGGGCGCCGTGTCATGACCGAGGCTGACCCACTTCGCGAAGCGTCCGCCGGTGCACAATGATCAAGATTGATCATCGCATGAGCACCGGCGACTCTCTCCCGGGCCCGCTCCGCTTCTCGCCCGCGTTCGCCTTTGCGGGTCGGACGCAGGAGCGCGCGACCCTCCGAGCCCTCGTGCCCCGCTCGGCCGGGGAGGGCCGGCGCGCCGCGTTCGTCGCCGGCGAGCCGGGCTCGGGCAAGAGCCGCCTCGTGCGGGAACTCGCGCGCGACGTCGCGGACGAGGGCGCGACCGTCCTCTACGGCGACTGCGACGGAGTCGTCGGCTTCCCGTACGGGCCGTTCGCAGCGGCCCTCGAGGAGCTCGTCCGCCGGGTCGAGCCGGACGTCCTGCGGGCGCATATCGGGCCGGGCGGCGGCGAGCTGACGCGCCTGCTGCCGACGCTCTCGGCGCGCCTCGGCGAGCTGCCTCCGCCCGTCGCGGCCGACGCGGACACGGAGCGCCACCGCCTCCACACCGCGGTCACCGAGCTGCTCGTCGGCGTCAGCTCCGAGACGCCGCTCCTGCTGGTGCTCGAGGACCTCCACTGGGCCGACGTGTCGACGCTCCAGCTGATGCGGCACCTCCTTCGCTCGGGGGCGGAGGCGCGGATGCTCGTCGTCGCGACGTTCCGCGACTCCGAGGCGGACGTGCAGGCGGAGCTCGCCGAAGCGCTCGTCGACGCCTATCGCACGGAGGGCGTCGTGCGGATCCGGCTCGGTGGCCTCTCCCGGGAGGAGATCGCCGAGTTCGTCCGGCTCGCGACCGGGGCCGACGCGGCGCCGGGTCTCGCGGGCGCGATCGAGGACCTGACCGGCGGCAACGCGTTCCTCGTGACCGAGCTCTGGCGCGAGCTCGTCGACTCGGACGCCGTCGTGATCGACTCGCGTACCGGGGTCGCCCGGCTCGTGCGCCCCGAAGCCGAGCTCGGCGTCCCCCGGACCGTCCGGGAGATGGTCGACCAGCGGCTCGCACGTCTCTCGCCGGGGACGATCGAGGCGCTGGAGCTCGCGGCGGTGATCGGCGCGGACTTCGGGCTCGAGGACGTGCGGCGCGCCGCGAGCGGCGGGGAGGCCGACCTCGCCGTGGCGCTCGACGAGGCCGTCCGTAGCGGCCTCCTCGTCGAGGAGGCCGCTACGGGGCTCTCCTACCGGTTCGAGCACGAGCTTCTGCGGCGCGCCGTCGACGACCGTCTGCCGGGGGCGCGTAAGGCCGGCCTCCACCTGCGCGTCGCAGAGGCGCTGGAGCACGGCCACACGGGCGGCGACAGCCGCGCAGTGCTCGCAGCGCTCGCGCACCACTTCGCCGCCGCAGCGCCCGTCGGCGGCAGCGAGCGGGCCGTCTCCTACAATCTGCTCGCCGCCGAGTCGGCGATCGCGGCGCTCGCGTACGGGGAGGCGCAGGAGCGCCTCGAGACCGCGCTCGAGCTCGGCGTGCGCGACCCGCACGAGCGCGCGGCGGTCATGCTCCAGCTGGGCGACGCGTGCAACCGGGGCGGCCATGCGGACGCCGCGCTCGACGCGTTCACGCGGACGGCCGAGCTGGCCCGCTCGCTCGGCGACGCCCCGCTGCTCGCGCGGGCGGCGATTGGCTTCGAGGACGCGTGCTGGCGGCCAGGGATCCACGACGGACGCTCGATCGCGCTCCTCGAGGAGGCCGTCGACGCGCTGCCCGCCGACGACTCGGAGCTCCGCAGCCGCGCCCTCGGCGGCCTCGCGCGTGCGCTCGACCTCCGCGGCGAGTCGGCGGATGCGGCCGTCGCGCGCGACGAGTCGATCGCCATGTCCCGGCGTCGCGGCGACCGGCTGACGCTCGGCCGCGTGCTCGCGATGTCGTATTGGGCGCGCGGCTCGAGCACGAACGAGGACGTGAACCGCATGCTTCACGAGGCCCTCGATATCGGCCACGAGCTCGGGGACGACATCATCGCCGGAGAAGCGGTGTCGTGGCTCGTGCCCTCCTACGTCGTCCTCTGCGACCACCATGCCGCGCGCGACGCGCTCGCAGAGGTCTTCGCGATCGCGCGGCGGGTGAGCCAGCCGTTCCTGTTCCACGTAGCGGAGCACTACGCGAGCGCGCTCGCGCTCAGCGACGGGCACCTCGCCGATGCCGAAGCGGCTGCCGAGCGCTCGCGGGAGTGGGGCAACCTGCTCACCGGGAGGGATGCATCCGGCACCTACGGGATTCAGATGTTCGGCATCCGCCGCGAGCAGGGGCGCCTGCCCGAGCTCGCCCCCGTCGTCCGGCTCCTCCACGGCCAGTCACACGACGGAGCGTGGCGCCCCGGTCTGACGGCGGTGCTCGCGGAGCTCGGCATGGAGACGGAGGCGCGCCGCGAGCTTCGCGAGATCGTCAGCGGGGGCCTCGGCGCGTTTCGTCCCTCTCTCTGGCTCGGGTCGCTCGTCTACCTCGCGGACGCCTGCGCGGCGCTGCGTGACGAGGAGTGCGCGGAGCTCCTCTATCGCGAGCTCGCAGCGTACGAGGGGTCGAACGTGATGATCGGGCACCTCGTCGCGTGTTACGGCGCGATGGACCGCTACCTCGGCACGACCGCTGCGGTGCTCGGCGAATGGGATCGGGCGGAAGCGCACTTCGAGGCAGCCATCGCGCTGAACACGAGGCTCGGCGCGCGTACCTGGCTCGCGCACACCGCGTTCGCGTACGCGCAGATGCTGCTCGCTCGCGGGGCGAGGGACGACAGGTCGCACGCCCGCGCGCAGCTCGGCGTGGCGATCGGGCTCGCGCAGACGATCGGCCTGCCGACCCTCCTGCGCCTTGCGACCGAGCTCGGCGCGGGCCTGGACGCGGCGCCGAGCCTCCCCGACGGGCTCAGCCCGCGCGAGCTCGAGATCCTCGTCGAGCTCGCCCGCGGCCGCTCGAACCGGGAGATCGGCCGGACCCTCCACATCAGCGAGCACACGGCCGCAAACCACGTGCGCTCGATCCTCCGTAAGACCGGCTGTGCGAACCGGACCGAAGCAGCGGGCTATGCTCTCCGCCGAGGGCTGGTCCCGACCGAGGTATCTCCGTAGGAGCGTTGCCGTGCCCCTCTACGTGATCGAGCGCAAGTTCGCCGACCGGCTCGAGCTGACGGGCGACGACGTCCGCGCGATCGACTCGGTCAACGGCGAGGAGGGAGTCGACTGGCTCTTCTCGTTCATCTCCGCGGACAAGCTGCGCACGTACTGCCTGTACGAGGCCCCCTCGCCGGACGCGATCTTCGAGGCGGCCCGCAGGGCGAACGTCCCGGCCGACGAGATCGTCGAGGTCAGCCGGTTCGAGCCCGCCTCGCTGCGCTGAAGGGCGCAGCCGGCGGTCGTACACTGGCGGCCGTGCCCTGGGACGTCCTCACCGACGAGCAGCGCGAGCTGCGCGAGCTCGTGCGCACCCTGGCGCGGGAGCGGATCGCCCCCCGCGCCGCCGAGATCGACGCGTCGCACGAGTTCCCCTGGGACGTCGTCGAGCTCTTCCGCGAGCAGGGGATCTTCGGGCTCCTGTACGAGGAGGAGGTGGGCGGCACCGGGACGGGGACGCTGCTCGCGCTCGTCGCGATCGAGGAGATCTCGAAGGTCTGCGCGACGAGCGGCCTGATCCTCGCCGTCCAGGAGCTCGGCTCGCTCGGGCTGAAGCTCGACGGGTCCGAGGAGCAGCGCGCCGCGTGGCTGCCGCGGCTTGCCTCCGGCGAGGTGCTCGCCGCGTACGCGCTGACCGAGGCCGGCTCCGGCTCGGACTCGGCGGCGATGCGGACGACCGCGCGCCCCGTCGACGGCGGGTACGTGCTCGACGGCTCGAAGCGCTTCATCACGAACGCCGGCGTCGCGGGCCTCTACACGGTGTTCGCGAAGACCGACCCCGACGGAGGCCACGCGGGGATCACGGCGTTCCTCGTCGAGGCGGGCGCCCCCGGCTTCGAGGTGGCGCGCCTCGAGGAGAAGCTGGGCGTCGCCGGCTCGACCACCGGCGAGCTCGTCTTCGAAGGGTGTCTCGTCCCGGAGGCGAACCGGCTCGGGGCAGAAGGGACCGGCTTCAGGCTCGCGATGCGGATCCTCGACCGCTCCCGTCCGGGGGTCGCCGCGCAGGCGCTCGGGATCGCGCAGGGCGCGACGGACTACGCGCTCGAGTACGCGCGCACGCGCGAGACGATGGGCAAGCCGATCGCCGAGCACCAGCTGATCGCGGCGAAGCTCGCCGACATGGAGACCAGGACGGAGGCCGCGCGCGGGCTGCTCTACCGGTTCGGGCAGATGGTCGACGCCGGCGTCCCGGAGGCAGAGCTGACGAAGGCCTCCGCAATGGCGAAGCTCCTCTGCGGCGACGTTGCGATGGAGGTCGCGACTGAGGCGGTGCAGATCCTCGGCGGGTACGGATACGTCAAGGAATACCCGGTCGAGCGCTTCATGCGCGACGCGAAGATCACGCAGATCTACGAGGGCACGCAGGAGATCCAGCGGCTCGTGATCGCGCGCGAGATGCTGCGCGAGTCGCGCGCGTTCCTGCTGGCCGCTGTCTCCTAGGACGCGACGAGGGCCTCCGCGGGCGTGATCCGCTCGCGCAGCGAGACGACGTCCCCGACGACGACGAGCGCCGGTCCCGGGAGGCCTTCCGCGCGCTCCGGCAGCTCGGCGAGGGGCGCCGTGACCGTCGCCTGCCCGTCGAGCGTGCCGCGGGAGACGACCGCCGCAGGCGTCGCGGGCGAGAGACCGGCCGCCACGAGCCCGCGCGCGAGCGCCTCGAGCCGGCCGAGGCCCATGAAGAGGACGAGCGTGCCGCCGGCGCGCGCGAGGCTCTCGTAGTCGGGCTCCGAGCCGTCCGCGGCGTGCGCCGTGGCGACCGTCACACGGTCGGAGACGCCGCGGTGCGTCACCGGGATCCCCGCTGCCGCGGGAACGGCCGCGACCGACGAGACGCCGGGCACCACCTCCACGGCGATCCCGGCCTCCGCGAGCGCGATCGCCTCCTCCCCGCCGCGCCCGAACACGAACGGGTCGCCGCCCTTGAGGCGCACCACGTCGAGCTCGCGGCCGAGCTCGACGAGCAACCGGTCGACCGCCTCCTGGTCGAGCCCGTCGCGGCAGATGCGGAGCGCATCCTCGGGCGCCTCATGGACCAGCTCCTCGGCGACGAGCCGGTCGAAGACGACCGCGTCGCAGCCGCGCAGCAGCTCGAGCCCGCGGACCGTGATCAGTCCCGGGTCGCCCGGGCCCGCCCCGACCAGCGCGACGCTCATGCCCGCTCCGGCGCCGGCAAGGCCGGCACCTCCGCTCCCGGGTGGCCTCCGTCGAGCCTACGGCTCACCCCAGCCGCTCCGCGACGAGCGCCTGGAAGAAGTCGCGGCGCGCCTCGTACGTCGGGTAGCGCTCCTTCGCCCACGGGCGGAGCGCGCGCAGCTCCTGCGCGAGCTCGGCGTGACGCGGCCCGACCAACGCCGCCACGTCGTCGCGCAGCCGCTGGGCGAGCGCGGGGGACGCACCACCCGTCGACACCGCGACCGCGATCGGGCCCTGGCGATGCACCGCGGGAAGGATGAAGCTGCAGAGCTCGGGGACGTCGACGACGTTGCAGAGGAGCCCACGCGCCTCCGCGTCGCGGAAGACGCGCTGGTTGACCTCCTCGGTCGAGGTGGCCGCGACGACGAGGAGGCGGCCGTCGAGGTCGGTCGTGCGGTACTCCCGCCACACGAGCTCGACGTCGGGCCGGTCCAGGCCCGGGTCGATCCGTGGAGCGACGACCGTCACCCGTGCGCCGCACTCGAGCAGCCCGGCGACCTTCTCGCGCGCGACGGGGCCTCCGCCGACGACGAGCACCGAACGGCCCTCCAGGTCGAGGCACGCCAGGTAGTAGCGCTTCTCAGCCACTCGTCTCGACGCTCGCGAGCCGGGCGCCGTCCCGGCCGAGGTGGACGAGCAGCCGCAGGCCGCCGGCCTCCAGGGCGAGCGAGTGGCTGCCGGGCCCGACGGCGGTCAGGACGATCCGTTCGACGGGCTTCCCCTCGAGCCCGCCCAGCGCCTCGGTGACCGCGGCCGCGCTCTCGCGGGCCTCGATCCCGCCGGGCAGCTTCCGGTAGAGGCGCAGGAGCGCCTGCTCGCCGCCCGGCCCGTAGAGCGCGCGTGCGCGTCCGGACTGGAGCGCGATCGTCACGAGCCGCTCGAGCTCGGCCGTGTCGTCCTCGCCGACCGCGCGACCTTCCGCGAGCGCGGCGTGGATCGCGTCGAGCCGCTCCCGGTAGCCCCCCTCCGGGACGGCGGCGAGCACGGCTTCGACCTCGGAGAGCGCGAGCTCGCGCTCCTCGCCCCGCACGGCGACCGCGGCGCTCACGTCTCTGCCTCGTCGCCGAGGATGGCATGGAGCTCGTGCTCGAACCCGCCGGTCTCGATCGCGCAGTGCATGCCGCACTCCTTCGGCGCGTTCGTCTCCCACCACCAGCGGCCCGCGCGCGCCGGCTCGCCCGGTGCGATCGCGCGCGTGCACGGCGCGCACCCGATCGAGGTGAAGCCCCGCTCGTAGAGCGGGTGCACCGGCACGTCGTGCTCGCGGACGTAGTCCCAGACCTCCCCCTCCGTCCACTCCGCAAGGGGGTTGAGCTTCACGATCGCGTCGTGGTCGTGGTCGATCTCGACCTTGCGGATGTCGGAGCGGGACGCCCACTGGTCGCGGCGCAGCGCGGTCACCCACGCGTCGAGTCCCTCGAGCGCGCGGTTGAGGGGCTGGACCTTGCGGACGTTGCAGCAGAGGAGCCGCAGGTCGACCGAGCGACGGAAGAGGTTCGGCCCGTTCCGCTCGACGAGGCGCTGCACCTGGCCGTGGTCGGGGTGGAGCAGCTCGAGACGCAGCCCGGGGTAGCGCTCGCGCAGCGCCTCGATCAGGTCGTACGTCTCCTCGGGAAGCCGGCCCGTGTCGATCGAGAAGATCCGCACCTCCGGGTCTATCGCATGGGCCATGTCGATCAGCGCGACGCCGCCCTCCTGGAAGGACGTCGAGATCGCGAGCCGCTCGCCGAACTGCTCGAACGACCACTCGAGGAGCTCCCACGGCTCGCAGCCCTCGAACTCGACCGAGAGCTCGCCCGCCTCGAGGTCGTCCAGCTGGACGATGCTCACGCGGCCTCCCGTGCCGCGGCCGGCTCGCGGCCGGCGAGCGCGCCGAGCTCGGCGTCGCTCAGGCGGTCGCAGAACACGCGGAACGTCTCGTCGGGAAGCCGATCCTCGAGCCAGCCGGCGACGAGGCCGCCGACGACCCGGTCCAGCTCGTCCGTCGGCACGCGCCGGAACAGCGCGCGTCCGATTGCCGCGTCTGCGCCGAGCCCGCCGCGGAGGTACACCTCGTAGGCCTGGCGCCGCTTTCCCTCGTCGTCCCGCACGGTCGAGCCCTGGAAGCCGATGTCGCCGACCCAGTGGTGCGCGCAGGCGTGCGGGCAGCCGTCGAGCGCGAGGCGGAGCGGCGCGACGTCCTCGCCGAACCGCCGCTCGAGCCCTCCGATCAGCGCGTCGAGCCGCGTCTTCGTCTCGGTCACGCTGAAGTTGCAGTGCGGCTCGCCCGTGCACGCGATCGAGCCGCCGCGGATCGGGTTCGCGTCGAACGAGAGGCCGGTCGCCGCCTCGATCGCGGCGCGCGTGGCCTCGAGCTCGGCCTCGGGCACCCCGGTGAGGACGATGTTCTGCTGGCGCGTGACGCGCAGGTCGCCGCCGAGCCGCTCGGCGACGTCCGCGAGCGCCGCCATCTGGTCGCCGGAGAGGAGGCCGACGTGCACGGGGACCCCGAGCGCGACGACGCCGTGGTCGTGCTGGGCCGCGACGCCCAGGTGGTCGGCGTGCGTGCCGGGATGGGGCGGCAGCTCGAAGTCCGGCAGCGCGTGCCCGAGCCGGCGCTCGACCTCGGCGCGCATCCCCTCGGGGCCGAGGTCGTCGACCATGAACTTGAGGCGCGCCTTCACGCGCGAGACGCGGTAGCGCAGGTCCTCCTGCCAAGCGTCGAGCAGCGCCCGCAGGACGGGGAGCGTCTCGTCGACGCGCACGAACACGCCGAGGTCGCGCGCGAGGCGGGGCACCGAGGACAGGCCGCCGCCGACGAGCACCGCGAAGCCGTGCTCCCCCTCGCGCGTGGCGCCGACGAGCGAGATGCAGTTGATCTCGGGCGCATTGCAGCGCTCGGCACACGCGGAGATCGAGATCTTGTGCTTCCGCGGGAGGTTCGAGTAGTCGGGGTTCCCGTAGAAGAAGCGCGTCACCTCGTCCACGACCGGCGTCACGTCGAAGAGCTCGTCGCGGGTGACTCCGGCGAGCGGGCAGCCGGTCACGTTTCGAACCGCGTCGCCGCAGCCGCCGGCGGTCGTCAGCCCGACGCGATCGAGCTCCGCGAACACCGACGGGAGCGAGGCGAGGGTGAGGTTGTGGAGCTGGATCGACTGTCGCGTCGTGAGCTCGCCCTCGCCCTTGCCGTGCTCGTTCGAGAGCCCGCCGACTGCGCGGAGCTGCGCGGCGGTGACGCGCCCCGCGGGCAGCTTGATCCGCAGCATGAACGTGCCGACCTTCGGCTTGTCGTGGTAGAGGCCCCACCACTTCATGCGGACGATGTCCTCCTCCGGGATGTCCGCGTAGCCGGTCGCGATCAGCGCGGGGAGCTCGCCGAGGATCCCGAGCGGGCTCTTCTCGCGCTTCAGCCGCTCGACGGCGTTCCGCTTGAGGACGAGCTCGAGCGTCGGCGGCTCCCCCGAGCGGGCGCGCGGCACACGCCGCGCCGCGCGGCTCTCGCTCGTGGCCTCGACCGACACTTCAACATGTATAGCGTCGTTACTTCACTTTGACAAGTAACAACCCGTCGCCAGCAGCCGGGTAGCGCGCGTGCAGCTCGTCGACGTAAGCGGCCAGCCGGTCGGCGAGAGCGGCATCGCGGAGCTCGAGCACGTTCTCAGCGTTTCGCTCCCCCGAGCGGGAGAAGTTGAACGAGCCGACGAACGACACGTCGTCGCAGACGACGACCTTCGCGTGCATGAAGTCCTGGACGCCGTCGGGCGACCACGGCGTGGAGTGCTTCGCCGCGAACGAGCCCCGCGCGAGGATCGTCTCGAGCAGCGGGATCTTCCAGTCGCTGACGCCGTTCCGCGCCCACTGGCGGAGCACGTCGTCGGACTGCGTGTCGTCGATCACGCCGCGAACGGCGCAGCGGCGTTCCGTGACGACCTCGACGAGCGTGCCGAGGATCGCCCCCGACGTGAGCACCGGCGAGGCGATGCGGATCCGGCGGCGTGCCCGCCCCATCGCCTTCGCGACGCGATGCGAGAGCGCGTCGCCGTGGCCCGGGGTGAACCAGGGGCGCGCCTCGACGCCGCCGCCCAGGTCGACCGGCCGCGGCTCGACCGTCCCCGTCCCCTCGACCGCGCCGCGCTCCCAGAGCTCGTCGAAGGCGAGCGAGAACGCCAAGGCCAGCCGCTCCGAGCCCAGCACGCGCACGACGACGTTCTCCTGCCGGGTCCACGAGTCCTCCGTCCAGTTCATCGAGCCCGTCCACACGTCGAGCCCGTCGCGTACGCAGAACTTGTGGTGCATGAGGTCGGGGATCCCCGCGATTCCGCGGGTGTCGACCGGCAGGGCCTCGATCGCCTCGGGACGGGACTCCGGCGGCGGCGGCACGGGGATCGGCCCCGGATGGTCGACGTCGAACACGAGGCGGACGCGCACCCCGCGCTGGTGGGCAGCGAGGAGCGCGGCGAGTACGAGCGCGCCCGCGTCGCTCTCGAGCCGCACGTCGTAGAGCGCGAGCTCGAGGCTCGTGCTGGCGGCGTTGAGGAACGTCGCGATCTCGCCGGCGACCTCCGAGGCCGCCTGCTCGCCGTCGGTCAGCGTCCGCAGCTCGACCGGCACGGTCACAGGCTAGTGCGACCGGCAACGACGGCGAGCGACCGCTGCAGGGTCTCGTGGGCGGCGAGCTCGCGCTCGACCGGGCGCACGACCAGCTCGTCCGCGACCGCCTCGATACCGGGCCGCAGAGCCCGCTCGGCGCCTCGCTGCCGACGTCGTGCACCGGCGTTGTCGACGAGGCGCGCGAGAAAGGCGAGCAGGAGGCCGAGCGCGAGCCCGCCGAGCACGAGCCACGTCGGGATCGGTGCCCCAGCGAGCTCGGGCAGCGGCACGACGTCCTCGATCCGCAGAGACCCGGCGACCCCCGCGAGCCCGATCCACAGCGCGCCGACCGCGGCGGCAAGCACGAGCAGCCGCTGTACGAGCGACGCGGCCCGCCACCAGCGTGGCGCCGACGGCTCGACGCGCGCGTTCCCGACGGCGTGGTCGAGTCGATCGAGAATCCGTTCCTCGTCCGCCACCGACGCCCGGACGAGCCTCGGCCAGGGTGTCGGCAGCCCCGCGCTCGCGCCGTCCGCCAGCGCACGCACCGCCGTGGCGATCTGCGCCCGCTGGACGTCGGTCGCCGGCGGCAGCGACGTGCGCCCGAAGCGCTCGGCGTCGCCGGCGCTCCTGCCGAGGCGGAGCCGGCGCAGCGGATCCGGACGCATGCGCCGAATCCAGCGTACGACGGGCCATCCCGTGGCGAGCGCCCCCCGGTGCCGGTGCGCGGCGCCGACGGCCTCCACGACGCGCGGAACGCCCGCCGCCTCGGAGAGCGCCGCGACGAGCTGCCTGCGCTCCGCCTCCTCGACCCCCGCCGGCCGGAAGTCACCGCACCAGCGCCGGAGCCTTCGCGCCGCCGCCTCGGCGTCGGCCCACAACCGGCGCGTGGCGGCGTCCCGCGCCGCGACCCGCCCTGCGACGAGAGCGCGCAGCTCCGTGAGCCCGGCTCCCGTACGGGCGGAGACGACGAGCACCGTCGGGTCGTGCAACCCGTCCTCCTCGAGCAGCCGGGCCGCGTCCCCGCGCACCCCGGCGGCTCCGCCTGCCGAGAGGAGGTCGGCCTGGTTGAGCACGAGCGCCATCGCGTCGCCGTGCGTCGAGAGTCGCCGGAGATAGCCGTCGTGCAGGGCGGCGTCCGCGTACTTCTGCGGCTCGACGACCCAGACGAGCAGATCGGCCAGCTCCACGATCCGGTCGACCTCGAGACGGTGAGCGGTCTCGACCGAGTCGAAGTCCGGCAGGTCGAGGAGGACGAGGCCGTGCAGTTCGTCGCCGTCGACGTGGTGCCGCCGCTTCACCTCGAGCCAGTCGAGGAGTGGGCCGGATGCCTCGCCCCAGGTGGCCGCGTGCACCTCGGACGTGGTCGGGCGGCGGCGGCCGACCGCAGCCGTGTCGCCGCCGCTCAGCGCGTTGAAGAGGGACGACTTCCCGGCTCCGGTCGGGCCGGCCAGGGCGACGACCGTCCATTCGACGCCGAGACCGAGCCGGGCCCCCGCCCTCGCGACGACACGCCGTGCCGGCTCGACCACGTCGGGCTCGAGGCGGCCCTCCACGACCTCGACGGCCTCGGCGAGCGCGAGCAGGCGGCGGTCGAGATCGCGACTCACGAGGCTCGTCTGACTGCATCGATCGCCGCGTGCAGGCTCGCGATCGACTGCGCGTCCGGGACACTGTCGTCGAGCAACCCCGCGAAACACTCGGCTTCGTCGCGGAGGATGCGGTCGACGCGCTCCACCAGGTCCTCTCGCGCGCGGGCGGCGAGCGTTCGCACGGCTTGATCCCCCAGCAGGGCCTCGAGCAGCTTCGTGCCCACGGCGGACGTGCCGCCCGCGACGACGGCCTCGAGGCCGGTCAGTCCCCCGGTCGACGCGAAGACGGCCAGCATCACGGTGAAGCCCGCGCCGTTGACCCCGAGCGAGGCGAGCCGGGCCGTCGTGCGTCTCGCCGCGCCCTCCTTCCGGACGAGGTCCATCACGTACCCCTGCCACGCCCGCACCTGCTCGCGCGTCTCGGTGCGGAGCTCGTCCGACGCGCGCGATAGCCCGGGTGCGCTCTCCACGAAGGCCCGCCCGGCAGGACGTTCGCTCCAGGCGAGCGAGGTGCGCTCGGCGGCGCGCTCGGCAGCGGCGCGGACGACGGCCTCGAGCCGGTGCTCGACGGCTTCACGAAGCTGCTCGGCGGGCAGCTCCCTGCCGGTGAAGGCGGCCGCGAGTCGGTCTCTCAGGGAAGCAAGCCGCGACTGGAGCTCGCGCATGAAGTCGCCCGTCCCGACGACCTCGTGCCAGCGTGCCACCACCTCGCCGCGGAGCAGCGAGCCGCTGCGCAGCGCGTCCTCGATCTCCTGTCGCGCCGAGGCGTAGGCGAGGTCCGCCTCGGAACGGAGGTCGGCTGCCGCTGCGAGCTGTTCGGCGGCTGCCCCCTCGACCGCGCCCGCGCGGCCGGGAAGGCTGCGCAGCGCGCCGGTCAGCGTCCTCCGGATCAGGTCCGCGCGCGCCTGTGCGTCCGCTGCCAGCGCGTCGAGCCAGCGCCGCACCGGGGCGAGATTCGAGCTCGGCAGGCGGCCGTCTGCGAGCTGCGTCTCGGCGACCACGAGCAGGAGGGCGTCGATGCGCTCCGCTCGCATCATCTCCTGCAGATGCGCCGTCACCTCCCGTTCCGCATCGTCGGGAACGCGGTTCAGCACGAGCGCGAGAGCCGTTCCCCGCTCCCGCGCGGTCGCGAGGAACTCCCACGGCACGGCGTCCGCGTACCGAGCAGCCGTCGTCACGAACAACCAGGCGTCAGCGGCAGCGAGGAGCTGCGTCGCGAGCGCCCGGTTCGTCGCCAGGACGGAGTCGATATCGGGTGAGTCGAGCAGAGCAAGGCCCGACGGCACCTCGGGGGCGGGAACCAGCAGCAGCGTGCCCGGCGCAGGTGAGCCGCCGGTCCTCCTCGGAAGGCGCGACAACACCCGGTCGTCCTCGAACCACCGCCGGTCGTCCGGGTTGCAGACGAGCGCGGGCCCCCGGGTCGTGGGGCGGAGGACGCCGGCCGCGCTCACGTCCGCGCCGACGAGGCTGTTCACGATCGTCGACTTCCCCGCGCCGGTGGAGCCGCCGACGACGATCAGCACGGGTGCGTCCATCTGCCGCAGCCGGGGGAGCAGGTAGTCGCCGATCTGTCCGACGACGTCGTCCCGGGCGGCCCGCGCTCGCGCGGCGCCCGGCAGCTCCAGGCCGAGTCGAACGCCGGCGAGGTCGTCCCGCAGTCGGCTCAGCGCGTCGGCAAGCTCGGGCCTCATGCTCGGGGGTCGAGCCTAGGCGAACCCGAAGGCCGGCGGAAACACGACGACGACGATCGCCGCCCACGCCCCGTACACGGCCAGGTAGTCCGTCTGCCAACGCTCGAGCGCCGCGAACGGCCCGCGCCCTCTGAGGAAGCGGACGTAGAGCACGGCCGACCACGCCAGGTTGACCAGGAGGATCGCGTTGACGCCGAGCGCCGCGACGCGGTTCGGGCTGAAGCCGAACTCGCCGATGCGCTCGGCGATCGCCCACAGCGCGACCGCGTCGGCGAGCAGCGCGCAGACCACGAGGACGACCTCCATCACGTCGAAGAGGCCGGGGGCCGAGTGGGGGTCTCGGGCCGAGAGCGAGTAGAGGAGCAGGCCGAGCACGACCACCAGGAGCAGGTTGAACTGGATGAGCGTGTCCCGTTCGACGTCGACCCCGCCTCCCGTCCACAACACGGCTCCCAGGAACGCGATCAGCGCGGCGGTGAACAGCGGAGTGAAGATGCGCGTCAGCACGGGCGCCATGTTCTCGATCACGCTCTGCTTCGCCTCCACCAGCCAGGCGGCGACGAGCACGGCCCCGGCCGCGCCGCACGGCAGCAGCCACGACGAGATGAACGTCTCGGGGTCGATCCCGATCGAGTTGAACAGCGCCGCGGTGAACGCCGTTAGCACCCCGCCGCCGAGCGCGATCAGCACGAAGTAGACGAACAGCTCGCCCGAGAACCGGATGAAGTCCATCCGGCCCGCGACCTGCCGCCAGCGGCCGGCCGCGTACGCGACGCCGACGACCAGCCACAACGCGATCGGCAGGTGCAGCGCCGTGAGCGCCTCGGTGGAGCCCTCCGGCTCGAACGGGTAGACGTTGGCGAACACGGCTGCCACGACGAAGGCCGCCGCCAGCCAGCGCACGACGCCGCCCCCGAGCCCGCGCTTCCACACGAAGTACCCGGTCAGGAGAGGTAGGACGAAGAGGCTCGCATTCCGCATGTAGAAACCGCCGTCGTCGTCCAGGTCGAGCCCGAACAGCGCCGGCACCTTGACGGCCACGGCCGCCGCCACCG
>DATBET010000171.1:0-3144 GCA_036558885.1 Gaiella sp.
CTGCCTGGAGCTTTCGCGCGAACCGCGACTACGGCACGCTCCTGTACTCGGGAAGCGGCCGCGTGCAGGCGCCGGTCGTCGCGGTCGACCTGCTCGTGCCGAGCCCCGCCCCGAACTCCTCGACGAGCGGCTGCGAGGCCGGCGACTTCGCGTCTTTCCCGGACGGCGCCGTCGCGCTTCTGCAGCGCGGCACGTGCTTCTTCCGGCAGAAGCTGGAGAACGCAATTGCAGCAGGCGCGAGCGCGATGGTCGTGATGAACGAGGGGACCGCGGGCCGGCGGGCGCTCTTCCAGGCGACTCTCACGGCACCGCAGGCCATGATCCCCGCGCTCGCGACGAGCGCCGCGGTCGGCGAAGCACTCCGCAACGGACGGCTGTCCGGCCCGACCGGCGTGACCGTGACGGTCGGCGCCGACATGCTCGCCGCAGAGCGGCGTGCACGGAACGTGATCTCCGAGAGCCGGACCGGCGACAGCGCCAACCTCGTCGTGGCCGGGGCCCACCTGGACAGCGTCGACCGCGGGCCCGGCCTGAACGACAACGGCAGCGGCTCGGCCCTCGTGCTCGAGGTCGCGGAGGCGCTCGCCGGCTCGCGGCCCGTCAACCGGCTCCGGTTCGTGTGGTGGGGCGCGGAGGAGCTCGGGCTGCTCGGCTCGCGCCACTACGTCGCGCAGCTCTCGGAGGCCGAGCGCCGGCGGCACGCGCTCTACCTCAACTTCGACATGGTCGGCTCCAGGAACTTCGTGCCGTTCGTCTACGAGTCGGCGAGCGGAGGCGGCGCCCTCTCGCCGCCCGGCTCGGCCGCGATCGAACGCGCGTTCACGCGGTATTTCACGGCGCGGGGGTTGCGCTTCCGCCTGGCGAGCCTTGGCGGGGCGTCCGACCATGCCCCCTTCGCGCGCGCGGGAATCCCCGTTGGCGGCCTGTTCACCGGAGCGGACGAGCGGAAGACACCGGCGCAGACCACGGTATTCGGAGGAGTGGCGGGTGCGCCGTACGACGCGTGCTACCACCAAGCCTGCGACAGGCTCGCGAACGTCGACGTGGCGGAGGCGACCGTGCTCGCCCGCGCTGCGGCCGCGGTGGTTGCGCGCTTTGCGCGAGACGTGACGGCAGTGCGCCGCGGCGGCTGAGTCTCCCGGCCGCCGGAAAGGCCGCGACCGATCGCGGACGACGAGCGTCTAAGCTCTTGGGAGCCCGCATGGCGACGTTCTCCACGCGATTCCTCGGGTGCAAGGTCTCGTTCGCCGATGCGCAGGCGATCCGCGAGCGTCTGCTCGCCGACGGGCATGTCGAGGTCGACGCGTGCGGCGAGGTCCAGGTCGTCAACACGTGCTGCGTGACGCACGAGGCGGTCTCGAAGTCGCGCCAGGCGGCGGCGCGCGCAGCCCGCACGGCCCACTCGGTCTACGTGACGGGCTGTGCCTCGAACCTCGAAGGCGCGTTTGCGGGAGCCCCCGAGAACGTCGTCGTCGCGCGAAGGACCGGGGACGAGGCGGCGGCGTTCGTCGCCGGCCACGTCGGCGCGATCGGCTGCGTCGCTGCCACGCACGGGCTCGACCGAGTGCGCGCCTTCGTGAGGATCCAGGACGGCTGCTCGTTCTCCTGTGCCTTCTGCGTGATCCCGCTCGTCCGCGGCGGGACGCGGAGCAGAGCAGCGGGCGCCGTGCTCGCGGAGGTCCGTCGGCGCGTCGGGCAGGGCCACCGCGAGGTCGTCCTCACAGGCGTCAACCTCGGCTGTTTCCGCGACCGCGCCGCCGGCTACACGCTCGCGCGGCTTCTGCGCGAGGCCAGCGCGACGCCTGGCCTCGAGCGCCTGCGTCTCTCCTCCATCGAGGTGAACCACGTCACGGACGACCTCGTCGCGGCGCTCGCCGAGACGCCCAACGTCTCGCCTCACCTGCACGTCCCGCTGCAGTCGGGCGACGACGCAGTGCTTCGCGCGATGGGCCGCCGCTACACGGCGTCGGGATTCGAGCGCCGGCTCGAGCCGCTGCGCTCGCTCAACCTCACGACGGACGTGATCGTCGGGTTCCCCGGAGAGGACGACGCCGCGTTCGAGAAGACCTGCCTGCTCGTCGAGCGGCTCGGCATGAGCCGCGTGCACGTCTTCCCGTACTCGCCGCGCCCCGGCACCCGGACGGCGGAGGCGGACACCGTGCCCGCCGAGGTCAAGCGGGAGCGTGGCCGCCGCCTGCGCGACCTCTCGGACGACCTCTCGCGCCAGCGGTGGCACGCTCGCGTCGGCACGACCGACCGCGTGCTCGTCGACCGTCCGGGGCGCGGCTACGCGGACGACTACACACCGTGGCTCGTCGACGCGCCGGTCGGCGACCTCGTCACGGCCAGGGCGATCGGCGTCGGGGAGGAGGGGGTGCTCGCCGTTGCCGCCTGAGGACTGCCTCTTCTGCCGGCTCGTCCGTGAGGGTGACCACGTCCACTCGGACGGTGGGTTCGTCGCGATCCGGGACATCGCGCCGAAGGCGGCGACGCACCTGCTCGTGCTGCCCGAGCGCCACGTCGAGACGTTCCGGGAAGTCGCCGCCTTCCCGCCCGAGGAGGCCAAGCGGATGCTCGAGTTCGTCGCCCAGACTGCGGCCCACGCGGGCCTCGAGGACTACCGCGTGATCGTCAACGTGGGGCCGGGCGGCGGCCAGACCGTGTTCCACCTGCACTGGCACGTCCTCGGGGGCGTTAGCCTGCCCGGGTTCGGATGACCCTGATCGCGGACATCGAGACCGAGCTGAAGGAGGCGCGTCTCGCGCGGGACGACCGCCGCCGTGACGCGCTCGCGCTGCTCCTCAGTGCGCTCCGCTCCGCGCAGAAGGAGCTCCGGCGCGAGCTCTCGGAGGACGAGTCGCTCCAGGTGCTCCAGCGGGAGCGGAAGAAGCGGGCGGAGGCGATGGAGGCGTACGACGCGGCCGGGCGCGAGGAGCAGGCCGACCTGGAGGAGTTCGAGCTGGACGTGATCGAGGAGTTCATGCCGGAACCGCTCTCCGAGGACGACCTCGAGGACATCGTCGACAACGTGATCGCCGAGGTCGGCGCCACGTCGATCCGCGACCTCGGCCGCGTGATGGCCGACGTGATGCCGCAGGTGTCGGGTCGCGCCGACGGCTCGACCGTGAGCCAGCTCGTCCGCGA
>DATBET010000172.1:0-4694 GCA_036558885.1 Gaiella sp.
CGAGTACGAGCGCGGCCTGATGACCGAGGAGGAGCGCAAGGAGCGGGTCGTCGCCGTCTGGACGGAGGCGACGGACAAGGTCGCCGACGCGATGAAGGACAACCTGCGCCAGACGAACTCCATCTTCATGATGGCCAACTCGGGCGCACGCGGCTCGTTCAACCAGATCCGCCAGCTCGCCGGGATGCGCGGCCTGATGGCCAACCCGAAGGGCGAGATCATCGAGCGCCCGATCAAGGCGAACTTCATGGAGGGCCTCTCCGTGCTCGAGTACTTCATCTCGACGCACGGCGCCCGGAAGGGGCTCGCCGACACGGCGCTCCGCACGGCGGACTCGGGCTACCTCACCCGCCGGCTGGTCGACGTCTCGCAGGACGTGATCATCCGCGAGGACGACTGCGGCACCGACGACCACGTCGAGCTTCCGGCGATCCTCGACGGCCAGGCGAACCTCAACGCGGCGGGCCGCGTGCTCTCCGCCGACGTCCACAAGCCGCTGCGCGACGGGAAGCCGGGCAAGACGGTGCTCGCCGAGAAGGGCGAGCTCCTCACGAAGCCGCGGCTGGTCGAGATCGCGGAGCAGCTCGAGGAGCACGCCGAGGAGGTCGGGCTCCCGGTCCGCACGGTGCTCAAGTGCCGCAGCGAGGTCGGGGTCTGCCGCGCCTGCTACGGGACGTTCCTCGCGACCGGCGACATGTGCGAGATCGGCGATGCTGTCGGGATCGTCGCCGCGCAGTCGATCGGCGAGCCGGGCACCCAGCTCACGATGCGCACGTTCCACACGGGCGGTGTCGCCGGCGCGGACATCACGCACGGCCTCCCGCGCGTCGTGGAGATCTTCGAGGCGCGGAACCCGAAGGGCGCCGCGACGCTCGCGGAGCACGCGGGCAAGGTGTCGGTCGAGGAGCAGGAGCGGACGACGGTGGTGACCGTCACGCCGACGGAGCTCGACGCCGACGGTGAGCCGCTGCCCGTGAAGGAGTACGCGTTCCCACGGCGCACCCGGCTGCTCGTCCAGGAGGGCGGCACGGTCGTGCAGGGCGATCCGCTCAACGAGGGGTCGCTCAACCCGACCGAGCTGCTCGACCTCCACACGCGTGGGGGGCGGGGCTCGACCCCGACCGAGCAGTACCTCGTCGGCGAGGTGCAGAAGGTCTACAAGTCGCAGGGCGTCGACATCCACGACAAGCACATCGAGCTCATCGTCCGCCAGATGATGAAGAAGGTGCGCGTCGAGACGCCGGGCGACACCGAGCTCCTGCCGGGCCAGCTCGTCGACAAGGTCGTGCTCGAGCGAGCCAACGAGGCCGCGCGGGCCGAGAAGGGCGAGCAGGCGACGTTCGAGCCGCTGATCCTGGGGATCACGAAGGCGTCGCTCGCGACCGAGTCGTTCCTCTCCGCCGCGTCGTTCCAGGAGACCACCAAGGTGCTCA
Source organism: Gaiella sp. (assembly GCA_036558885.1). GTDB lineage: Bacteria > Actinomycetota > Thermoleophilia > Gaiellales > Gaiellaceae > Gaiella. Next base: position 1,434 of record DATBET010000172.1, read on the forward strand.
CGGACGCCGCCATCGAGGGGAAGGTCGACCGCCTGCTCGGGCTCAAGGAGAACGTGATCATCGGGAAGCTGATCCCGGCCGCGACGGGTCTCAAGCAGTACCGCGGCATCGACATCGAGCCGACCGAGCCGCTGCCCGCCGGGATGTTCGGAGGCGGCACGGAGGCGGAGCTGCTCGCCGCGCTCGAGGAGATCGGGGACGGAGACGGGCTCGACCTGTCCGCGCTCGGGCTCGACTACGACGCGGAGCTGCCGGAGCTGCCCGAGCTCCCCGAGCTGCCCGACGCCGGCCTCCCGGACGAGGAGGCCTAGCCGCGAGTCGCCGGCTCGGGCCTGCCCCCGCGGGCCCGAGCCGACCTATCCGTCTCCGCCCGGTGCCGCGAGCAGCCGGGCGACGAGCTCGGCGGCGGTCTCGCCGGGCTTCCACTCGACGGCGCGCCCGGTCGACGGCATCGCGGACTCGATCCGCGCGAGCGCGCCGAGCCCCTCCGCCCGTCCGAGGCCCGGGAGGGTGAACGCCGCGGCGCTCGGGCCGACCGCGTAGGCGGGCCGACCCGTGGCGTCCCGCACCGCGTCGTACAGCACTGAGGCGGAGCTCTTCCCGGCGAGCCGGACGACCGCGACGGTCAGGCGCTGGGCGCCGGCCCGGTCGGCTTGTTCGACATCGGCGGCGACTGCCTCGAGCAGCGCCGCCCGCCCGGACAGCCCCTCGGCCAGCGGGGCGGCGCCACCTGCCTGTTTGGTCTGCGCGACCGGTGGAGAGCGCGGCGCGCGAAGGCCCGAAAGCGAGACGTCGAGTTGCTCCGCGAGTCGGCCGAGTGCCCGTGCGCGCAATGCCTCGCGCGCGGTCCGGCGGCGCCGCACGACCACGGCGGCGGCGACCAGCGCCAGCCCGACCGCGACGAGCGGGACGAGAAGCCAGACGATCATCCGCGCCGCTCACGGCCGCGCGGGCCTCTCATCCGTGCCCGAGGGCGTCTCCCGAGGCGGCGCGCAGGACGAGCGTCTCGCGTCCCGTGTCGCGTGCGGGTTGGAGGGCGATCGTCCCACCGCCGTTCGCCTTGGCCTGCTGGAGCGCGGCCTCCCCGCGGGCGACGAAGGACGCCGCGTCGTCGCGCGGCACGAGCTCCGCGACGCCCGCGGAGACCGACACGAGCTCGCCTTCGACGGGCGGTCTCGCCGAGAGCTCCGCGCGAAGCGCCTCGTACAGCTCGCGTCCCTGCAGCGCCTCGGAGCCCGGGCGAAGCACTGCGAAGCGGCCACCGCCGAGGCGGAACGTGTAGTCGAGGTGGTGGGTCGACCCCTGGATCCGCATCGCGAGCTCGTGCAGCGCGCCGTCCGCACCGCCGAGGCCGAGCCGCGCGTTCAGCGTCGTCAGCCGGTCCACGTCGAGGACGACGAGCGAGAGGGGGTGGCTCGCGAGCCGCGCCCTGACGATCTCACGCTCCAGCACCGCGTTGAACGACTGTCGGTCGAGGAGGTTCGTGAGGACGTCGATCTCCGGGACGACGTCCGGCTCGCGGAGGTTGAGCGCGCGCGAGACCGGTGAGCGGGCGACCTTGACCACGCCGTCGAGCGCGTCGACGTCCTCCTCGCTGAAGTGGCGGCCCTTCTCGCGCGTGAGCACGCCGAGGAGGCTCTGGGCGTCGCTCTCGTCGAGCAGGGGCAGCACCAGGCCACCGCGCACGGGCGGCGACCCCTCGGGTGCGGGCAGGTCGCCCGCGAAGGCGACCTCGATCGCGCGCGCGCCGCGGTAGTCGGGGAATCCCATCCGGGCGATGTGGTTCGTCTCCGACTCGGAGAGCCCCACGGTCGCGACGATCGGCGCGCCCGCCCCTCCCGTCACGAGCGCGATCGCCCCGTCCGCGCGGGTGCGCTCGCGTGCGAGCTCGAGCGTGCGCATCATCGGCTCGGGGTCGTCTTCGAGCTCGAGCACGCCGAGCGGAGCCGGCGCCTGGAACGCCGCGATCGCGTCGCCGAGCGTCTGCGCGAACGTCGCGAGCCGCTCGTCGTAGCGCCGGAGCATCGTCTCCGTGACGTCCGCCTGCCGTACGAGGAGGCGCCGGATCGCAAGGACGAAGAGGACGACGGAGAGGGCCGCAAGCGCGACGGCCGCGACGGCCAGGTGGGTGCTCGTCACGCTCACGCCGCGCGTGCCTCCATCGAGGGAACCCTATAGAGGGGTGTGGCTGGACTCCCTCGCCCGACTGGGCCCCGACGCCCTCTGGCTGTGGCGGAATGCCCGGCGACGTCGGGAACGCGCTCTATCCTCGCTGCGTGGCCGGCTCGTCCATCCAGCTCGTCCCGTCCGCGGAGCCGGCACCGCTCGACGCGGCGCCCGCAGCGCCCGTCGCGCTCCAGCCGATCGAGCTGCCTCGGGCGCGCCGGCCCGGCTGGCCGACGCTCGCCTCGCTCGGGATCGCGACGGGCCTGGCTGCGATCGCGCTCGGAGGGTGGGCAATCGTCTCGGCAGCCGACCGTGAGACCGCGGCCGGGCTCGAGGGGGCCCAGCTCGACCGGGCCATCGCGCTCCTCGGCTCGCCCACGGCAGAGCGCGTGCCGTTGCGGGGCTCTGTGGGGCGGATCGTGCTCGTCGCGGCGCCCGACGGCGTGGCACTGCTGGCGCTCGACGGCCTCGGGGTCGCCCCGGACGGCCGCGACTACGAGGCCTGGGTCGTCCCGCCCGGGTCGGCGACGCCGTTGCCCGCGGGCACGTTCGACGGCTCGCACCGGATCGTGCCCCTGACGCGACCCGTGCCGGCAGGTGCCCTGGTCGCGGTCACGCTGGAGTCCCGGGGCGGGGCCGAGCGGCCCAGCCGCCCGTTGCACCTCGTCGCCGAGCGCCGCGGGTAGGCGCTACTCGGACGCCGCCGTCGCGCGGTCCTTGCCCGCGTCCTTCGAGCGGCGCAGCGCGGCGTCCGCGCGCTCGAACAGGCCGGCCGCCGTCTCGCCGTGACGCAGCTCGGCGATCCCGGCCGAGAGCCGCGCCGGGTGCCCGCCGGGCATGGGCATGCTCGCGACGCCCTCGCGCATGCGCTCGAAGAGCTGCGTCGCGTCGTCCTCCGACGACTCGGGCATCACCACCGCGAACTCGTCGCCTCCGACACGGCAGCCGATGTCCACCGACCTGATCTCGTTGCGGAGCTGCTCCGCGACCTGGGCGAGCACGGCGTCGCCCGCGAGATGGCCGACCCGGTCGTTCACCGCCTTGAAGTCGTCGAGGTCGAGGATCAGGAGCGCGAGCTGCCGGTCGTAGCGCTGC
>DATBET010000173.1:0-6174 GCA_036558885.1 Gaiella sp.
CGCGGTGGCCATGCTGTCCTCCCGGGCCGAGATGTCGGATCACTCCCCGCGCCGGTCGCGCGAGGGCGCGTCCTGCGGGCGGACCGGGCATGCTAGGACGCGGGCCGGACGGCACCGAAATTCCTGCAAATAGCGCGAATCCAGGCGCCCTCTCACAGAGCGAATTCTACCGGTCGGCCGCGACCGCAGGTCAGTGGCGACGCTGCGCGAGGCCCGCGGCGACGCCGCTCACGAGCAGCACGGCGGCGAGAGCGGCGAGCGCGATCAGCGGATACGGGACACCGCCCGCGTCGGCCCTCCGGGCGGGGCCGCGCGCAAGTCGCGCCTCACGCTCCGGAGGGTCGGGCGCCACCGCGTCCCGGCCCGGGGCGCTCGTGTTGTCGGGCGTCGTGGCCTTCGGCGCCTTCGTGGTGACCGGGGGCGCGGTGTCGGCCGGAGGCGCGTGCTTCCGTCCCTCGGCCCGTTCGGATCCCTCGGCCCTGCGCTGCCGCGCGCTCGCGAGGGCCCGCTCGATCGCCGCCCCCGCGTCGGTGTACTGCAGGACGTCGTCCGGTAGCGCGCGGATCGCCGCCCGGTAGCAGGACAGCGGGTACTGCCTGTCGACTCGGCCGCCGGAGTACCAGTCGCGCAGCACGCGCTGGCCGCAGTCGTCGAGCTCGCCTGCGCCTGCGAGAGGCGAGGCTGCGAGCGCCGACGCGAGGACGGCCGTCGGAGCGACTAGTCGTCGGACCACGAGAAACGCCTTCCCGTTGCCCGGGCACGGGAAACGTCCGGCGCGTCGCGGGTGTCAGGCCGGGTCGGGAGGCCCGCCGTCGCGGCGCGCCTGAGAGCGGCGGCTCAGGTAGCCGGCGCCGCCTGCCGCGAGGAGGAGCAAGGCGAGCCCGCCGAGGATCAGGAGCGGGATCGGCAGTGACGAGGGGCCGGACGTGTCGACCGCGTCGACGGCGTCGGTGCCCGTGCCGCCTCCGCCCGGGTCGCTCCCTCCTCCGGTGGGACCGGAGCCGCCGGGCGCCGAGCCGCCGGGATCGGTCGAGCCGCCGCCCTTCCCGGTCGGCTGGGGGGCGCCGCCGGAGGGGCCGGGGTCCTTGTCGCCCTTCCGGGCGAACGCGAGCGCGCGCAGGATGTCCTGCTTCGCGTTCGAGTAGTCGAGGACGTCGATCGGCAGCGAGCGGATCGCCTCCTGGTAGCAGTGAAGCGGGAACACCTTGTCGACCCGTCCGTCGCCGTACCAGTCCGCCACCACCGCCTTGGCGCAGTTCTTCGACTTGGCGGCCGTCGCAGGGCCCGCGACCGCGAGTGCCGCAAGCACGAGCCCGAGGAAGAGCACGAGAAGGCTGAGGCGTCGGGATTCGGCGTCTGGCACGAGGGCTGCGGACGGAGGCTTGGGACGCAGTCTTCCCCGCCTCCGTGGGTCGACAATCAGGGAAGGGTAAACGATGTGTAAGACGCCGTCGGGCACAAGGGTCCTGTCCCCGACGGCCGTCCCGGCTCGCTCTGGGGGCCATGCTAGCCTCGCGCGCGATGGACGCGGCGCCGCGATCCGCGCTCCCGCCCGGACGCAGCGCGGAGGCCGCCCTTCTCGTGGCGCTCGCCGCCCTCCTCGCGGCGGCGGTCTTTGCCGGCGGAGGCTCCCGCGTCGATTCCCTCGCCTCGGTCGGGATCGGCGCGCTCGCGGTGGCCGGGTTCGCGCTCGCAGCGGCCCTGCGCGGCGTCCTCCCGCTCCCGCGGCTCGAGCGCGGCGCCGGGGCCGCGGTCGTCGGACTCGCACTGTCGACCGCGTGGGCCGGACTGTCGATGGCCTGGTCGATCGCGGGTGACCGCTCGTGGGACTGGTTCGCGCGCGGTCTCGTGTACCTCGCCTTCCTCGCCCTCGGCCTCCTCGTGGGGTCGCTCGCCGCGGGAGCCCGACGCCTCGCAGCGATCCTCGCGCTCGTCCTCGGGGCGGCGCTCGGTTGGGCGCTCCTCGGCGTCGCGGTCCCGTCGCTCTTCCCCGACGGCGACCGCATCGCGAGGCTCCGCGAGCCCGTCGGCTACTGGAACGCGCTCGCGCTGCTCGCCGACGGCGCGCTCGTGCTCGGGCTGTGGCTCGCGAACGACCGGCGCGCCGCCGTCCGGGTCGCCGGAGCGCTGCTGGCATACGGCGGCGCGCTCGCGCTGCTCCTCACGCAGTCGCGGGCGGGCGTGGTGGGCGCGGTCGCCGTCGTCGCCCTCTGGCTCGCGCTCAGCCGAGAGCGCCCGGCGGACGCGCTGCGGGCCGTCGTCGCCGTCGTCCCCGCGCTCCTCGTCGGCGGGTGGGCCTTCACGCGCCCCGCGCTCGTGGAGGACGGCGTGCTGCGCGCCGACCGCGTCTCGGACGGACGCGTCTTCGCGGCGCTGGCGCTGGTCGCGGCGCTCGCTGTGGCGCTCGCCGCGTGGCGGCTGCCCGTCGCGCGGCTCGCGACCGAGCGCGAGCGCGCCGTGCGGAAGGCGCTGGTCGTCGCGTGCGCGGTCGTCCTCGTCGGCGGCACCCTCGGGCTTGTCGCGAAGGTCGGGGACCCCTTCTCGTGGGCGTCCTCGCAGCTCTCGGGCGGAGAGTGCGCGAACGTGCCGGGTCGGCTCGCCGAGCTCTGCGCGAACAACCGCGTGGCCTGGTGGAAGGAGGCTCTTCACATCGCCCGGGACCGGCCGCTCGCCGGGTCCGGCGCCGGGACCTTCGCGATCGCCCGGCTGCGCCACCGGACCGACGCGACGCCCGCGTCGGAGCCGCACAGCGTCCCTCTGCAGGTGCTCGCCGACCTCGGGGTCGTCGGGCTCTCGCTCCTCGTGGTGACCGTCGTCGGCGTCGTGCTCGGCGCGCGCCGCGGGCTTCGCCTCGCGGGCCCGGGAGACCGCCGCGCGGCAGCCGCGCTCGTGTGCCTCCTGGTCGCGTTCGCGGTCCACGCGCTCGTCGACTACGACCTCGACTTCCTGGCGGTGTCCGCGCCGATGCTGACGGCGCTCGGCGCGCTGCTCGCCGTTGGCCGCCCCGCCGCTCGCCTCCGCGCACGCGTCCCCGAGCTCGTCGCGGTGGCGGCGGCGACCGCCGCTGCGATCCTCGCGGTCGCGTTCCCGGCGCTCGCCGACGACGAGGTCGAGCGCTCGCTCGACGCATCCGACGCAGGGCACGTCGACGACGCCGTGCGCGCCGCCGATCGCGCGAGGCTCCTCAACCCGCTCTCGCTGGGCCCGCTCGAGGCCCGTGCGGTCGCGGCCGACGCCGCGGGCGACGAGCGCGCCGCGGTCGCCTGGTACGAACGCGCGACACGGCTCCAGCCCGAGAACCCCGATCCCTGGTACGACCTCGGCCTCTACCACGTGATCGCGACCGGCGACCTGTGCGCGGCCTACGTCGCCCTCAACCGCTCGTACACACTCGATCCCCGCTCGACGCGCTGGTCGCCGGGCGGCCCCCTCGACCAGGCCCGGGAAGCCGTGAACGGCGGCGCCTGCGGCTAGCTAGCCGCCGAGGATCAGCACGGCCTGGGCGCCGTGGAGCTGGGCGGGCTTCATCCCGTCCAGCGGCCCGACGACCTCGATGCCGAGGTCGCGCGCGAGCCGCCGTCCCTCGCCCTCGAACCCGCGGCGGTACATCACGATCGTCTGCGGGTAGTCGTGCCGCGGCGCGTTCGCCACGACCCCGACGTGGTAGCCGCGGGCCTCGACCCGTGCAGCGGCGTCCGCGGCCGCGCCCTGGCGGCCGTTGCCGTTGAGCACGACGAGCCTCACCTTGCCGCGCGGCAGCGCCGCCGGCGCGGGCTTCGGCTTCGGAGCCTGCACAGGCACCGCGCGGTGAACGGGAGCCGGAGCGGCCGTGCGCGCGACGTGCGCCTTCTTCGCCGGAGCGTGTTGGGCCGGGCCGGGCTTCGCGAGGAGCGCGCCGCCGGCGACGACGAGGAGCACGAGCTCGAACGCCGCGACGAGCGCGAAGACCAGCGTCGCGCGCTGCCACGGCTGGACGGCGAGCTCGGGGTCGAGGCGGGCGGGGTGATCCACGAGCGAACGGGTTCGCCCGCGGCAGGGTCATTCCTCCCGCAGCCACTCCCACGTGCGGCGCAGGCCCTCGGCAAGGGGGAGCTCGGCCCGCCAGGCGAGCTCGTGCGCGGCGCGCGAGGCGTCGACGGAGCTCCGCTGGAGCTCGCCGAGCCGGGCGGCCTCGTGGACGGCCTCGGCGTCGCTGCCCGTCGTCTCGCGGCACGCTTCCCAGAGCTCGAGCACGGATGTCTCGACGCCGGTGCCGACGTTGAACACACCGCCGTCCGCTCCGACCGCGGCCACGAAGGCGCGGACGACGTCGGCGACCGCGACGTAGTCGCGCGTCTGTCTCCCGTCCCCGAAGATCGTCGCTGCTCGCCCCTCGCGGATCCTGGAGAGAAAGATCGCGACGACGCCCGCCTCGCCGTGTGGGTCCTGGCGCGGCCCGTAGACGTTGCCGAGCCGGAGCGCGACGTGGCGCGTCCCGTAGAGCCGGTTCCACGTCGCGAGGTACTCCTCGGCCGCGAGCTTCGACGTGCCGTACGGCGAGAGCGGCAGACGGGGCTCGTCCTCGCGCGCGGGCTCGTCGCACTCCCCGTAGATCGCGCCCGCCGTTGAGGCGAGGATCACCTGGGCGTCGTGGCTGCGCGCCAGCTCGAGCACGTTCAGGGTGCCGATCACGTTCGCGCGGGCGTCGGCGACCGGGTCTGCGACGGAGGAGCGGACGTCGACCTGCGCCGCGAGGTGGAAGACGACCTCCGGGCGCGCCCCGGCGAGCGCGTCGACCAGCGACTCGCGCACGTCGAGCACGTGGAGCTCGGCCGCCGGCGCGACGTGTTCGCGGCGTCCGGCGCTCAGGTCGTCGACCGCGTGCACCTCGTCGCCGCGCGCGACCAGCGTGTCCACCAGCGTCGAGCCGATGAACCCCGCGCCCCCCGTGACGACGGCCCGCACGGCCGTATCCTACGCGCGCATGTTCGTCTCCTTCGAGGGTCTCGACGGGTGCGGCAAGACGACCCAGGCACGCCTCCTCGCGGAGGCGCTCGCGGGGGAGGGGGTCGACGTGGTGCTCACGCGGGAGCCGGGCGGGACGCCGCTCGGCGAGCAGGTCCGCGACCTCGTCCTGCACGGCGACCACGTCGCGCCGTGGGCGGAGGTCGCCCTCTATGCCGCCTCTCGCGCGCAGCACGTGGCCGACGTGATCCGGCCGGCGCTCGAGCGTGGGGCGACGGTCGTCTGCGACCGGTACCTCGACACCTCGGTCGCCTACCAGGGCGCCGGGCGCGGGCTCGGGGTCGATTTCGTGCTCGACCTCAACCTCAGGGTCGTCGAGGGCCTGCTTCCCGACCTCACTGTCCTCGTAGAGCTCGACGTCGAGACCGCACTATCGCGCGTCGGCGAGAAGCGCGACCGGATCGAGCGTGCCGACGGGGCGTTCTGGCCGCTCGTCGTGGACGCCTACCGCGAGCTCGCCGCACGCTTCCCCGAGCGGTACGTCGTCGTCGACGGCCGCCTGCCCGTGGACGAGCTCGCGGGGGAGGTCCGTGACCACCTTCGCTGAGCTTCCCGAGCAGGCCGAGGCGAAGCGGCTCCTGGAGGCGTCGCTCGCCGACGGACGGGCCCACGCGTTCCTCTTCCACGGGCCACGCGGCGTGGGCAAGCGGACGGCGGCGCGCGCCTTCGCCGGCGCGCTGCTCGGTGACCCGCGGCGCGTCGACGCCGGCACACACCCCGACCTCAGGGTGATCGAGGCGCTCGGCGAGATGATCCGCATCGACGAGATCCGCTCCCTCCATCACGACCTGCACATGCGGCCGTTCGAGGCGGATCGCCGCGTCTACCTCCTGCTCGACGCGCACCTCCTGGGCGACGAGGCGGCGGCGGCGCTGCTCAAGGACCTCGAGGAGCCCCCCGCCTACGCGACGCTCGTGCTCGTCGCGGACGAGCTCGGCCCGCTGCCGGAGACGATCCGCTCCCGCTGCCAGCTCGTCGCCTTCCGGCGGCTCTCACGGGGCGCCGTCGAGCACTGGGTCGCCGAGCGGGCGCCCGAGCTCGGGAGCGGCGAGGCCGCGCTCCTCGCGCGGGTCGCCGGCGGCCGCCTCGACCGCGCCGCGCGGCTGCTCGATCCCGACGCGCGCGAGCGCCGGGCGGAGCTGCTTCGCGTCGCGCGCGAGGCGTACCTCG
>DATBET010000174.1:0-3000 GCA_036558885.1 Gaiella sp.
CCAGGCCGTGCGCCGCGGCCCGCCGACGACGTTGCGCGTCTCGCTGGCCCGGACGTCCGCCGGAGGCGTGCGGCTCGAGATCTCGGACGACGGCGCGCCCGAGCGGCGTCAGGCGGTGATCGACGGCCTCGCCGAGCGTGCGGCCGAGCTCAACGGGACCTTCGACGCTGTGCGTGACGGGCGCTGGACCACCATCCGCATCGTCCTGCCGCCGTCGGCAGCTCGGCTTTAGAACCGAGGCAGTTGCGACCGCGAAGCGGGCGCCTTCAGGGGTCTGCCCCGTCGCAGGCGGCGATCGAGCGGCAGGATTCCGCTGTTGCGGAATCCTGCTTCGCGAGCTACTCCAGCGGCTCGTTCTGGACGTTGTTCTCGTCGGCGTACTGCTGGACGAGCGGGTTGATGACGTCGGCCCCGTCGGGGAACGCGTAGTTGATCTTGACGAACGCCTCCCACTTGTCGGGCAGCGCGTCCTCCGGGAAGATCGCCTCCACCGGACACTCCGGCTCGCAGGCCCCGCAGTCGATGCACTCCTCGGGGTCGATGATCAGAATTCGCTCGAACTCGTGGATGCAGTCGACCGGACAGACGTCCACGCAGGAGCGGTCTTTGATGTCGATGCAAGGCTCGGAGATGATGTACGTCATCGCCGCCGAGCCTACCAACGGGGCTGCGCGCGGATCAGCTCAAGCGTCGACGCCGACGAGCTCGTCGACGACCTGCCGCGCCCGCTCCACGAGGGCGGATTTCACGATCACCTGGTCGAACCCTGCGGCGTGCGCGCGCTGCAGCCCGCGCGTGTCGGTGTGGTTCGTGAAGCCGAGGATCGGGGTGTCGGGCCACGACCCCGCGACGTCGTCGGCGTCGACCCGCGAGATGTCGCAGATCACGAGATCCGGGGCGTCGGCGCTGTCGGACGTCACGAGCCGGTGCCCGCTGAGCGGGGCCTCCAGCCTCGAGCGGACCATCAGGTCGACCCCGACCAGCAGGATCGTCGCCATGGCCGTGGTTCTAGCACGGAAGGGGGATGAAGCGGTACGCGCGTTCCTGGGGCGTCGCTCGCGGTGCGGGGCCGGAGGGCACAGTACGCGAGGTACGGGCCCGGAAGGCGCCGTGCCGCGAGCGGCGTCAGGCGGCCGCGGAGGCCGGCTCCGCCGGCTGGGAGCGACTGCCGGCCAGGAGCGCGCGTGAGCCTCGAACGGGGACTCGAGCTGATGCGCGCCGAGCGGTGGTTCGACGCCCACGAGGCGCTCGAGGACGAGTGGCGCGACGCGCCCGCGGGCGAGCGCGACTTCTTGCAGGGCCTCGTCCACGTGACAGTCGCCTGGCACCATGCCTCGCGCAGGAACGAGCCGGGCGCCTCGCGGCAGCTCGCCAAGGCGACGCGGCGCCTCGGACCCTACGCGCCGTCGCATCGCGGCGTCGACGTCGCGGGCGTCCTGGGCCAGGTCGACGCGGCTGCAGCCCGGATCGAGAGCGGGAGCCTCGTCCTGATCCCGGTGCGCATCTGAAGCCGGCGAAGAGCCGCAAGTTACAACTTGTGACTTGCCGGGCTGCGACAACCGAGGCGGTTCAGAAGCCTTTGGGTCTCTGCCCAGGCCGAGCCGGTCACCGTCGCGGCCGAAGGGCGACTCACCCGCCCGAGAGGCCAGCCGCGCTCTGCGACGACACGACGCAGAAGGAGGGGGCCGTGGGGGGAAACATGGGTTCCCCCACGTTCAAAAGACGGGGTCGAGGCCGAACCACTCGAACAGGCGGTTCACGTAGATGCGGAGGACGTAGAAGCGGCCGAAGAAGAGGAGCAGGCCGAGGGCGACCATCACGAGCCCGCCGCCGAACTGGATCGCGCGGTAGTGGTCGCGGAGCCAGCGGAACGCGCCCATCGCCCGGGCGAAGAGCGCGCCGGCGAGGACGAACGGGATCGCGAGCCCGAGCGAGTAGACGGCAAGCAGCGCCGCGCCCTCGAGGACGGTGTCCGACGAGCCGGCGAGCACGAGGATCGCGGCGAGCACGGGGCCGATGCACGGCGCCGCGCAGACCGCGAACGCGCCGCCGAGGAGGACGCGCGAGCCCCGCGAGCGCGCTTCCTGCACGAGCCCCGCGCCAACGAGCCGCTCGGGCCAGGGCAGAAGCCCCATGAACGCGAGCCCGAAGACGACGAGCACGAAGCCGGCGATCTGCTCGAGCAGGAACTGGTTGCGTAGGAGGCTTCCGCCGACGAGCGACGCGCCGACGCCGAGCAGGACGAAGAAGGCCGTGAACCCGAGCACGAAGGGGACGCTCGAGACGACTACGCGCCGCGCGGTGCCCGGCCGGCCGAGCTCGTCCGCGCTGACCGCGGAGACGGCGGACAGGTAGCCGGGCACGAGGGGCAGGACGCAGGGGGCGAGGAAGGAGAGGAACCCCGCCAGCAACGCTACGGGGATCTCGCCCGCATTCATGATTCGAAGCGGCGGAGCTCCGCGTCGACGCGGCGCTCGAGCTCGGGATCGAGCGCGACGGGCGCCTCGTCGGGCTCGCCGTCTTCGCGTCGCCGGCTCCACCCCCAGGCGATCAGGCCGACGCCGACCGCGCCGGCCACGAGGACCGCGAGCGGCACGAGCCAGGCGAGGAGGGAGAACCCCGACTTCGGCGGCTCGGCGAGCACGCCGGGGCCGAACTGGTCGACGAGCTCCGCCTTGATCTGCTTCTCGCTCGCGCCCGCTGCGAGCCGCTCCCGGATGATCTGCTTCATTCGTTGCGCGACGGGGGCGTCGGACTGGTCGAGGGTCGTCCCGCACACCGGGCAGACGAGCTCCGACTCTAGGTCGGCGGGGCTCGGCGCCGCCCTCGCCGCCCCCGCGACGAGAGCTGCGAGGAGCGCGCAGAGCGCGAGCGCGCGGGTCACGACTGATCGCCGAGCGCGAGCGCGACGCCGCGCTCGAACGCCTCGCGGTTCCGCTCGATGTCGACCGCGCCCGCGATCCGCTCGCCGACGAGCTTCCCCGTGCGGTCGACGAAGAA
>DATBET010000175.1:0-11457 GCA_036558885.1 Gaiella sp.
TGCGGTTTCCGAGCAGCCGGTCGTGCAGCTCGTACGTCGCGACGATCCCACGGCGCTCGACCGAGGAGGCGACGCGGTTGACGCGCTTCGCGAGCTTCGTCTGCTGCCGGTGCATCGCCGCGGAGGGTAGTCGAGGGATCCTCCGCGTCGTAGCGGTTAGCCTCGGCCAGCGGTGAGGATCGCGTTCGTCCACTTCCCCGGGCGCCTGGCGCGCCTCGACGCCGCTCGCGCGGGAGACGGGCCGACCGAGTTCCTCTTCGGCGCCGTCGAGCTCGAGCGTGCGGGACACGACGTCCGCCACTACGAGATCGATCCCGACGCGCCCGCCGGAGGGCTCGAGCAACGCTTCGTCGACCGGCAGGCGGGGCTCGAGCGGCTGCCTCCACACCTCTCGGCGACGGTGCTGCGCGCCACGCGGAGGCTGCTGCCCGAGCTGCGCGACGCGGACGTGGTCCTCGCCACGACGACCGGCACGGCGGTCGCGCTCGCCGCCTGGCGTCGCGCGCGCCGCCTACCGACGCCGCTCGTCGGGATCGTCGCGGGGCTCCTCAACCGGCCCTGGGGACGGCTGCGGAGGGCGACCACGCTCCCGCTCCTGCGCTCGATGCACGCCATGCTCTACGGGCCGGGAGAGGCGCCGGGCCTGCTCGCGCTCGACCCGAGCCTCGCGGCGCGCGTGCACGTGAACCCGTTCGGCGTCGACACGAGCTTCTGGACGCCGACGGAGGGAGAGAGCGGAGGCGGCGGCGTCCTCGCGATCGGCAACGACGGCCACCGCGACTGGGAGACGCTCGTCCGCGCGGCACCGGCGATCGCCTCCGATATCCGGATCCTCACGAAGCACGCGCGACCCGACGCCCTGCCGGAGAACCTCCGCTGGGAGCCCGCCGACTGGCACCGCGCGCTCCTGGCCGACACGGAGGTCCGCTCGGCGTTCCGCTCCGCGGCGGTCGTCGTCGTCCCGGTGAAGGACGTCCCGCAGCCCTCGGGCCAGAGCGTCACGCTCCAGGCGTCGGCCTGCGGCCGGCCGGTCGTCCTCTCGCGCACGCGCGGGCTGTGGGATCCCGGGGGGCTGCGCGACGGCGAGAACGTCCTCCTCGTCCCTGCGGGCGACCCGGCCGCGCTCGGCGACGCCGTGACCCGCGTGCTCTCCGATCCGGCCCTCGGGGAACGTCTCGGCCGTGCCGCCCGCGCGGGCGTCGAGGCCACCGCGAGCGTCGAGGCGTACGCCGAGCGGATGCTCGCGATCTGCGAACTCGCCTGCACGCGTCCGTGACCCTCGCGAGGCGTGCTTGCAACAGTCTGTTGGAAGCGGCTCGGAGCCGTCTACCGTACCGGCCGATGTCGTTCCGGACCGCGCCCCGCGCCGCGCTCGTCCATACCCGGCGCGTCGTGCGCCGAGCGGGCGACCGCCTGCGGACGGAGCGCGACGTCCGGTTCCGCCGCGCGGGGCGCGCGGACCTCGCCATCTTCCACGAGTACGACCCCCCACCCTCGGGCGGCGGCAACCAGTTCGTGCGCGCGCTGGCGGGCGAGCTCGCGCGGAGGGGGCTCGTGGTCGAACGGAACAGGATCTCGGCCGAGACGCCGTGCTGCCTCTTCAACTCGTTCAACTTCGACCGGCGGCGGCTCGAGCGCTTCACGCGAGACGACGTGCGGATGGTGCATCGCGTCGACGGCCCCGTCGGCGTGTACCGCGGCTTCGACGACGGAAGCGACATGCGGATCGCCGCGATGAACGCCGCGCTGGCCGACGCGACCGTCCTCCAGTCCCGCTTCAGCCTCGACGCGCACCGGCGGCTCGGGATCGCGCTCGCCGATCCGGTCGTGATCACCAACGCGCCCGACCCGGACGTGTTCCACCCGCCTGCCGAGCGCGAGCCGATCGGGGGACGGCGGGTGCGCGTCGTCGCGTCGAGCTGGTCCGACAATCCCCGCAAGGGCGCGGACGTGCTGCGCGCGCTCGGCGCCGCGACCGATCCCGCCCGCTACGAGCTGACGTTCGTCGGCCGCGCGCCCGATGGGCTGGCGGGGTGGCGGCTGGTGCCGCCCCTGGCCTCGCACGAGCTCGCGGAGCTCCTGCGTGCGCAGGACTGCTACGTCGCGCCGAGCCTCGACGACCCGTGCTCCAACGCGCTCCTCGAGGCTCTCGCCTGCGGCCTCCCCGCGCTGTACCGGACGAGTGGTGGGCACCCGGAGCTCGTCGGCGAGGCGGGGGTCGGCTTCGACGGCCCGGTCGACGCGGCTGGCGCGCTCGGGCAGCTCGTCGACGAGCTCGAACCGCGTCGCGCGGCGATCTCCGTCCCGTCCCTCGCGGACGTCGCCGACCGGTACCTCGAGGTGCTGCGCGGGTGAAGCGCGCAGCGGCTCTCGTCCGTGCGCCCCGGGCGGCCGCGCGCGCGACCGCGATCCGCTTCCGGTCACGGAGCTGGCCCGACCACTCCCGCCTGTTCGTCCTCGGCGACGAGCTCGGCTGGGTGCTCGACGAGGAGGCCGCGTACGTCTCCTCCGTCGCCCGCGCTGCGGGCTACGGGCTCGGCCCGGCCGCGTGGGCGAGGTCGGCGCGCCGGCAGGTCGTGTTCCACACGAGCCACTTCGCCGCGCTGGAGCCGGTCTGGACGCGATCGTCCCACCGGCTGGGCACCTCGTACTTCCACGGACGCCCCGGGACGCCGGGCTTCCCGGAGTTCGACCGCGCGTACGACGCGCTGCGCCGCGACCCCGAGCGCCTGGCGCGCATCCACGTCACGCACGGCGAGATGGAGGAGCTCGTCCGCTCGGCGGGGGTCGACCCGCAGCGCGTCCACCGCATCCCGCTCGGCGTCGACCTGCCGCGCTTTCCGCTCGCCGACGAGGAGCGCCGCGCCGCCGCCCGCGCGTCGCTCGCTCTCCCGGACGACGCGTTCGTGGTCGGCTCGTTCCAGAAGGACGGCGTCGGGCTCGAAGAGGGCCTCGAGCCGAAGCTCGTGAAGGGCCCGGACGTGCTCGTCGAGGCGCTCGCCCTCGTCCACGAGCGCGTCGACCGGCTCGTCGTGCTGCTCACCGGCCTCGCGCGGGGGTACGTGCGACGCGGCCTCGAGGAGCGGGGCATTTCCCACGTCCACCGGCTGCTACCCGACCGCGACGCGCTCGCCGACGCCTACCAGGCCCTCGACGCGTACGTCGTCGCCTCGCGTCAGGAGGGCGGGCCGAAGGGCGTGCTCGAGTCGCTGGCGAGCGGTGTCCCGCTCGTGACGACGCGGGTCGGGCAGGCCGTCGATCTCGTTCGCGACGGCGAGAACGGCCTGCTCGTCGAAGTGGACGACGCGGACGCCATCTCGGCCGGCCTCGTGCGGATCGCCCGGGAGCCGGCGCTCGTCTCCTCGTTCCGGCTCGCCGGCCGGGCCACCGCGGAGGCGACCTCCGAGGCCGCGCTCGTGCCGCGCTGGCGGAGGCTCCTCGACGACTTCGCGGAGCGCGGCGATGGGTAGGGCACGCGTGGCGCGCTACGGCCGGGCGGCGTCGCGCTGGGCACGACTCCTCACCGGCGGCCGTGCGCGCCCCGGGCTGCGGGTGTTCTACGGCTGGGATCTGATCCCGGGGCCGGGCGAGCCGGTCGCAGGCGGCACGGCGAAGCTCCAGAAGCTCGCGGCGCGATGGCCGAACCGGCCGACGGACTTCTCGCTGCTCTACCTCGGCACGACGTACCTCCCGCGCGACCTCCGCCCGCTTCTCTGGGTCGCCCGGCGGCGCGGCGCGAAGATCGTCGTCAACCAGGACGGCGTCGCATACCCGGGCTGGGCGGGAGAGGAGACCGACCGCCTGAACGCTCCTCTCCGTCGCACGCTCCACACGGCCGACCACGTCGTGTACCAGAGCCTGTTCAGCAAGCGCTCCTCCGACCACTTCCTCGGCGAGCCGGCCGGCACGTGGGAGGTGCTGCCGAATGCCGTCGACGTGGACGTGTTCACGCCGGGCACGCCGCCGGCCGACGGGCCGGTGCTGCTGTTGGGAGGCGACCAGACGCAGGAGTACCGGCTCGAGCTCGCGCTCGCGACGTTCCGCCACGTGCTCGACGCCCACCCGGGCGCCCGCCTCGTCGTCGGTGGGCGGCTCGTCTCCGACCCCGGGCCGACGCTCGCGCGGCTGGGGCTCGCATCCTCGGTGGAGTTCACCGGGCGCTACGCGCAGCGCGATGCGCCCGCCGTGTACCGGCGCGCGCACGTTCTCCTCCACACGAAGGTGAACGATCCGTGCCCGACCGCGGTGATCGAGGCGATGGCGTGCGGCGTGCCCGTCGCGTACGCCGCGAGCGGCGGCACGGTCGAGCTCGTCGGGGACGAGGCCGGAGTGGGCGTGCCGCACCCGGACGGGTACGACCGCGACGAGCCTCCGTCGGCAGAGGCGCTCGCTGCTGCGGTCTCCGCCGTGCTGGCCGACCGGGAGCGCCTCTCGGCCGCCGCCCGCGCACGGGTGGTCGAGCGCTTCGCGCTGCCGGCGTGGCTCGACCGCCATGCGGAGATCTTCGGCGGTCTGACCGGCGTGGACGGGGTCGCCGTATGACCGGCGCCTCGAAGGCGTGGATCAAGGAGCGCCCGCGCCTGTACCGCGGAGCACTCGCCGCGCGGCGAGTCGGCGGTCACCTGAGACGAGGCGCTGCCGTGCCGCTGCGGCGCGGGCTGATCCAGCGCTACCTGCGCATGCACGAATCGCGGCGGCTGCATCTCGGTGCAGGCCCGCACGCCATTCCCGGCTGGCTGAACACCGACATCCGGCCGGCGTCGCTCGCGATCGCCTACCTCGACGCGACGAAGTCGTTCCCGCTTCCCGACGCGTCGATGGACGTCGTGTTCTCCGAGCACATGATCGAGCACGTTCCGTACGGGGACGGCGTTCGCATGCTTCGTGAATGCGCGCGCGTGCTCCGTCCCGGTGGCGTCGTCAGGATCGCGACGCCCGACCTGGCGGCGATCGTCGGCCTCTATCGCGGCGATCTCTCCGACGAGGAGAGGGCCTACGTCGAATGGTTCGTCGAGCGCAACGACGTGCGCGCGGTCGGCGACCGGCCGGCCTTCGTGATCAACCATTTCTTCACGAGCTGGGGCCACCGGTTCCTCTACGACCGGAAGACGCTGCGCGAGGCGCTCGAGCAGGCGGGATTCGAGGCGGTGACCGAGCACCGGCCGGGAGAGAGCGAGCATCCCGAGCTGAGGGGCCTCGAGCGTCACGGCACGGTGCTCGGCGACGAGCGCTGGAACGACTTCGAGACGTTCGTGCTCGAGGCGCGGCGCTAGGGCCGCTTCCCTGCCCGCCGGCCGGCGGCGAGCCCGCGCAGCCGCCCCGCGAGGGCTGCCGCATGGAAGCGGGCCATCGTGCCGTCCAGCAGGACGGCGCAGGCG
The DNA here is from genome assembly GCA_036558885.1 of Gaiella sp. GTDB lineage: Bacteria > Actinomycetota > Thermoleophilia > Gaiellales > Gaiellaceae > Gaiella. The sequence continues at coordinate 5,379 of DATBET010000175.1, forward strand.
ACCGCCGCCACGGCGGGGCGAGCCAGCATCCTCGCCACGACACGCCACGGGTAGCCGTTTCGCGCGAGGACGTACCCCACGCTCCCGCCGTCGCGTCGGCCGAGGGCGACGAGCCCGTCCGCTGTCGTCGGCTTCAGCGGATGGCCGATCGCGAAGGAGGGGTCGTACTGGATTCGAGCCCCGAGGCGCAACGCACGAACGAGGTAGTCGATCTCCTCGCCGGATGACCACGGGGTGCCGCTCCCGAGGCCCAGCGACTCGTCGAACGGCCCGACCCGGCCGACAAGGGCGCGCCGCAGGAAGATCGTGTGCGAGTTGGCCGTGTGCCAGACGGTGTCGGTGGTGATCCGTCGCGCGTCGTCCGGCCAGCGACCCACGACTCGCCCGTCGCGGTCCTCCGGGCGACCGCTGAGCCCGTCGAGCCCGGAATCGACGGCGAACCGTTCGGCGACCCGGGTCAGCAGGTCGGGTGCGTAGCTGCAGTCGTCGTCGGGAAACGCGACGAGCTCGGCGTCGAGATGCGGAAGCGCCGCGTTCCGCGCGCGCGAGAGACCGCGGTCCGACCGCAGGTGCAGAACATCGAGCCCGGGGTGCAGCTCGAGGAGGTCGGTGATCCGGCCGTCCGGGTTCTGGTCGACGACGACGACCCGAAATCCTCGATGGGTCTGAGCGTCGAGCGCGGAGAGCAGACCGTCGAGCTCGTCGGTTCGATCGATCGTCGCGACGACGAGATCGAAGCGATCCAGGCCGTCCGGGGCAGGCACCGGCGCAGGCTACCCTCAGCGCGCCGTGGCCTCTCCGCTCGTCTCCGTGATCCTGGCCGCTCGCGACGCCGAGGCGACGATCGACGAGGCGGTCGCGAGTGTCCTCCGCCAGACCGTCGAGCAACTCGAGCTGGTCGTCGTCGACGACGGCTCGGTCGACCTGACCCACGACCGCCTCGCGGCGATCCCCGATCGCCGCCTCCGCGTGCTGCGGAACGAGACCTCCCTGGGGCTCGGTGGGGCGCTCAACGTCGGACTCGATGCGGCGCTTGGCGCCTTCGTGGCGCGGATGGACGCGGACGACGTCGCCCTTCCCGCCTGGCTGGCCCGGATCCTGACGCCGATCCGGTCGCAGCCCAGGCTCGGCGTCGTCGGCACCGGGATGATCGAGCTTCACGCCGACGGCTCGCTCGGAGCCGTGCACCGGATGCCGGTCGGTCGCCGCGCCGTACGCTGGGCGGCGCTCTTCTCCACGCCCTTCTACCACTCGACCGTCATCCTCGATCGCGCGACGCTCGAGGAGCACGGCCTGCGCTACGACGTGGCGTTCGACGAGAGCGAGGACTTCGAGCTGTGGACACGTCTGCTCGCTGTTTCCGAAGGAGACAACATCTCCGACGCGATGGTTCTCTACCGGCAGCACCCTGGACAGGCGTCGCGCCGCCGCCGCGAGCTCCAGCTCGAGCTCGGCCGCCGCATCGGCCTGCGCGAGATCGGCCGCGTGGCGCCGGCGCTCCCGCCCGAACGGGCAGAGCTCGCCTGGCTCGCGGGGTGCGGCTGGGGGGTGCCGGCGGGCCGAGCTCGGGAAGCCACGGAAGCCCTGTCCGAGCTCGTCGAGGAGTTCGAGCGCCGGCATGGCGGCACAGAGGCGCGACGGGCGGCCGCGTGGGCGCTCGCGCGCTCGCCGGCCGCGGATGCGTCCGATCGCGCCACTCTCGCACGCGGGGCGCTCCGGCTCGACCCTGCTCTGCCGGCGCGTGCGATCGCGAAGCTGCGGCGCCGGCGCATGGCAGGGGCCGAGCGAGCGGCCGCGGCGTCGTGGCTCGACGCGGCGAGGGACGCACCAGTGCGTCTCACGCTCGTCGTCCCCGAGCCGACGCCCTTTCGCACGGTGATGCTCGACCGCGTCGCGACGCGGTCGGAGCTCGACCTGACGGTGCTCTACGCGGGCAGCACCGTGCAGCGCAGGACCTGGACGATCGAGCCCCGCCACCGCGCGGTCTTCCTCGAGGGGCGGCGCGTGCCGGGCGCGTACGGGGTCCTGCGGCACGAGTACCCCTTGTCGCTCGGGATCTTCGGCGCGCTCGCCGCCTCCGACCCGGAGGTCGTGGTGGTCTCGGGCTGGAGCACGTTCGCCTCGCAGGCGGCGGCGGCGTGGTGCCGCCGGAGCCGCGTGCCGTACGTCCTGCTCGTCGAGAGCAACGAGCGCGACGCGCGGCCGGGCTGGCGCCGCGCGGTCAAGGAGGCGGTCGTCCCTCCGATCGTCGCGGGTGCGGCCGAGGTGCTCGTCGTCGGCTCGCTCGCGCGGGAGGCGATGCGCGCCCGCGGGGTCGACGACGCCCGGATCTCGCTGTTCGCCGACACGATCGACACGGCCGGGTTCGCGGCTGAGGCCGATCGGCTCGTCGCGCGCCGCGACGCACTGCGCGCCGAGGCGGGCCTCTCGCCGGACGACGTCGTCGTGCTGTCCGTCGCCCGGCTCGCGCCGGAGAAGGGGGTCGACACGCTGGTCCGCGCTGCAGCGCTCGTCGGCGATCCCCGCGTGGTCGTCGTCCTCGCCGGGACCGGCGCCGAGCAGCAGCGCCTGGAGGCGCTCGCCGCGAGCCTCGGCGTGCGGCTCGTCCTGCTGCCCGACATCCCGTGGGAGCGGATCGGCGAGCGGTTCGCGATCGCCGACGTGTTCGCGCTGCTCTCCCGTCACGAGCCCTGGGGCGTCGTGGTCAACGAGGCCGCCGCATCGGGCTTGCCGCTCGTCCTCTCCGACCGCGTCGGCGCCGCGTTCGACCTGCTCGAGGACGGCCGGAACGGGGCGCTCGTCCCCGCCGACGACCCCGTCGCGGCCGCCGACGCGATCAGGGCGCTCGTCTCGGACCCGGAATACCGGGCCGCCGCCGGCCAGGCGTCACGGGAGCTGATGCGCTCGTGGGGCTACGAGCCCAGCATCGAGAACCTGATCCACGTCGCACGCCGGGTCGCCGGCCGTCAGCCGGCCAGCGCCTCCTCGTAGATCGCCACCTGCTCCTCGACGACCGCGTCCCAGCTCGCGCGGCGGGCGGCGCGGAGCGCACCCGCGGCCAGTGCATCGCGCAGGGCTGGGTCGCCGAGCACACGCGCGACGGCGGAGACGGTCGCTTCCTCCTCGAACGGCACGACGAGCGCCTCTCCCTCGCCGAACGACGCGGCGACGCCGGTCCGGTCAGACACGACGACGGGCGTGCCGACAGATGCGGCCTCCGCTGCGACGAGGCCGAAGTTCTCGCCGCCCGAGGCGAGAACGAAGACGTCCGCACGGCGGTAGAGGCCGAACGGAGGCCCGGCGGTGGGGGGCAGCACGTGCACCCTGCCCGCGGTCGAGGGGTCGGCCTCCGCGGCGCGGACCGCGGTCATCGTCCCGTGTCGGTCGTCGGGGCCGGCCAGCACCACGTGCGCCTCCGGCAGCGCCCGCGCGGCCACGAGCAGGTGCTCGATCCCCTTCTCGGCCGCGATGCGGCCGACGTAGAGCACGACCGGCGCGCCGTCGGGGACGATGCCCGCGAGCGCGTCGCGGCCGTCCGGCGGGGGCGGCTCCGGGAACGCGTTGCCGCGGAGCCGGACGCGGGCCCGGCGCACGCCGCACGCGACGACGTCGTCCTCCTCCCGCGGCGAGGCGACGATCACGAGCCGCGCTCCGGACGCGACGCCGCGGGCGAGCGTCGCGTCGAAGGCGCGCTTCAGCCGCACCTTGCGTAGCCGTGGCCTGAACATGCCGACCGGCTCGAACACGTACGGCACGCGCCGCGCGCGGCACCACGTCGCAACGACGGTCGTGACGGGGTCGCGGAAGCCCATCACGTGCACGACGTCCGGGCGGTCGAGCCGCGTGAGCGCGACCGGAAGCGTCGGCGTCAGGCCCATCCAGCGGTAGCGGAGCGGCGTGGCGAGGTACGTGACCCGCGCTCCGTCGACCTGCGCGACGCGCGTGCGGCGCGACGGGCGACCGGCGACGTCGGTGAGCGTCGTCGTGACGACCTCGACGTCGTGCCCCCGCGCGACGAGCCGCGAGACGAGCTCGCGTGCGACGACGACCGGCCCACCGAACGCGTGCGCCGGCCAGTACGCCGGGGCCGCGAGGAGGATGCGCAGCGGCCGCTCCACGGCCGGGACCCTAGTGCTCGCCCGTCGGATGGCGTGCGCCGAGGGTCGCGCAGTGGACGCAAGTTACAAGTTGTAACGTGCGTCCCTTGAGCCCTCCAAGGCCGCGGATCCTCGTGCTCAACCAGTACTACTGGCCAGGGGTCGAGGCGACGGCGCAGCTCCTCTCGCAGCTCTGCGAGGCGCTCGCCGAGGACTACGACGTGACGGTGGTGACCGGCGGCCTCCACGGCCACCAGCTTCCGGCGGAGGAGGTCCGGAACGGCGTGCGCATCGTGCGCGTCCGCTCGACGACGTACGACCGCGCCCAGCTCCACCTTCGCGCCGCCAACTACGCGAGCTACCTCGCGGAGACCGTCCTGCACGCCCTGCGCGGGAAACGTCCCGACCTCGTGCTGTGCATGACCGACCCGCCCGTCGTCGGCGACGTCGGCCTCGTCGTCGCGCGCCGCTTCGGCGCCCCGCTCCTCGTCATCAGCCAGGACGTCTTCCCCGAGATCGCAGAACGGGTGAAGCGGTTGCGCCACCCGCTCGTCGTCGGAGCGCTGCGGAAGCTCGTCGCCCTCTACCTCCGTCGCGCCGACAGGGTCGTGGCGATCGGCGAGACGATGAAGCTCCGGCTCGTGCAGAAGGGAGCCGACGCGGCGAGGGTCGAGGTGATCCCCAACTGGGTCGACACGTCCGAGCTCGAGCCGCATCCGCGCCGGAACCCGTGGTCCGCCGAGCAGGGGATCGACGACGCGTTCGTCGTGATGCACTCGGGCAACGTCGGGCACGCCCAGGACCTGGACACGCTCGTCCGGGCGGCGACGTTCCTGCGCGACCTCGAGCGGCTGCAGATCATGGTGGTCGGCTTCGGCGCGCGTCACGGCGAGCTGACCGCGCTCGCGCACCGCCTCGAGGTGACGGGCACCGTGCGGTTCCTCGGCTACCAGCCCCGCGCGCGTCTCTCGCTGTCGCTCTCGGCCGGCGACCTCCACTACGTCGGCCTTGCCCGCGGGCTGTCCGGCTTCGTCGTGCCGAGCAGGGTGTACGGGATCCTCTCCGTGGGGCGGCCGGTGCTCGTCTCCGCGGACGCCGACAGCGAGACGGCGCGCCTCGTGGAGGAGGCGGGCTGCGGTGTCGTCGTTCCGCCGGGCAGGCCCGAGCTCGTCGCGGGCGTCCTCCGCGACGTTCTCGAGGGCCGGCTCAGCCTCGACGGGATGGGCGAGCGCGGCCGCGCCTGGGTCGAGCGCGAGGCCGACCGCGAGGTCGCCTTCGGCCGCTACCGGCGGCTCGTCGGGGACGTCGTCGCGAGCAGCTCCCGGTAGAGCTCGTCGACGTCACCCACCAGCCGGTCCACCGCGTATCGCTCGAGCACCCGCTGCCTGCCGGCGGCGCCCATCGCGGCCCGTCGGGAGGGGTCGCGGGCGAGCGTCTCGAGCCGCTCGGCGAGCGCCGCGGTGTCGTGCGGGGCGACGAGGAACCCGGTTTCGCCCTCGTCGACCACGTCCGGGACGCCGCCGACGTCCGTCGCGACAACGGGCCGTCCGGCGGCGAGCGCCTCGATGATCGTCACGGGCGTGCCCTCGCTCGCGGAGGTGAGGACGACCGCGTCGCAGACGGCGTACCAGGGCGCGACGTCCTCCTGGTAGCCGACGAACAGGCAGGAGCGGGCGAGGGCGAGGTCGTGCGCGCCCTGCTCGAGCCGCTCGCGGTCGTCGCCGTCGCCGACGAGGAGCAGCATCGCGTGGGTTCCGCCGACGCGGAGCGCCGCCAGCATCGTCAGGAGGTCGTCCGTGCGCTTCACCGCGGTCATCCGCCCGAACCATCCGACGACGAACGCGTCGGCGGCGATCCCGTGCCTGCGACGCACCTCTGCCGGGTCGCCGTCGAAACGCACGCGCGGCTCGAGCTCGATGCCGAGGCGGACGACCGAGAACTTCCGCAGAGGAGCGACCTTCATGGCGACGAGCTCGTCCCGA
>DATBET010000176.1:0-5393 GCA_036558885.1 Gaiella sp.
ACGGCGCCCGCTTCGTCCTGAGGCTCCCAACCGCCAAGTAAGGCGCTGGGATCGACGCGGCCGGCTTCGCCCGGCGGGAGGCTCAGCGACCTGAAGTGCCGTGGCGGTATACGGCCCGCCGCCGGCTCCGCCGACGTCGGAACCCACCAGCACATTGGGAAGGAGAGGCGTCGGGGGGAACCAGGGTTCCCCGCGTTGTCTAGCCGACCGGCAGGTCGACGAAGAACGACGACCCGGCCTGGCCGTCGGACTCGACCCAGATGCGGCCGTGCATGCGGTGGACGAGCTCCCGGCAGATGTAGAGGCCGAGACCCGTGCCGCCCACGCCGCGGGTGAGTTGGGGATCGAGGCGGTAGAACTTCTCGAAGATGCGCTCGTGCTCGGCCGGCGGGATGCCGAGCCCCTCGTCGCTCACGCGGAACCGCACGCGCGCGTCCGCCTGAGACAGCGTCAGCTCGACGCGGCCTCCGTCGGGCGAGTACTTGATCGCGTTGTCGAGCAGGTTCGCGATCACCTGCCTGATCTTGTCCGGGTCGACCGCGACCGGCGGCAGGTCCTCCGGCGTGGAGAGCACGAGCGCCACCCCGGCGGGAGCGTGCGCGCGGGCCGCCTCCACCATCTGCCGGGCGAGCGACGTCGCGTCGCAGCTCCGGATGGCCACGCCCATCGTCCCCGCGTCGAGGCGGCTCGCCCACAGGATGTCGTTGACTATGCGCGCGAGTTGGTCGGCCTCCGACGCGATCACGTCGAGCAGCCCGCTCTGCTGCGACTCCTCGAGGCGGATGTCGGTGCGCCGCAGCGTCAGTGCTGCGCCGTAGATCGCCGCGAGCGGCGTCCTCAGCTCGTGCGAGACCGTCGAGACGAAGTCGCTCTTGAGCCGCTCGACCGCGCGCTCCTCGGTCACGTCGCGGAACGCGTAGACGGTTCCGTCGGCGAAGCGGACGCCCGAGATCGAGAGCCACAGCTCACGGCCGCCGAGCTCGAGCGGCAGCGTCTGCGGTCGGCTCGACCGCGCGACGCTCTCGAGCGTCACCGGGATGTTGGGCGCCAGGTCGGCCCAACCCGCGAGGACGTCTCCGATGTCCTCGCCGACGACGTCCGCGGCCGGCAAGCCGGTGATCGCCTCGGCGGCTGGGTTCCAGAGCCGTACGACGTCGGCCTCGTCGAGCAGGAAGACGCCGTCGTCGACATACGCGAGCGCCAGGGCGGCCTGCGCGCGCTCCTCCGCGGCGCGGTAGAGCAGGGCGTTGTCCACCGCGGTCGCGGCGCGCCGGGCCAGCTCCGACGCGAGCTCGACGTCGGCGGGCGTGAAGCGCAGCTGAGGCGGGACCGACCCGAGCGTGATCGCGCCGAGGATGCGCCCGCGGGCGACGAGCGGCGCCACGATCCCGGAGGTGTTCGCGAGCTCGCGGATGGCGGCGGCGTGCTGCTCGTTGTGCGCCATCGACACGATGGCCTCGTCGTCGAGCTGGGGGAGGAAGCGCGCGTCGCCGCTGCGCAGCGCGGCCTGCACGGGGTGGCCGGGCGTCGTGGGTGGGAACTCGTCCCGCAGCCGGCGGAGCAGCTCCTGCTTGTCGGGATCGACGTGGCTGGAGGCGACGCAGCGCAGGCTGCCGTCCTCCTCCAGCAGGTCGACGATGCACTGGCCGGCGAGCTCGGGCACGGCGAGCACGGCGACCGCTCGCAGCGTCCGCTCGTAGTCGAGCGACGAGGCAAGCACGTCGCTCGCGCGGGCGAGGAAGCGCTCGGCCCGCTCGGCGAAGCGGCGCTCGGTGACGTCCGACACGACGACGCCGAGCCCGAGGAGGACGTTCTCCGACGTCCGCACCGGGTAGTAGCTGCTCTGCCAGATGCGCTCCTTGCCGGGCGCCGCCGGCGTCTCGCCCCGCACCTCCACCTCGAGGTCCGGCTCGTCGGTGGCGAGCACGCGCCGGTAGCGCTCCGCGAGCGAAGGGCCGAGCTCCGGCAGCACCTCCTCGAGCAGACGGCCGACGTGCTCCTCGACCGACGGCCCGTTGATCTCGGCCAGAGCCTGGTTCACGCGGACGAACCGTAGCTCGCGATCGAAGAAGGCGAGCCCGACCGGCGCCGTCCCGAACAGCGTGTCGAGGAGGGCGAGCGACTCGCGCTGCTGCTGGAGCGCATCCTCGGCCTGGCGGTGGAGGATGGCGTTGTCGACCGCCGTGGCGATGCGGCGGGCGAGGTCGGCCACAAAGTCGAGCTGCTCCTCGTCGTAGGCGCGCTCGAGCGACCCGGCGGCGAAGGTGAGCGCTCCGAGCGTCCGCTCGCGGGCGATCAGCGGTACGACCATCGCGGCCCGGAGGCCGAGCTGGCTCATGACCTCGTAGTGGCGGACGTCGACGGCCGACTCGCGCAGCAGCTGGTCGGGCACCTCGGCATAGAGGAGCGGCCGCGACTCGCGGATCGCCCGGGCCGACCCCTCGGCCTCGTCGGGCGCGGGCGGGTAGATCCGGCGCGACTCGTCGGCCCAGACCGCCTTCTCGGGATCCTGGTGGACGATGGCGACGCGCCAGATCGTGCCGTCGTCGCGGGCGAGGTCGACGGCGCACCAGTCGGCGAAGCGCGGGACGACGAGCTCGGCCACCGTGGCGAGAGTCCGCTCGACGTCGAGCGACGAGGCGAGCGCGACGCTCGCCTCCGAGAGGAACTCGAGCCGCCGGGAGACACGCTCGGCGGCGGCCCGGGCCTCCTGCTCGTCGCGGTACAGGCGGGCGTTGTCGACCGCGACTGCGGCGCGCCGGGCCAGCTCCTCGACGAGCGCCAGGTCGTCCTCGCCGTAGCGCCGCCCCGACTCGGCCGACGCGAACGTGATCGTCCCGAGCACGTGCCCGCGGGCGACGAGCGGGACGATCATCGCCGATCGCAGCCCGATCTCCCGCAGGGCGGCGAGGAGCTCCTCGCCGCCGCTTGCCGCGCGGACGAGCTGCTCGTCGGTGATGTCGCTGGCGAGCTGCGACCGGCCGGTCCGGAGCACCGCAGCGGCTCCGAACGGCGACTCAGGGTCGATCGGGTGGCGCTGTGCGATGTCCGTGGCCCACTGCGTGCGGTCGGGGTCGGCGTGCGCCACGGCGACCCTCCCGATCGACCCGTCGGGCTCCACGAGGTCGACCGTGCACCAGTCGGCGAAGCGCGGCACCGCCAGGGCGGCCACGTTCGCGAGGGTCGCCTCGTGGTCGAGCGACGACGCCAGCAGCTCCCCGGCCTCCGACAGGAAACGGCGGTCCTCCGCGAGCCTGCGCCCCCCCTCGTCGAGCTCGGCCGAGACGATGGCCGCCGTCGCGAGGTGCGCGAGGGCCGTCGCCGCCCGGATCTCGACGTCGCTGAACCGGCGCGTGCTCCGGTAGTAGAAGACGAGCGTCCCCAGCACGTCGGCGCCGTGCCGCAGCGGGATGGCGAGCATGGCCCGGTTCCCCTCCTCGCGGTGGAGCTGCCGGTGCCCGGGGTTGAGGAACTCGGCCCGGTCGATGTCCTCGACCGCGATCGGCCCGTCCAGGGAGACCGTCACCTGCGGAGCGCTGACCTCCTCGGCCGCGAGCTCGCGGTAGGACTCCGAGAGCCCGTCGGCCGCCTCGATCCGCCAGATGCCCGTGCGCGGATCGTGGCGCCAGAGGCCGTGCGCGTCGGCCGCGAGCGCCTGCCGCGCGACGCCGAGCACGCCCTCGAGCGCCTGGCCGAGCGTCAAGGGTCCGAGCAGACGGCGCGACGCCTCGACGAGCAGCGCCAAGCGCTCGGCCTCGCCGACCTCCCGGGTCACGTCTAGCTCGCCTGCTGGCATGCCTCCCCTTGGTGAGACGTTGCGGCTCGCGCTTCGGATGCGCTGTCGTCCCGTGGAGCCTCCTCCAGCTCAGGACGCAGAGCCGCGATATCCCATGCAGCACCCTCCGTGGGGCTCGAGACGCGGGTGGATATGTGTTTGACATTGTAAGCCCGCGGGAGGGCGGGCTCGTGCCCCGAGGGCGCCGCCGGCGCGTCGGGCGAATGCGCTCTCGACCGCCGGCAGCTCAGATGGATCCCTCGAAGTGCGTCAGGCGGCCCGGAGATCGTCCTCCATCACCGTGTACCAGCAGCCGCTCGCGCAGCGGACCTTGACCATGGCGGCCGGGCCGTCGGTGCTCGCCCACGTCCACCGATCCTCGATCACGGCGGGCTGTGAGCACGCCGGGTCGGCACACAGGATGTGCGCGTGGCCCGCGCTCGGATCGACATGGTCGCCGCCGCCGAGCAGGACCGTCAGCTCGACGCCGCTCCGCCCGGGCTCGAGCTCGAGCGGAACAACCGGTGCTGCAGACATCGCCTTGCTCATCGGATTCAGCTCCTCTCTGATTCCAGTCGAACCGTCTTCGTGCCAGATGGACGCGGAAACGGCTCGTCCTCTTCCCTGGCGAGGCTACGAGGGAGCGCTTTGCGCCCGGTTAGCAGCCGCTTAGCAGCGTCGTGCGCGCCGGCTCGTCAGGAGGCCTTCCACGTCGAGCGAATCGTGCTGCTCTGACTCTGCTCGATGCTGAGAGCCCGGTTCGAGCCGCGGCACTCGGGCAAGGTTGCATGGGCCGTGAAGGTTTCGGACTAATCGCGCTGAGCAGGGGAAACGCTGGGCCCGCGGCGCTCGAGGTACGAACCTGGGTACGAACGCCGCCGGCCCGTTCGGGCATCGCCGGCCTACTTGACCCGCGCGAGCGCGATCGTCCGGTCGACCTCGCGGTAGTCCGTGAGGGCGTAGACGTAGTGCTCGGCCGCGACGCGCTTCGAGTCGCCGAGCAGCTCCGCGACGTCGGCGAGCGAGCCGGTGCGCTTGTAGTAGAGGGAGCCGCGACGACGACGTAAGCCGTGCGGCGAGAAGCGCGGAGTCCCGGTCGCCTTGCACGCCTTCGTGATCGCGGTCCGGAGCGCGGCATCGCTCAGGCCGGGGAAGAGCAGAGCGTCGAGGTCGCGATCCTCGCGCGGCGGGAGCGTCGCGACGACCGCGTAGAAGAGGTCGTCCGGGAGTTCGAGCAGGCGATACCGCTCGTTCTTCTCGACCGTGCAGCGGACGCGGATCGCGCGGCGATGCTCGTCGAGGTCGCCGACCTGCGCGGTCGCGAGTTCGTTCACACGCGGGCCGCACTCGTCGACGATGAGGAACGGGACGACGTGGCGCCGCGGGAGCGTCTCGGCGACCCGCTCGACGTGGTCTGCGAGCGGCGGTGGGACGTGCGGCTTCCGCTCTCTCGGCAGCTTCACGCGCTTGTCGCGGACCGGGTTCGGGTCGACGCCGTGGTGGTCGTAGACCATCGAGAACGCCTCCCGGCTCTTCTTCAGCGTGCCGCGCTTGTAGCCCTTGGCGAGCTCGGCGAAGACCCGCGCCCAGCGCTCCGTGTCGAGGGCATCGAGCGGCA
>DATBET010000177.1:0-11832 GCA_036558885.1 Gaiella sp.
GGGATCAGCCCGCGCACGCTCGCGGAGCGCCTGCGCTGGCTCGAGGCCGAGGGCATCGTCGTCCGGCGCAGCTACGCGGAGTCGCCGCCGCGCGTCGAGTACGAGCTGACCGGGAAGGGCGCCGCCCTCCAGCCCGTGATCGACGAGATGCGCCGCTTCGGGCACGAGTGGCTCGGCTGCCCCGTCCACTCGCACTGAGGCGACTGCACCGAGCTAGGACGAGGGGCGAGGCCGGTCGTCCTCGCCCCAGAGCCGGACCAGCTCCACCGCGGTCGCGGCCGCCGCGGCCATGTCCTGCACGGAGGCCCACTCGCGCAGCGAGTGATAGTCCTGGCCGCCGGTGAAGAGGTTCGGCGTCGGCAGCCCGCGCTCGGTGAGCCGGGCGCCGTCGGTGCCTCCGCGGATGATGCTGTGCACCGGCTCGACCCCCGCACGGCGGATCGCCTCCTCGGCGGCGGCGACGATCTCCGGATGCCGGTCGAGCGCCCTCCGCATGTTGCGGTACTGCTCCTCGACCTCGAGCTCGAAGGACGCCTGCGGCTGCTGCGCGACCACGTCCGTCGCGAGCCGCCGCACGAGCTCCACGTGCTCCGCGAGCTTCGCGTCGTCGTGGTCGCGGGCAATGAGCCAGAGCGTCGCGGACGAGCCGGACCCGGCGATCCTGCCCGGATGCACGAATCCCTCTCGCCCCTCGGTCGTCTCGGGCGAGAGCGTGTCCCTTGGCAGGGCTGCGATCACGTCGGCGAGCAGCTTGACCGCGTTGACGAGGCGCCCCTTCGCGGTGCCCGGGTGGACGCCGACGCCCTTGATCGTGAGCTTCAGCTGGTCGGCGGAGAACGTCTCGATCTCGAGCTCACCCAGACCCGAGCCGTCGAAGGTGTAGGCAAAGTCCGCGCCGAACTGGTCGAGGTCGAAGTGGTCCGTGCCGCGGCCGACCTCCTCGTCGACCGTGAACCCGATCCGCACCGCCGCACGCGGCGCGGAATCCCGGGCGAGGTACGCGGTCGCGGCGACGATCTCGGCGACGCCCGCCTTGTCGTCCGCCCCGAGCAGCGTCGTACCGTCGCTCGTGACGATGTCGTGCCCGACGCGCTCCGCCAGCTGCGGCAGCTCGCCCGGGTCGAGCACCTGCCCGGGGTCGCCGGGCAGGCGGATCGGCTCGCCCGCGTAGGCGCGGTGGACGATCGGACGGACCCCGCCCCCCGGCGCGTCGGGCGAGGTGTCGACGTGCGCGATGAGGCCCACGGTCGGCGTATCCTCGACCGTGCCCGGCAGCGTCGCGAAGACGTACCCGTGCTCGGTGAGCTCCACGTCGTCGAGCCCGATCGCGCGGAGCTCGTCGACGAGCAGTCGCGAGAGGTCCAGCTGCTTCGCCGACGAGGGATAGGTCGTCTCGTCGAAGGACGCCTCGGTGTCGATCACGACGTAGCGCAGGAAGCGCTCCAGCACGTCGTCGGCGAGCTCCGCGGCGAGCGGGCTCGCGTATCGCGGGCCGTCGCGAGACCCCGCCTCAGCCAAGAGCGGCGAACCTCCGCAGCAGCTCGACGATCGTGGCGAGCCCCTCGTCGAGCGCGGCGGCGGGGAGGTTCTCGTTCGGGGAGTGCATCTGCGCCGTCGGCCTGCTGAAGCCGGTCACGATCGATGGCACGCCCCGCGTCGCGAGCGTCGCGACGACGGGGATCGAGCCGCCGCTCCGCGTCAGGATCGGCCGCGTGCCGAGCACCTGCTCGAACGCGTCGAGCCCGAGCCCGACGGCGGCGGAGGCGGGATCGACGTGGGCGGGCTCCCCTGTCGAGCGCAGCACGACCTCGAGCGCCGCTCCCTCGGGCGCCGCGTCACGCACCAGGCGCTCGAAGACCGGCGCGATCTCGGCGGTCGACTGGCCGGGCGCGAGCCGGATCGAGACGTTCGCGTGCGCCTCGACCGGCAGCACCGTCTTCTGCAGGTGCGGCGAGCCCGCCTCGATCCCGTTGACGCTCACCGACGGCTCCGACGTGGTGCGCAGGAAGAACTCGTCCGCGGCGGTCGCGTCGGCGGGACGGGCTCCCTGCGCCGCGAGCTCCTCGCTTCCCGAGGGGAGCGACGCCCAGCCGGCGACCTCGCTCTCCGTCGGCGGGATGATCCCCGCGCGGAGCGGTTCCGGGAGGCGCCCGTCGGGGCCGGGAAGCACGGCGGCGAGCGATCGCAGAAGGGCCTCGATCGCGTTGAGCGCGGCGCCGCCGACCATCCCCGAGTGGAGGTCCCGCTCGCCCGTACGGGCGCCGACGTGGAAGTAGCAGATGCCGCGCAGCGCGGTGCAGAACGCCGGCAGCGTCGGCGTGGCGTAGCCGCCGTCGAGCACGATGGCGGCGTCCACGGGGCCCGTGTCCTCCGCGACCCAGTCGCTGACCGAGTGACCGCCGACCTCCTCCTCGGCGTCGATCGTGAAGCGGACGGTGACCGGCAGCTCCCCCGCGGCGGCGAGGAGCTCGGTCGCCTTGAGCAGCATGAAGAGGTGCGCCTTGTCGTCCGCGACGCCGCGCCCGACGAGGAGGCCGTCTCGCTCGGTCAGCGCCCAGGGGTCCGAGCGCCAGAGGTCGAGCGGGTCGGGCGGCTGGACGTCGAGATGCGCATATGCGAGCACCGTCGGGCCGCCGCTCACCGACGCGCCGACCTCGCCGAGCACGAGCGGGCGCCCGTCGCGCTCGGCGATCTCCACCTCGCCCCCGGCGACCCGTATGCGGTCCGCCACCCAGTCGGCAGCGTTCGCGACGTCGTCCGCGTGGACGGGATCGGCGCTGACGGACGGGATCGCGATCAGCTCGGAGAGCTCGGCGACGAGCCGGTCGTGTGGCGGGAGCACGCGGGCGATTCTACGTTGGGGACCCCATGGTTCCCCCACGAGCCCCCTCCTTCGCGCAGCGCACGAAGTCGCCGCACCTGACCTCCCGGCCGGCAACGCCGGCCTCCGGTCGCGATCCGACGTGCACAGACCAGCGGCAATCGGCGCGACGGATGTCCAAACGATCGCGCGGGCTAGGGCTTGTTGTGCTCGTCCGTGCGGGGCACCTCGAGCGCGACGCCGCCTTCGAGCTGCGGCGGCCGCGGTCGACGAGGCTCGCGCACTCCGGTGCCGGTCGGGTCGTCCGGCCCGCCGCGGAAGAGGGCGAGGATCCCCTCGCGGCGGCGACGGTCCCACCAGGCACGCAGGCGACGGACCATCAGGCGATGTCGCGGACGCTCGCGGCCTCGGCGAGGACGCGGAGCTTCTTGAGGCTCTGGTGCTCGATCTGGCGGATCCGCTCGCGCGTGACGTTGAACGCGCGACCGACCTCGTCGAGCGTGCGGGGCTGACGGCCGTCGAGGCCGTAGCGCATCTCGAGCACCTGGCGCTCGCGCGGCGAGAGCGCGTCGAGGATCGAGCGCAGCGCGTCACGGCGGAGGCTGACCTCGGCTGCCTCCTCGGGCAGCGGCTCCGACTCGTCGGTGAGGAAGTGGCCGAACTCCGACTCCTCCTCGTCGCCGACGGGCTTCTCCAGCGACACGGGCGTCTGGGCGCTGCGCCTGATCTGCTCGACCTCGTCGACCGTGAGGCCGAGGTCGAAGGCGATCTCCTCGGACGTCGGCTCGCGCGCGAACTCCGCGCGCAGCTTTCTCTCCGCACGGTTGATCTTGTTGAGCTTCTCGACGACGTGGACGGGCATGCGGATCGTGCGTCCCTTGTCGGCGATGGCGCGCGCGACCGCCTGGCGGATCCACCACGTCGCGTACGTCGAGAACTTGAAGCCCTTGCGCCAGTCGAACTTCTCGGCGGCGCGCACGAGGCCGATCGTGCCCTCCTGGATCAGATCGAGGAACGGCAGCCCCTGGTTGCGGTAGCGCTTCGCGATGGAGACCACGAGCCGGAGGTTCGCCTCGACCATGGCCTGCTTCGCGGCGTGCTCGCCGAGCTCGATGCGCTTCGACAGCTCGACCTCCTGCGCCGCCGTGAGGAGCGGAACCTTGCCGATGTCCTTGAGGAAGAGCTGCAGCGTGTCGGTCGACACCTCCGTCTCGGCCGCCCAGGCCCGCTCCCGCTCGTCGTCGCTCGGCTCGTCCGTGCCGACGACCTCGATCTGCTCCTCGTCGAGGGCCGTGTAGAGGGCGTCGATCTGCGCAGGATCGAGGTCCAGCTCGTCCACGGCGAGCGCGAGCTCGTCCGCGTCGAGGCTGCCGTTCGCGCGCCCGTGCTCGATCAGCGCGCGCGCCTCGTCCGACTCGAGTCCGACCTCCCGTGTCGGGCGTCGGGCTTCGGGTGCTGCGCTCAGGATCGCCCCCCTTTCCTCGCCGGGCTGAAACGGTACCAGTACGTCCACTCCCGTCAACTCTGACACTTGTCAGACACCGGCCTTGCGCAGCTCGGCGAGGTACTGACGCGCCTGACCCGCGAGCGGAGAGCCCGGCTCGACGGCGACGGCCTTCCTCAGCTGCCGCTTTGCCTCCCGGGTCTCGCCGGACCAGAGCAGCAGCAGACCGAGGTGGAACCGCACGGTCGCTCGGTCCGGAAACACCCGCGTGAGCGGGCCCAGGCGCGAGAACGCATCGGCCGGATGCGCCTTGTCGAAGCGCCCGACCGCCTCGGCGACCTGCGCCTCGACGTCGCGCGGCGCCTCCCGGGCGGCGGCGGCGAACACGCGCTCCGCGGAGCGTGTCCGGCCCAGCCGCTGGAGCGCAGAGCCGTAGAGAAGCTTTCCCCCGACGCTCAGCTGCGCCCCGCGCTCGAGCGCCCGAAGCTGCTCGGACGGCGCGAGCTCGCCGAAGCCGGACGGGAGCGGCGCGGTCGAGACGAAGACGGGGATCCCGGGGGCGTACTCGGGATGCAGGAGGTTGCCCGCCGCGATCGCGTAGGGGGAGTCGGGGTCGTCGGCCGCCGCCTGGCGCCACGCGTCGCGCGCGCCCGCGAGGCCCGACCAGTAGAGCGCGACGCCCAGGTTGAGCTGCACGACCGCCTTGTCGGGGTGCAGGCCCGCAAGCCGGTTCAGGCGGTCGACGGTCTCGGCCGGCCAGCGTGCGAACGCCTCGCCGACGCGCGACTCGACCGAGCCCCAGCGGGCGAACTCGCGCGCTGCCTGTCCCCTGCGCCCCGCCTTGTACGCCGTCGCCGCGCGGCGCAACCCACGGGCCTCGGGGTCGGTGCGCAACCCCAGCTCGAGCGTCAGCGGCGGCGGCCCGGGGCGACGCGCGGGACCGGACGCTGCCTCGGGCGTCGGGCCGGTCTGGAGCAGGACGATCCCCACGACGGCCACCGCGGCGAGCGCCGCCGACACGGCGGTGATGACGACGACGCGCGACCGGGCCGACACGCGGTCACGGTAGCCGCGAATCTCCGTGCCAGGTGCCTCCGCCGAACCTGCGTCTCCCGCTATATTCATGAAAGTAATGGCGACGTACAGAGAGCTGCTCGCCGAGGCGCGGGCCGAGATCGACGAGATCACGACGCCGGAGGCCCACCGTCTGTTCGAGGAGGGCTCACCGCACGTCTTCGTCGACGTCCGGCCGCGCGACGAGTGGGACGAGGGCCACCTGCCGGGCGCGCTGCACGTGCCGCGCAACAACCTGGAGTCGCGGGTCGAGTCGCTTCTCCCCGACAAGACGCAGACGCTCGTCGTCTACTGCGCGAGCGGCGCGCGCTCCGCCTTCGCGACGCAGACGCTCCGCGAGCTCGGCTACGCCCACGCGGTCAACCTCGAGGACGGCTTCGTCGGCTGGAAGCGGAACGGCTACGAGTTCGTCACCCCCGCCGCGCTGACCCAGGCGCAGCGCGCGAGGTACGCGCGCCACCTCCTCATCCCGGAGGTCGGCGAGGAGGGCCAGCAGCGGCTGCTCGACTCGCGCGTGCTCCTGATCGGCGCGGGCGGCCTCGGCTCGCCCGCCGCGCTCTACCTCGCCGCGGCCGGCGTCGGGACACTCGGGATCATCGACCCCGACGTCGTCGACGACTCCAACCTCCAGCGGCAGATCGTCCACTCGACCGAGCGGCTCGGCGAGCCGAAGGTCGACTCGGCGAAGCGCACGATCGAGGCGCTGAACCCGGACGTGGAGGTCGTCCCCTTCCAGGAGCGCCTCACCTCGGAGAACGTCGAGGACGTGCTCGCGCACGGGTGGGACGTGATCCTCGACGGCACCGACAACTTCCCGACGCGCTACCTCGTCAACGACGCGTCCGTCTGGCACGGCATCCCCGTCGTCCACGGCTCGATCTACCGCTTCGAGGGCCAGGTGACCGTGTTCGACCCGGGCAACGGGCCGTGCTACCGCTGCCTCTACCCCACCCCGCCCCCGCCCGAGCTCGCCCCGAGCTGCGCCGAGGGCGGCGTGCTGGGCGTCCTTCCCGGGATCGTCGGCTCGCTCCAGGCCAGCGAGGCGCTCAAGCTCGTCCTCGGCGCCGGCGAGTCGCTTGCCGGCCGCCTGCTCCTCTTCGACGCGCTGCACACGACGTTCGACGAGGTGTCGATCCGCAAGAACCCCGACTGCCCGGTCTGCGGCGACCACCCGACGATCACCGAGTACGTCGACTACGTCGAGTTCTGCTCCCGCGGGATGGTGAACGCATGACGGTCGTGCGGATCCCCCCGACGCTGCGGAACGAGGTCGGCGGGGCACGGCAGGTCGAGGCGATCGGCGACACGGTGCGCGAGGTGCTCGACGACCTCGTCGAGCGGCACCCGGCGCTCGCGCCCCAGATTCTCCAGAACGGCGGGATCGCGCCGTTCGTCAACGTCTATGTCGGCGGCGAGGACGTCCGCACCCTCGAGGGACTCGACACCGAAGTGCCGCAAGGCGAGACCGTGATCCTCCTCCCGGCGATGGCGGGCGGGTCGTCGCGGCCGTGGGCTCCGCCGGTCGCAGGGAGCCTCCTCGATCTCGTCGGCTCGACGCCGCTCGTCGAGCTTCCCCGGCTGACGCCGAAGCCGACCGTCAAGCTCTACGCGAAGCTCGAGGGGCAGAACCCGACCGGCTCGATCAAGGATCGCGTCGCGAAGTCGATGATCGAGGCGGCGGAGGCCTCGGGCGAGCTCCAGCCCGGCCGGGCGCTGCTCGAGCCGACCTCGGGCAACACCGGGATCTCGCTGGCGCTCGTCGCGGCGCTCAAGGGCTACCCCCTCACGTGCGTGATGCCCGAGAACGCGACGCCCGAGCGCAAGCGGCTCCTACGGCTCTACGGCGCGGACATCGTCCTCTCGCCCGCTGCCGAGGGCTCGAACGGCGCCGTCCGGCTGGCGCTCGAGCTGGCGGAGTCCGACCCGCGCTGGTTCGTGCCCTTCCAGTACGCGAACGAGGCGAATCCCCGCGCGCACTACGAGGGCACGGGCGCCGAGATCGCCGAGGCGCTCGATCGCGTCGACGTGCTCGTCGCCGGGCTCGGCACCGGCGGCACGCTGATGGGCGCGGGCGAGCGCGTGCGAGAGACGTTCCCCGACGTCCTCGTCGCGGCCGCGGAGCCGCTGCCGGGCGACCCGGTGATGGGCCTCCGCTCGCTCGACGACGGCTACGTGCCGCCGATCCTCGACGTCGCGAAGCTCGATCGCAAGGTGCTCGTCTCGAACGAGGAGTCCGTCACGGCGGTGCGCGACCTGCTCAGGCTCGAAGGGATCTTCGGAGGCGTCTCGTCCGGCGCCGTGCTCGCCGTCGCCCGCCGCCTCGCGGCAGACCTCGACGAGGGTGTGGTCGTCACGGTTCTCGCGGACGGCGGCTGGAAGTACCTGAGCGCGGACTTCTGGGACGCCGACGAGGGCGACGTCGCCGCGTCGATGGAGCGCACCGTCTGGTGGTAGTCCCGGCCGCCGTGCGCTCGGCGATCGCCGAGCACGCGCGCGCCGAGCTCCCGAACGAGGCCTGCGGGCTCCTGCTGCTCGACGGAGACGCCGCCGTCGAGTACGTGCCCGGCGAGAACGCCTCGCCGAGCCCCTACTTCTTCGAGCTGCGGCTCGATCCCGTCGTGTGGGCCGACCTCGGTGAGCGCGACCTCGAGCAGGCGGTGGTCCACTCGCACGTCTCATCGCCGCCGAGGCCCTCCCGCACGGACGTCGAGCGCATCGGGCTCTGGCAGGGCCTCCCCTACGTGATCTACTCGGTGCGCCTCGACGAGCTCGCCGCCTGGCGCATCGTCGACGGCGCGATCGAGCCTCTGCCGCTCAGCGGCTCCTGAGCGCGGCCGCGACGACGCCGCCGTTCACGGTCCCGGCGTAGAGGATTCGGCCGGCCGCGTCGACGGCGAGCGACCTCACATCGAGCACCGGCAGCCCGGAGTTGAAGGGGCGCCAGCTCGCTCCCGCGTCCGTGCTCCTGAAGATCCCTCGTTCGCCAGTCGCGGCGTAGAGCGTGGTCGGCTTCGCCGGATCGACCGCGAGCGCGGTGATGCCCACCGTCTTCGTCGCCGAGACGACCTTCCCCGTGGCCATTGTCACCTTCAGCGTGATTCGCGGCAGCCCCGTGCTCGCCGGCTGCCAGCTGACCCCGCCGTCGGCGCTCTTGAAGATGCCTCCACCGCCGGTCCCGATGTACACGGTGGTGCGACGCGTCGGGTCGAGTGCGATCGCGAAGATGTCCGAGTCCTCGAGCGCGTCCGTGAGTCGCTGCCAGCTTCGCCCGCCGTCGCTCGACTTGTAGAGCCCACGCGCTTTCGATCCCATGCTCCCGGCGTAGACGACGGCCGGATCGTCGGGGTCGATCGCAAGCGCCTGGACGTAGTCGTTGCCGGGCCCCGGCAGCCCCTGCCAGCTGCGCCCGCCGTCGGCGCTCGTGAAGACGCCGCGCGCGGCGGTGCCGGCATACGCCTGCTGCCCGCTGATCGCGAGCACCTGGGCCCTCGCGGAGATCCCCGCTCGGGTCGAGTGCCAGGTCCGGCCCGCGTCGGTGCTCCTGACGAGCCGGTGGACCGAGCCCGCGGCAAGGACGATTCTGGTGTCTCGCGGGTCCAGCGCGACCGCGTTGGCACTCTCGAGGCCCGGAGCGACCGACAGCCAGTGGGCTCCTCCGTCGTGGCTCTCGAAGAGCCCTTGGACCCCGGCGCTCGCGTAGACGATCCGCGGGTGGTGTGGATCGACGGCGAGCGACGAGACCGTGCTCAGGGCGAGACCCCCGTTCGCCGCGTGCCAGTGCTCGGCGCTGTCGGTGCTCGTGAAGACGCCCCCGCGGCCCGGGTAGACGGAGTAGAGCCTCTGCGGCGTGCGGGGATCGAGCGCGAGCGACGAGTCGAGGCAACTGAAGTCGCGGCTCGCGTTGACGGCGTGCCACCGCCGCCCGCCATCGGTGCTCTTGAAGATCCCGAGGCAGCCCACGGTTGCGTACACCCTCTGCCGGTGGTGCGGGTCGACGACCAGCGAGGACACCTCCCCGTATCCCCGGTCGCGCCCGTGGCCGCCCAGGACGGCGTTCAGCATGCGCCAGCTGCGACCGCCGTCCAGGCTCCCGATCACGCCGCTGTCCGTGCCGGCGTACAGCGTCTGCGGGTGTCTCGGGTCGACTGCTACCGCCGACATGGCCCGGCGCGCCAGGCGGCCGTCCGCCCTCCGCCAGCTCCCGCCTCCGTCGGCGCTGATCAGAAGCCCGCGCCGGGTCGCCGCGTAGACCCTGGCAGGATGCGTCGGGTCGAACCCGAGCCCGGAGAAGCTGGTTGCACCGAGCCCGCGGTCGACGGGGCGCCACGTGCGACCGCCGTCGGTGCTCCTGAACAGCCGGTTCTTCGTCCAGTTGGCCCCCACGACGGCGAAGACGGTCGTCGGATCGGCGGGGCTGACCGCGACGCGCTGCGCTGCGAGCCCCAGCGAGTGCCAGCTCTGCCCGCCGTCGGCGCTCTTGAACAGCTCCTGGCGGAGCTTCGTCCCACCGTCGACCCACCGGCTCCGGGTCGCGTAGACCGTGCCCGGCGCGCGCGGGTCGACCGCGAGCGACGTGATTCGCAGCCCGAGGACCTCCTGGAGCCCGGTTCGGATGCCGAGGCCGGCACTTTGCCAGCTACGCGCGGCGTCCCGGCTCGAGTAGACCCCCATTGCCGTCCCGAGGTAGACGACGTCCGGGTCGCTCGGCGCCACCGCGACGACGTACAGGGCGCCGCCGTACGGTCCGTGCGACGGCGCCCAGCGGCCGGCCGAGGATGCGGCCGGAGCCGCACCGCCCGTCGAGCCGAGCTGGGCCGACCGCGTGCCCACCGCGCCGCCTCCAACGTGGTCGAAGCCGAAGTAGACACCGCCGACGGCGAGAGCGACCAGCAGCACGGCCGCACTCGCCCGCCTGCGCCGCCGGCGCGCGCGACGGCGAGCCTCCTCGATCAGGGCCTCGATCAGCGCTTCCAGCTCGGCGCGGTCGATCGCCTCGCCGGAGTCCGGTGGGCGCGGCGGTGCGTACACTCGCATACCCCAGCCTCCTAGATGACGCTACTATTAGCAGCATCATGCTGGGTGTCAAGCTCGACACCGGCGAGCCCCTGGAGCCGAATCAGCCGATCGTGAACGACCCCTTCATGAACGACTTGTGCGGGTCGCACACGAACTTGTAGGTGCCCTTCTTCAGGGTGACCGTGAAGGTCTTCGTGCCCGTGCTCCCCACGGACGTCTTCACGTTGACGCCGGGGCCGGTGAGGTGGAAGTTGTGGTTCGACGACTTGTCCGCGACGACGATCTTCGCCGTGCCGGCCTTCGTCGGCTTGGCCAGCTTGATCGTGAAGCCCGGGCCGACGCTCCCGTTGTAGGTCGGTGTCGCGGCGGCGGCCGGCGCGGCGGCGGCGAGCGCGGCGAGGCAGGTGGCGACCAGCAGTCGTTTCATCGAGAGCTCCTCTGACGGGGTCTCTGTCGTCTACGCAGCGACGCCGCCACCGGTTTCCGGCGCGGCGGGCGCGACCGACCGGCCCTCGTCGGCCGAGCGGTAGAGCGCCTCGATCACACGCGCCTGGCCGAGCGCGTCGTCGAGGCCGAGGAGCTGCGGGGCGCGGCCCTGGACCGCGTCCGCGAGGTTCTCGAGCTGGAGCCGGTACGAGTTGCCCTCGGGCACGTCGACCTCCTGCGCCTCCTCGAGGCCCTCCTCGCCGCCCCGCGTGAGCAGGACTGGGCCGCCCCAGTCGATGCGAAACGGCGCCGCGACCGTCAGCACCCCCTCGCTGCCGACGACCTCGACATGCTGACGCCGCGGGGAGCGGAACGACGCCTCGAACTGCCCGATCACGTCGTCCGAACAGCGCAGCGTCCCGTGGAACGCCATGTCGACGCCCGTCGAGCCGATCACCTGCTCGGCCGAGACCCGCTCGGGCTCGCCCGCGAGGAGCCGGATCGCGCTCACGCAGTAGCAGCCCACGTCCATGAGCGCGCCGCCGTCGAGCTCCGGAAGCGCGCGGACGTTCGTGAGGTCGTCGAGCGGGAACGTGAAGGTCGTCTTCACCGCCTGGAGGCGGCCGATCGCACCGCTCGCGACGAGGTCGCGCACGACCGCGGTCTGCGGGTGATGGCGGTACATGAACGCCTCCATCAGCACGAGCCCCGCGCCCGCCGCCGCGAACGCCTCCTCGGCGTCGGCCGCGCGCCGCGTGTACGGCTTCTCGGCGAGGACGTGCTTGCCCGCCGCGAGCGCATGCATCGTCCATTCGTGGTGCATGCCGTTCGGGAGGCCGATGTAGACCGCGTCGACTCCGTCGTCGGCGAGCAGCGCCTCGTACGAGCCGTGCGAGCGCTCGATCCCGTGCTCGGCCGCGTACGCCTGCGCCTTCGCTCCGTCGCGGCTCGCGACCGCCACGACCTGGGCCCGGTCGGTCTCGGCGGCGCCGCCGAGGATCTGCGCGTTGATGTTGGCCGTCGAAAGCAGGCCGAGGCGGATGGGATCCAT
>DATBET010000178.1:0-4613 GCA_036558885.1 Gaiella sp.
CCCGGGCTCGGCACCTCCGTGTCGACCTTGTCGGTGGAGATCTCGAGCAGCGGCTCGTCGAGCGCGATGCTCTCGCCCGGCTGCTTCAGCCACCGGGTGATCGTGCCCTCGGAGACCGAGACGCCCATCTGGGGCATCACGACCTCGACCTGGGTTCCGGTGTTCACGTCGTCAGTAGGCCGCCAAGTCGCGCAGGGCTGCCGCGACGTCGTCGACCTGGGGGATGTACGCCTTCTCGAGGGAAGGTGCGAACGGCGCCGGCGCGTCGGGCGCGGCGATGCGCCGCACGGGCGCGTCGAGGTGCTCGAACGCATGCTCCGCGATCGTCGCCGCGATCTCGGCACCGAACCCGCCGGTCTTGGTGTCCTCGTGGAGGACGAGCACCTTCGAGCACTTCTCGGCGCTTGCGAGCACGGCGTCGCGGTCCCACGGAACGAGGGTGCGCAGGTCGAGCACCTCGACCGAGACGCCCTCGTCCGCGAGCTTCGCGGCCGCCTCGGCGGCCGTGTACACCATCGCGCCCCACGTGATCACGCTCACGTCGTCGCCTTCCCGGTGGACACGGGCCTGGCCGAAGGGCGTCGTGTAGCGCTCCTCGGGCACCTCGCCCTTGATGCGCCGGTACAGGTGCTTGTGCTCGAAGTAGAGGACCGGGTTCGGATCCTCGATCGCGGTGGCGAGCAGCCCCTTCGCGTCCTCGGGCGTCGCGGGGCAGACCACCTTGAGCCCAGGGATGTGCGCGAAGCTCGACTCCGGGTTCTGCGAGTGGAACGGCCCACCGGAGAAACCGCCCCCGGAGGGGAGCCGTAGCACGATCGGGATCGGGGTGCCGGTGCGGTACCGCTGCTTGGCCGCGACCGTGACGAGGTGGTCCCACGCGCACGAGACGAAGTCCGCGAACTGCATCTCGGCGACGGGCCGCATGCCCATCAGCGCGGCCCCCGTGGAGCCCGCGACGATCGCCGTCTCCGAGAGGGGCATGTCGAGCACGCGGTGAGCGCCGAACTCCTCCTGGAAGCCCTGCGTCACCTTGAAGGCGCCGCCGTAGACGCCGACGTCCTCCCCGAGCACGAACACGCGCTCGTCGCGCTGCATCTCCTGCCTGAGCCCGTCCGAGATCGCCTGGAGGTAGGTCTTCTCCGCCATCTACTTGTGGTGCGGCGTCTCGAGCTCGTCGGGGGTCGCGAAGACGCCGTCCGTCACGGTCGCGGGGTCGGGGAGCGGCGACTCCTCGGCCCGCTGCATCGCCTCGTGGAGGAGCCGCTTCACGCCTGCGGTGATCTCGTCCTCCTCCTCGTCGCCCATCGAGCCGGTGTCGCGCAGCCACGAGCGGTAGCGCTCGATCGGGTCCCGCCGCGCCCACTCCTCGAACAGCTCCTTCGGGACGTAGAACGCATCGTCGTGGACCGCGTGCCCCTCCATCCGCAGCGTGACCGACTCGATCAGCGTCGGGCCGCCGCCCTCGCGCGCCTTCTCGATCGCGCGCTTCGACTCGCGGTACACCGCGAGCACGTCGGTGCCGTCGACGACGACGCCGTCGAACCCGTACGCAGCCGCGCGGTCGGCAAGGTGCTCGACCGCGTACTCGAGGTGTGAGGGGGTCGAGTACGCCCACTGGTTGTTGTCGATCACGAAGACGACGGGAAGCCGCCGGACGCCGGCGAGGTTCATGCCCTCGTGCGCGTCGCCACGCGACGAGGCGCCCTCGCCGCACCAGGCGACCGCGACGCGACGCTCGTCGCGGATCTTGAACGCGAGCGCCATCCCGACCGCCACCGGGAGCATCGCCGGCAGGTGGCTCACCATCGTGTGGAGGCCGAGACGCGCGTCCCCCATGTGGACGTTGCCGTCACGTCCGCGCGTCGGCCCGTCCTCGCGGCCCATGTACTGGGCGAAGACGCGCCACGGCTCGATACCGCGCGTGACGTGCACGCCCATGTCGCGCTGGAGCGGCGTGCCGACGTCGTTCGGCCCCATCGCGGTCGCGACGCCGACCGCCGAGCCCTCGTTGCCGCGGCCCGTGTAGAACGACCCCGGGATCTTCCCCTGCTTGTAGAGGATGTGGCCCCGCTCCTCGATCCCGCGGGTGATGAGCATGTTGCGGTAGATCGCGAGGAGGTCCTCCCGATCGAGCCCGGCCTCCTTCACCTGTTGCAGCGTCTCGACCGGCTCCGCCTCGCGGACTGCCATGTGGGCTTCGCTCCCCTTCCTGGGCGACGTCGTGGTGACTCTAGCGGCTGGGTAGGCGGGCATACCCCGGTCGCAGGACGCCCGCTCGGCGCGCTCCGGCGGCCGATCCCGACCTAGCAACACTGTGTTGCAAAGTCGCCCCACCGTTCTCGACCGAAGGAGCTCCGCTCCGGGTACAAGTGTGGTCGAGATGGCGCCCGCGCGCAGGAACTGGATCCAGGAGGAGCGGCGTCGGACGCTCGGGGACTGGGTCGCGTTCTGTCCCGCGTGCGGGCACGTCGCTCGCTACTTCGACGAGTACGAGGCCGAGCGGCCGACCGTGTGCCCGCAATGCGCGGCGACGCTCGTCGCCCGTTGCCCGGCATGCGACGCGCGCCTTCCCTCCGCCTTCCAGGTCGAGTGCGAGGAGTGCGGCGCCCCGCTCCGCGACGCCGAGCTCTTCGGCGGCCCGATCCGGCGCCAAGGGCGCTAGCACCCGAGGGCGGCTGATCAGCGCAACGAACCGTTGCGGCCGGAGGTCGGCTCTGCCGGCCGGGAGGCCAGGTGCGGCTCAGCCGTGTCGCGTGCAGCAGGAGGGGGCTAGTCGGGGAACGATGGGTTCCCCACGCTCAGAACATCGTCCCGACGATCTGGGAGAACTTGATCACCGTGACGGTGTCGTCGTCGGCGACGGGGCGGTTGTAGAGCCGCGAGAGCCACTCCGTGAACTCGTCGAGCCGCCGGATCTCGGGGTTGTCGTGCTCGATGTCGCGGGGCGAGAGGTCTGCGAGCGGCTTCACCTCGACCTTGTCGATCACCGCGTCGAACACCTTCTCGCGCTGCCCGTAGCGGGCCCCCACGAGGACGGTGACGATCATCCCCTTGCGGTACTTCGTCGACTTGTCGCCGAGCCGGATCGTCACGGTCTTGCGCCCGGTGCGCAGCTGGTCGGCGACGACGGGCGAGTAGAAGTTCAGGGCGAACGTCGGCACTCGGCGCGAGTCTAGGAGAAAGCCTCCGCGAGCGCAGCGCGCGCCCGCGCCGCCATCTCCCGCTCGCCGCGGTACGACAGCGTGAGCGGCGCGTCGTCGAGCGGCAGCCAGCGCGCCTCGGCGACCTCGATCTCCATGCCCGGGGCCAGCCTGCCGATCCGCCCGCCGGTCGCGCGCAGCAGGAAGAAGGAGACGACCTTGAACACGCGCTCGCCGTCCCACGTGTAGACGTAGCGCACGTCGCCGAGCTTGCGGTCGAGCGTCGCGTGCACGCCGGTCTCCTCCCACGCCTCGCGGACGGCGGTCTCGGCGCCGCGCTCGCCGGGGTCGATCAGACCCTTCGGCAGCGCCCAGACGACCTTTGCGTCGTCGCGCCTCGGCCGCACGATCGCGACCCACCAGCGCCCGCGCATCCTGCGCACGAGCACGCCGCCTGCGGAGAACTCGCGACGCATGTCGCCAGTAGTCTGCCCCCTGTGCCAGGCCGCAGCGGCCCCGCAGTCACCCGCGAGCAGGTGGTCGCGTTCCGTCGACGCACGGGCGGGCTCGACGAGCGTCTGGCGCCCGGGCCCGCGTCGCTGGCCCGGGCCGCCTGGGCCGGGTTGCAGGACAGCGTGCCGCGCTCGGCGCTGCACTCCCTCCACGCGCGCGTCGAAGGCACCGGCCCGGCCGCGTGGGAGGACCCGTCGCTCGTCCAGGTCTGGGGGCTCCGCTACACCGCGTACGTCGTCCCGGCGGGCGACCACGCCCCCTTCACGCTCGGCAGGCTGCCGGACGCAGGCAGCACGCGCCGCAAGGCCGAGGACATCGCGGCGCGGCTCCACGCCCACCTCGGCGGCCGCGTGCTCGATGCCGAGGAGGCGGGCCGCGGGCTCGGCCTGAACGCCAACTCCCTCCGCTACGCGGCGCTGACAGGGACGGTGCTCATCCGTTGGGGCGGCGCCCGTCAGCCGACGGTCTGGACCGTCCCCCGTCCCGACGTCGATCCGCTCGAGGCGCGGATCGAGCTCACGCGCCGGTACCTCCACACGCTCGGCCCCGGGACGCCGACCGGCTTCGCCAACTGGGCCGGGGTCAGCGCGCCCCTGGCGCTCGCCGCGTTCGAGGCGCTCGGGCCGTCGCTCGTCCCGGTGCGCACCCCCGTCGGGGAGGCGCTCGTCCTGGCCGCCGACGAGCCGACGCTGCGCGCGCCGGCCGGCCCTCCGGCACCGGCCCGGCTGCTGCCCAGCGGCGACGTCTTCTATCTGCTGCAAGGCGTCGACCGCGAGCTGCTCGTTCTCGACCCCGAGCGCCGCGCTGCGCTCTGGACGGCCCGTGTCTGGCCGGGTGCGCTCCTCGTCGCGGGCGACGTCGCCGGTACATGGCGCCGCTCGGGGGCGATCGTCACGGTCACGCAGTGGCGTCGCCTCTCGCGTGCCGAGCGCGACGCCGTCGAGGCGGAGGCCGCCACGC
>DATBET010000179.1:0-6736 GCA_036558885.1 Gaiella sp.
TACGTCTACGGCCTCGCCGTCGGCGGGCAGGAGGGTGTCGAGGCCGTGATCGCGCAGCTCGCCGCGGAGGTCGACCTGACGATGGCGCTCAGCGGGGCGCGCACGCTCGCCGACCTCGAGCCGTCGCTCGTCGCGTGACGCGGATCCGCGGGACGACGACGCTAGTCGGGCTGCTCGGGTGGCCGACGGCGCACTCGCTCTCGCCGCCGATGCAGAACGCGGGCTTCGCGGCGCTCGGCCTCGACTGGGCGTACGTGCCGCTGCCGACGGCGCCCGAAGCGCTCGGCGAGGCGGTGCGGGGCCTCGTCGCGACGGGCTTCGCGGGGGCGAACGTGACGATCCCGCACAAGGAGCGGGTGACGCTGCACTGCGACGAGCTCGACGACGTGGCGGCGGCCGCGGGATCGGTGAACACGCTCGTGGTCGAGAACGGGCTGGTGCTCGGGTCGTCCACCGACGGGGCGGCGGTGACGAGCCAGATCGACGCCCGCGATCGGGCGGTCCTGATCCTCGGCGCGGGCGGCTCCGCGAAGGCGGTCATGCACGCCGTCGCCTCGGTCGGCCCCGCCGGGATCGAGCTCAGCTCGCGGAGGGACGGCGGCTGGCCGCCGAACGGGAACGGTGTGGACGTCCTGGTCAACTGCACGCCTGTGAAGGACGAGTTGATCGTCACGCCGCACCCGGGGATGCAGGTCGTCGACCTCGCGTACAACGCGGACGGATCCGAGACCGCGCTCGTCGCGGCGGCGCGGCGAGCGGGGTGCGAGACCGTCGTCGACGGCCTCGACGTCCTGCTCGCCCAGGGCGCTGCCTCCTTCGAGCGCTGGACGGGGCAGCCGGCGCCGCTCGCCGCGATGGCGGCGGCGCTGCATCGCTCCTGAGCATTCCGGAGCGGCGCGTCACCAGGGTACGACCGTCGTTCCGCCCCATTCCTCCGGCGCGACGTCGCGCATCGTCTGCGTCAGCTCCCACCAGTGGCCGCCGAGGTCCTCGAGGACGCCTGAGCGCTCGCCGTACTCCCACGTCGTCAGGTCCTCGACGACGCGGGCGCCGTGGTCGAGCGCACGCTCCCAGGCCGCGTCGACGTCCGGCACCCGGAGCTTGACGATGTGCGTCACCCCGTTGCCGAGCGGCGCCGACCGCTGGCCGCCCTCGTCCACCACGACGACGGCGCCGTCCGAGCCGACCCGCAGTTGCGCGCGGTGGGCGTCGCCGATCCGCACCCGCTCCTCGAAGCCGAACGCGGTGGCGAGCCACTCGACGGCGGCTCGCACGTCGGGGTAGACGAGCACCGGCGTCACCGTGACGGGCGGGGCGGAGCGGTTCGTCAGCACGTGACCGAGCCTAGCGGCGTCGGCCGGGCGGTCGATGCAGGTGCAAGCGCGGCTGCGAGACGGTCGACGGTGTCGCGCCAGGCGGTGGCGTCGTGTAGGAGTTCTCATGTGATCGCTGTGATCGGCGCAGGCCCTGCGGGGCTGGCGGCTGCGGCCATGTTGGAGCGCGTGGGGGAGAGGGTGGTCGTGCTCGAGCGCCGCGAGGTCGGCGCGGCCTGGTCAGACCGCTACGACTGCCTGCGTCTCCACACCGTCCGCTGGCTCTCCTGCCTCCCGGGCTACCGGATCCCGCGCTCATTCGGCAAGTGGCCCGCCCGGGAACGCGTTGCCGAGTACCTCCGCGACTACGCCGTGTACCACGGGCTCGACGTGCGGACCGGCGTCGAGGTGGCGCGGCTCGACCGCGGAGAGGCTCGCTGGCTCGTCACGACGACGAACGAGACGCTCGAGGTCGAGCGGGTCGTTGTCGCGACCGGTCAGAACAACGTGCCGTACGTTCCCGGTTGGCCCGGCGAGCTCGCCGGCGAGCTGGTGCACTCCGCCGAGTACCGCAATCCCGCCCCGTATCGGGGGCGCCGCGTGCTCGTGGTGGGGAGCGGGAACTCCGGGGCGGAGATCGCGGTCGACCTCGCCGGGGGCAGTGCGCAGGACGTGCTCCTCTCGGTGCGCACACTCCCGGCGATCGTGCGGCGGGACACGCTCGGGGTGCCGAGCCAGCTGCTCGGGATCGCGAGCGCGCGCCTGCCGACGCCCGTCGTCGACCAGCTCGCCGCGGGCATCCGCCGGGTCGCGATCCCCGACCTGGCGGCGCAGGGGCTCGCAGCACCCGAGCGGCCGTACTCGGAGTTCCTCCGCCGACGCGTGATCCCGATCGTCGACGTGGGTCTCGCGGACGCCGTGCGACGGGGGCGGGTGCGCGTCGTCGCGGCGCTCGAGCGCTTCGAGCACGGGCGCGCCGTGCTCGCCGACGGCGCGGAGCTCGAGGTCGACGCGGTGATCGCCGCGACCGGGTTCCGGCCCGGCCTCGAGCCGTTCGTCGGCCACCTCGGCGTGCTCGACGAGCAGGGCCGGCCGCGTGTCCGGGACGTGGAGGAGCCCGACGGCCTGCCCGGCCTGCACTTCGTGGGCTACGAGATCACCCTCGGCGGCACGTTTCGGCTCGTCGGCAGCGAGGCGAGAAGGCTCGCGGCCGACGTCGCCGTCGCTCGTGCGGCCGCTGCGGCCGCGTGATGGGCCAGGTCCGCGTCGCTCGCCCTACCTGGGCGCTCGACGCTGCGGTTCGGTTCTACCGCGACCTGGTCGGCTTTCCGGTGCTGGCGTCGTTCGAGGATCACGACGGATACAGCGGCGTGATCTTCGGGCTGCCGGACGCGGCGAGACAGCTCGAGCTCGTGTGGCGGGACGGCGTCGCGCCCTCTCCGACGCCGGAGGACCAGCTGGTGCTGTACCTCGGGTCGGCCGAGGCGGTGGAGAGAGCCGCCACTCCACTGCGCGACGGCGGTTTCGAGCCGCGCGTCTCCGCGAACCCGTACTGGTCGAGGACGAACGCGGTCTGCTTCGTCGATCCCGACGGCTACTGGCTCGTGCTCTCGCCCGAGACGTGGTAGCGGCGGTGGTCAGCCGACGAGCGGGACGACGTGCTCGCGGAACAGCTCGAGCTGCCGGAGCTCGTCGCCCAGCGGCCACACGAAGACGCGCTCGACGCCGGCGGCCGCGAACGCGGTGAGCCGCTCCGCGCAGGTCTCGGCGCCCCCGATCGGCAGGGAGAGCTCGCGGAGCGTCTCCACGGGTCGATTGAGCATCGGCGCGAGGACGTTCTGGAGCATCCGCTCTGCGGCGGCGCGATCCTCGGTGACGTGGAGCCAGACAGTCGCGAGGCCGTTGGGAAACCCCTCTGCCCGCTTCCCTTCCGCCGCGAGCCGGGTCTCGAGGTACGAGCGCGCGGCGTCGAACACGTCGGGCGTGGTGTTGTAGCCCGACGCGAGCCAGCCGTCGGCGAGCCGCGCGACGCGTCGCAGCCCCGGTCTCGAGCCCCAGCTGCCGATCCAGAGCGGCGTGCCCGGCCGCTGCGCCGGCGGCGGTTCGAGCGTCACGTCGTGCGTGGAGTAGTGCTCACCGGCGAACGGCGGTTGCTCCGCGTGCAGGAGGGCCCGCAGCGCCTGCGTCGCCTCCTCGAACCGGGGCCAGCGCTCGTCGAACGGCACCCCGACCGCGGCGTAGTCGCGCGCCGACGAGCCGGGCCCGAGGCCGACGACGAGCCGCCCTCCGGAGAGGACGTCGAGGGCGGAGAGCGTCTTCGCCGCCTGCACCGGGCCGCGGATCACGGGGAGGCAGACCGTCGTCGCGAGCGTCATGCCCTCCGCACGGTCGAGGACCGCGGCGAGCGCCGTCGGGCCGTCCAGCCAGGGCTGCGAGAAGAGGAGGTGGTCGTTCGCGCAGAGGTGTGAGTACCCGAGCCGGGACGCAGTCGCTGCGTACTCGCGGAGCGCACCGAGCGACGGGGTGCCCGCGTCGAGCCCGATCAGCGGCAGATGAGCGCCGTACTCCATCGCATCCTCCAGCCGACGATGTCACAGCTCGCGCTGTGCGCCCAACGTGTGGTTGAGTGAGGAGGGACCGAGCGTGGCCGCGTTCGTCATCACCCGGATCCAGGTCGGCGAGTACGACACCTGGCGGACCCTGTTCGACAGGGACGTGCCGCGCGCGCGAGAGAAGGCGGCGACGACCCGCGTGCTGCGGATGCTCGAGGACCCGAACCACGTGTTCGTCTACCTCGAGTTCGCGTCGGTCGAGGACGCGGAGGAGGCGCGGGATCGCCTCGTCGCGTCAGGTGTGCTCGACCGCTTCGAGGACAAGCACGGGCCGAATGTCCTCGTCGACGCCGACGACTGACGCCGAGGCCGGCCCGCCCGGGCTCCGCGGGCGAGCTACGCCAGACCGCGGGCGGCCCAGGCTCTCGCGCTGATCGTGAACGGCGCGGCCGGCAGGCGCTCGCGACAGAGCTCACGAAGCTCGCTCACCTCGTCGGGGCCCAGACGGGCGACGTGGGCTCCTGCGGGCCCGATGCCGGCGGTGAACGGCTCCCACCATCTCTCGAAGCTCTGATGCTCGACGGCCGCCGTGACGACGCCGTCCTCGATCTCGCCGAGGCCCGCCGCTGCGAACAGCTCGCGCAGGTGCCCTTCGCGCGCACCCGCCAGGCCCGACTCGTCGTCCACGTCCGGCCAGAGGACGCGGGCCGCGTCCCAGAACGACGAGAGCGGGCTCTGACCGCCCGCATGGTCCCAGACGCAGGCCGCGACGACGCCGCCGGCTCGCGTGACGCGCCCCATCTCGGCGAGCCCGGCCACCGGGTCCGCCATGAAGTGGACGACCAGCTGTGCGATCGCGGCGTCGAAGGAGTCGTCGGTGAACGGCAGCTCCTCGGCCGACGCCCGTTCGACCGTGACGCCGGGCAGACGCTCGCGGGCCGCCGCGACGAAGGTCTCGGACGGGTCGACCGCGGTGACCGCAGCCGGGCCCAGGCGTTCGACGAGCTCGGTCGACAGCGCACCGGGCCCACAGCCGACGTCGAGCACGCGCTGGCCGGAAGCGACGCGCGCGAAGTCCGCGAGCTGCGGAGCGAGCTGAGACGAGTACACGCCCATGAAGCGGTCGTACGACTCCGGCGGGACCGCGAAGCTCACGCGAGGCAATCTACGCTTCCTCCTCGCAGATGCCGGCACCTGAGGAGATCGAGGTCCGCCGGCTCTCCGGCGGAGAGGCCCGGGCCCGGCTGGACGGGCTCGCAGCAGTGCTGCGGGACTGCGTCGAGGGCGGGGCGTCCGTCAGCTACATGGCGCCGTTCTCGGACGAGGACGCGCGCGCGGCGTTCGCGGGCTTCGTCGACGAGGCCGAACGGGGCCGCAGGCTCATCGTCGCGGCGTTCGAGGCGGGCGAGGTCGTCGGCACGGTGCAGGTCCTGCTCGCGCTGCCGCTGAACCAGCCGCACCGCGGCGAGATCGCGAAGCTCCTCGTGCGCCGCTCGGCCCGCCGTCGAGGGATCGCGCGGCGCCTGATGGAGCTGGCCGAGGACGAGGCGCGTGCGGAGGGCAAGACGCTCCTCGTCCTCGACACCGTCACGGGCGATCCCGCAGAGCGGCTCTACGAGGGGATGGGCTGGAACCGAGTGGGCGTGGTCCCGAACTTCGCCCTGTACCCCGACGGCCGACCGTGCGCGACGACGTTCCTCTGGAAGGCCCTCTAGGAGCCATCCTCCTCGAGGAACGGCAGCACCGCCGCATCGAACGCGGCAGGCTGCTCGAGGCTCGGCAGGTGCCCCGCGCCCGGGACGATCGCGCGTCTCGCGTTCGGGAGCGTCGAGCCCAGCTCGTCGGCGATCGCCTGGAAGTCCGCCTTGTCGTGCTCGCCGGTGACGACGAGCGTGGGGACGCCGAGCCCAGCGAGAGCGGCCCGCAGGTCGCCGGTGAGCAGCGAGTCGTCCATCTCGTCGGTCTGGAGACGGAATGCGTTCAGCTGCTGCGCGCGGATCGCCTCGCGGATCGTCTGGCTCGCCGAGCCCACCCAGAACTCGACGTTCACGTCGGTTGCCGCCTCGAGGTCGCCGGCCTCGAGGGCGGCCTCCTCGGCCGCGAAGAAGCCACGCATCTCCTCGGACCACGGGTGCCCGGGGAGCGGCGGGTCGGCGAGGACGAGCCGCGCGACCCGCTCGGGACGCGCAGCGGCGAGATCGAGCGCGACGAGCCCGCCGAACGACGCGCCGACGAGGACTGCGTCGTCGATGCGCGCCTCTTGGAGCGCCGAGAGGACGTCGCGTGCGTGGCACAACGGCGCCGAGGGCCGTCCGGAGCGGCCGAAGCCGCGCAAGTCGAGCCGTGTGAGCGTGAACCGCGCCTGCCAAGCGGCCCACTGCGGTTCCCACATCCGGCTGTCGGCGATCCCGGCGTGGATCAGGACGACGTCCGGCCCCCGGCCGGCGCGGTCCACGTGAAGCGGGGAGCTCCCGCTGTCGTGCGTTGTCATGCGTGCTCCTTCGTGACGGATGGAGCCGTCACGCGCCGTGGCTCAGCCGCGGCTGCGACCGGTGGGGCGGCGCGTGACGGAGAACGGACGGGTCATTCGCACCTCACCTCCTTCCGGTCGTGCGCAGGAATGCGCGTGGCGAGCGTACCACCAGGCGCGCGCCTCGCCGCCGGGCGGGCAAGTTACAGACTGCAACTAGCGCCCTCTAGGATCGCGCCATGGCGCTCGAGGTGGTTTCGGCGGGGGAGTCGCACGGGCCGGCGCTCGCGGCGATCGTGACGGGCCTGCCCGCCGGCCTCCGTCTCGACAAGGAGACCATCGACGCCGACCTGCAGCGCCGCCAGCAGGGCTACGGCCGCAGCCCTCGGCAGCAGCTCGAG
>DATBET010000180.1:0-2657 GCA_036558885.1 Gaiella sp.
CGCAGCTCTCGCACCCCGTCACGTTCCTGCGCATCAACCAGTACCTGACCATGGCCTCCGCGATGCTCTGGCTCCGGCACACGTCGGACACGTACGGCGTGATCGGGCTCGCGCTCAACGCGTGCGACGAGCGCTCCAACGGGCATCGCTCGCAGACCGACCAGCTGCGGGAGGTCCTGGTCGTGACCCGCGACCTGTGGGACCTCGCCTCGCGGGTCGAGGACGAGGCCGCCCAGCGGCGGGCGCAGCGCGGCGCGCTCCGGCTGGTGCACCTCGCGAGTGTTCTCTCGGTGACGAACGCGGCCTAGCCACCACGCTCCTGGAGCCAGGCGTAGAGCGGACCTTCGGCCTCGTCCAGGAGGCCGGGCTCGGGCCGGGCGTCGGCGCCGACGAGCAGCTCCGCGACCGCGACGTAGTCTCCCGGCGCGCCGTGGTTCCGCGATCCGTGCGCGGCCCAGCCGAGCGCGACGCCCGGCTCCGCTCCGAGCGCGAGGAGCCGCCCGACGAGCGCTGCGTCGCCGACCCAGGCAGCGTGCTCCAAGAGCGAGCCCTCGGGCGAGCCGCCGACAACGCCGCGGAACCCCGGGCCGACCGTGTCTACGACCGCGTCGAGGTGGCCGCGCAGCGCCGCGAGCACGATCACCTCCTGCTGGTCGACGTCGAGGGTCTCCGGAAGGGGCGTCGTCGGCCGCTCTCCGCGGGCGAGCGAGGCGACGGCGTCGTCGGCCGGATCCACCGCGGTGGCGGCGCCGAGCGCCGCGAGCGTCTCCGCGGTCTCGTCCCGCGCCCGGAGCCGTGCGTGCTGGTACGGGGTGCGCAACGGCACGTTCCCACGCCATGTCTCCCCGCCGGGCACGTCGAGGTCGGCGCCGTGCTCGGCGAGGAGGCGGACGAACTCCGGCCCCCGGCCGCGGCGGACGGCGTGCGCGACGTGGGCGTGCTCGTTCGGGTCGGCGCCCGCCTCGAGGAGGAGCCGGACGTGCTCGAGCCGCTCGTCATCGAGCGCATGCGCAAGGGCGTTCGTCCCGCGAGTCTCGGCGCCATGCGCGAGCAGAAGCTCGACGCAGGTCGCATCGGGGGACTCCGTGGCGTGGTAGAGCGATTCGTTGTCGTCAGGGTCGGCCCCCGCCTCCAGCAGCATCTGGGTCAGCTCGGGGTCGTGCGCGACGCCTGCCGCGCCGTAGAGCGCCGACATCGAGCCGTACTCGTTTTCGAAGCTCGCGTTCGGGTCGGCCCCACGGTCGAGGAGCTTCCGGGCGAGCGCCGCCGACGGGAAGCACGAGTGGCAGACGTAGAGGAGCGGCGCCCAGTGGCGTGGGCCGCCCGGCGCGTTCGGGTCGCCGTGCCAGGCGCGGCCGAGCACGAGGCCGGCCCAGGGGTCGTCAGCGAGCTCGGGCCGCCCGGCGAGCATCGTCTCCGCGCGCGTGCGCCGGCGCCCGGTGGCGGCGAGCACGAACGCCTCGGCGGATGCCTCCACCCTACGAGAGGGCTGCGGTCGCCCGCTCGACGAGCGTCTCGAGCGCGCGGCGCTTCCAGCCCGTCTGCGGGTCTCCCGGGAGGCCGGCGAGCGGGTCGGCCGCGTCGAGCTCGCGCGGGACGTTCGCGACTCCCGCCGCGACGAGCCGGGTCCCGGGGCCGCGCCGTGCGGCCGCGACCGAGACCAGCGGGAACGAGAAAGCCGCGCGCTCGCCGAGGCGCTCGTACGCCGAGGCATCCGGCGGGGCGGGGACGCGCACGCCGACGACCACCTCGCCCGGCTCGAGGACGAGGAGCGAGCGGTTGTCGCCCGTCGGCCTGCGATAGAGCTCGAGGAGGGGCAGCTCACGACCGCCGGACGCCGAGCGGAGCTCGACGGTGGCTCCGCACGCGGCGAGCGCCGGAGCGAGATCGGACGGGTGCGCGGAGATGCAGTCGCCCGGTTCGAGGTTGTGGCGACGGTGGTCGCCGATCTGCGCGTAGCACGTCTCGCCGCCGCCGAGCCAGCAGTGCCACTCCGCGCCGCGGTAGTACCAGCACCGGGTGTGCTGGCAGAGGTTGCCGCCGACCGTGCCGGCGTTCCGCAGGAGCGGCGAGGCGGCGAGCGAGGCAGCGCGCGCGACGGCGGCATACGGCTCCATGAGCGGCGACGCGGCGATCTCCGCGAGCGTGACGGTCGCGCCGACGCGGAGCCCGCCGTCCGCCTGCTCGATCGTCCCGAGGCCCGCGTCGCGGAGGTCGACGAGGACCGCGGGCGCGCGGATCCCGCGATCGATCTGCCCCGCGAGATCGGTGCCGCCGCCGAACGGCGCAGCGCCGTCGTCGCCGAGAAGGGCGAGCGCTTCGTCGAGGCTCGCGGGACGCGCGTACGCGCTCACGCGAGCGTCTCCAGCACCCGGGCCGGGGTCAGCGGCAACGCGGCGGCGCGGCGACCGGTCGCGTGGGCGAAGGCGTTCGCGATCGCGGCGGCGGTGGGCACGATCGGCGGCTCGCCGAGGCCCTTCGCGCCGAGGTTCGGCAGGTTCTCGTCGGGCACGTTCACGAAGTCCCAGACGATCTCCGGCACGTCCGCGATGGTCGGCAGCTTGTAGTCGTCGAGATGGCCGTTGACGGGGACGCCGGTGGTCGGGTCGACGACGAGGTCCTCCATGAGCGCGTAGCCGACGCCCTGGATCACCCCG
>DATBET010000181.1:0-2032 GCA_036558885.1 Gaiella sp.
TCGTCCTCTTCGCGGCGTGCCTGTTCTTCGCGGGCATCTCGACGAAGCTCCACTCGCTGCGCCAGCGCGAGGTGCTCGTCGCGATCGGCTGGGCGATCTTCGCCGGGTCGTTCGTCTGGCTGGTCGTCCTCGCCGTCTGAAGCCGGCGACTACAGCCCCGTCTCGACGGCGACGAGGCCCGACGCCGCCGCGTGCCGCAGCGCCCGGTAGTCGCGCTCGTTCTGGTCGGCGTAGGCCTCGCCGAAGGCGGCCAGCGAGCGGTCGAACACGCTGCCGGCTCCGAGGTAGCTTCCGATCGCGAGCGCGTCGCCCGAACGGGCGTGCGCCCTGGCCAGTGTCCACCCGCAGAGACGCGCGTACACCTCCATCGCGTTCGGCTCCATCAGCTCGACGGCGGCCGAGCCCTTCGCGTCCCAGAGCTGCCGGAGGTAGAAGTCGCGCTCGACGCCGTCGAGGCCGACCGTGCGGAGCCAGCCGAGCAGGATGTCGCTGGCCGTCTGCATCAGGCGCTGCCCCTCCACGACCCTCTGGCCGTGGTTGGCGAGCTCGCTCTTGCCGAGGAACGGCTCGAGTACGGAGGACTGCGCCTCCTTGGCCTGGAGGAACAGCGGATCGTCGCCGTCGCGGCCGAGCATCAGGACGACCCAGGCGCGCGTGCCGACGCTGCCGACACCGACCACCTTCCGCGCCGCGTCCACGAACCTGAACCGCTCGATCAGGCGCCGACGATCGGCCGGGAGCGTTCGGCGGTACCGGCGGATCAGGAGCCTGAAGGCCTCGACCACGTCGTCCGAGCGGTCGGCGCCCGCGAGCTCGGCGACCGGAACCAGGAGCGGCGGGTCGCTGACGATCCGCGGCTGCCCGTCGACGACCTCCGTCAGCTTCGAGAACGCCCTGAGGCTGTCCCGCGTGCGCGCCTTCTCGAGGTTCTTCCGCATCCGCCTGCGCTGGGCCGGGCTCGCCCGGCGAACGAAGTCGCGGACGATCCCCTCGACGTCGGCCCGCGCGTACCAGACGTCCATGTTGCGCATCGCCCCGAAGCGCCGAACCGCCTCCCGGTAGCTGCGCGTGACGGCCGTGGTGATCGACAGTCGCGTCTTCTCGTCGAACCCCCGATCGCGGCCCGCGACCGCGAAGCTCGCCACCAGCCGCTTGACGTCCCATTCGAACGGGCCGGGGAGCGTCTCGTCGAAGTCGTTGAGGGCGAAGACGAGCCGCCGGTCCGGGGCGGCGAAGATGCCGAAGTTCGACAGGTGGGCGTCGCCGCAGAGCTGCGTGTGCAGTCCGGTCCTCGGCCCCACGGAGAGATCCGACGCCATCAGGTAGGCACCGCCGCGGAAGAAGGCGAACGGCGAGGCGAGCATCCGGCCGTACCGGATCGGCACGAGCTCGGGCACGCGTGTCCGGGCCTGCTCCTCGAGCAGTTCGACGGGATCGGTGCGCTGCGGCGGCGGCACCCACTCTGCGTGCGAGCTGCGCGGAACGTCCGCCCGTGCGGCCTTCCCGCGCGCCGCCCGCTCGTCCGGATCGAGGTGCTCGACCTTGCCCGCCCGACTCGCTGCACGAGCCGACCCGGTCGCCGCGCGGCGGGACGCCGCGGCCGCAGCACCGAGGTCGACCACCTGCCCCTCCGTCTGGTCCGCGCTGCTCACGATCGCCCTCCGGTCCGCCGGACACGAGTACAGCGAAACGCCGAGGCGCGGACATCACCCCGAGAGGATGAGCCGCGCAGGGCGCACCGCGGGCCGGACGCACCTCCCTCGCTACGCTCACTGCGCGATGGACGAGATCGCGCCCGCGACGAGGCCCGGCGCCGTGCACCTCACGGTCGCTGACCTCGCGCGCTCGCTCGACTACTACCGCGCCGCCGTCGGGCTCGACGTGCTCGAGCAGGGGCCCGGCCGGGCGACGCTCGGCGCAGGCGACCGGGCGCTCCTCGTGCTCGTCGAGGAGCCGGGCGCACGCCCGGGTTCCGGCTACACGGGGCTCTACCACTTCGCGCTCGTCCTGCCCGAGCGCTCCGACCTCGCCG
>DATBET010000182.1:0-5131 GCA_036558885.1 Gaiella sp.
CCCATCGCATTCGAGAGCGCGACGTCGATCTCGGCCCGGCGCGCCTCGTTGGGGACGTAGTCGAGGTCGCACTCGGGGTCGGGCGTCCGGTAGTTGATCGTCGGCGGCAGCACTCCGTCCCGGAGGGCGAGCGCGCACATCATCGACTCGAGCGCCCCCGCCGCGCCGAAGCAGTGGCCGCTCACGGACTTCGTGGAGGAGACCGCGATCCGGTACGCGTGGTCGCCGAAGACCTGCTTGAGCGCGCGCGTCTCGGCGAGGTCGCCGAGAGGCGTCGACGTGCCGTGCGCGTTCACGTAGCCGACCCGGTCGGGAGCCACGTCCGCCTCCACGAGCGCCGCGCGGATCATGTGCGCGACGCCGGTCGCCTCCGGCTCGGGCTGGGCGAGATGGTGGGCGTCGTTCGACGCGCCGTAGCCGAGCACCTCCGCGTACACGGTCGCGCTCCGCGCCTGCGCGGCCTCGAGGTCCTCGAGGACGAGGATGCAGGCGCCTTCCCCCATCACGAAGCCCGCCCGCGTGGCGTCGAACGGCCGCGACGCGAGCGTCGGGTCGTCCTCCTCCGCGACGAGGCCGCGCATCGCGCAGAACCCCGCGAGGATGAGCGGCGTGATGGGCGCCTCCGTGCCGCCCGCCAGCACGACGTCGGCCTGACCGCGGCGGATCGCCTCGGCCGCCTCGCCGATCGCGGTCGAGCCGGTCGCGCAGGCCGAGACCGGCGCGTAGTTCGGGCCGGTGATCCCGAGCTGGATCGCGATCTGGCCGCTCGCCGTGTCGACGAGCACCGAGGGGATGAAGAACGGCGAGACCCGGTCGGGACCGCGCTCGGCGAAGACCTGCTGCTGCTCGGCGATCGTCGCGATGCCCCCGATCGCGGAGCCGACGAGGATCCCGACGCGCGAGCGGTCGATTTCCCCGTCGAGGCCGGCGTCGTCCCAGGCCTGCTGCGCAGCCGCCACGGCCAGCAGCACGTTGCGGTCCATCCGCCGGGCCTCCTTCGGCGGCACGAGCTCCCCGGGATCGAAGCCGCGCACCTCGGCCGCGATCCGCACCGGGTACTCGGAGGCGTCGAACGCCTCGATCCAGCCGACGCCGCTGCGCCCGGAGACGGCGGCGTCCCACGTCGACGGAGCGTCGAGGCCGAGCGGGGTGACGGCTCCGAGACCGGTAATCGCGACCCTGCGCATCGCGCAGGAGCCTACTGACCGGGAGCTGCGGGCCACCGAGTACAGCCCGCGTCGTGCGCTGTACGGTTGGACCGTGCCGCGTTCGCGAAGCCGTTCCGCCGAGCCGGTCGAGCGGCCCGCCGACCTCGATCCCGCGATCCCGTTTCCGCCGATGGAGGCGGAGCTCGTCCGCGAGCTGCCCGCCGGGGACGAGTGGCAGTACGAGCCGAAGTGGGACGGGTTCCGCGGCCTCCTCGAGAACGCCTCCGGCGAGCTGCGGCTCTGGTCCCGGAACGCGCGGCCGCTCCTGCGCTACTTCCCCGAGCTCGCGGCGCTCGGCGACGTGCTGCCGCCGCGCACGGCGATCGACGGCGAGATCGTCATCGTGCGGGACGGCGTCCTCGACTTCGACGCGATGCAGACCCGGCTCCATCCCGCCGAGAGCAGGGTGCGCAAGCTGTCGGCCGAGATCCCGGCCGGGTTCGTCGCCTTCGACGTGCTCGTCTGGGACGGCGTCGAGCACTGGCGGGCCCCGCTCGCAGAGCGCCGGGCCACGCTCGAGACGGTGGGGCGCGAGCTGACGCTCTCGCCGCTGACGCTCGACCGGGACGAGGCGCTCGAGTGGCTCGACTCCTTCGAGGCGAGCGGGCTCGACGGGGTCGTCGCGAAGCGCCGCGACCGGGCGTACGCGGCCGGCGCGCGCGACGCGGTGGCGAAGGTGAAGCCGGAGAAGACCGCGGACTGCGTGGTCGCCGGCCTCCGCTGGAAGAAGGACGGCGAGCGCCGCGTCGCGACGCTCCTGCTGGGGCTGTACGACGACGACGGCGACCTGGACTACGTCGGCTCCGCCGTCGTCGCGCCGGCACGACACGACGAGGTCGCGACGGCGGTCATGCCGCTCCTGCGGGACGCGCCCGAGCGGCGCTTCTCGGAGCCGAACCGCTGGGGAGGCGGTGAGCTCGAGGAGACGGCGGTGCGACCCGAGCTCGTCGTCGAGGTGCGCTACGACAAGGTCCAGGGCCATCGCTTCCGTCACGGCACGAGGCTCCTCCGGCTGCGGCCCGACAAGAGCCCCGCGCAGTGCACGTGGCGCGAGCTCCGCCCGCCGCTCGCGGAGGGCGATCCGACGCTCGCGCGCCTCCTCGCGTAGGTGTCCTAGCGCGCGGGCTGCGGCAGAGGCGGCGTCGGCTCCCGGGCCGGGAGCCGGGCGAACCCCTGGTCGGCGAAGGTGGCGACGGACGATGCCTTCACGCCTGCCGCCGAGACGGTGTAGAGCGTGTCGCCGACGACGAGCGACCGCTCGATCGGCGTGCCGGGAGAGCCCGGCGGCTCGATGCCGGGCCGTCCGGGGTGCGCGACCCGCCCGACCTCGGCGATGCCCGAACGGCGGACGCGCAGGCCGACGGCGCCGAGGAAGGGGCGGTCGAGGTACGTCTGCACCGGGATCACCGCGAGCCGCGTGCGCGGCCACCAGAGGAACGCGTGGTGGTCGCTCTCGGCCTGGGAGCTCGTCCCACCGAGCGTGAAGGTGTCCAGTCGGGTCGGCCGGGCGGGGTCGGAGACGTCGAAGAGCGACGCCTGCGTGCCGAGGACGCGTCCCTCGTCGGTGGCGTCCTGCCCGATGCCGAGCAGGAGGCCGTCGCCGAGCGGGTGGAGGTACGCGGAGTAGCCGCGCATCTTCAGCTCTCCGCGGACGGCCGGCCTCGAGGGCGCCGAGAGGTCGACGATGTACAACGGGTCGACCTGTTTGAAGGTCACGACGTACCCGACGTCCCCTGCGAAGCGCACAGCGTAGACACGCTCTCCGCGCCCGAGCCCGCCGACCCGGCCGAGCGGCACCAGGGCGCCCGACCGCTCCCCGAACGTCGTGATCGAGGTCTCGCTCTCCGTCTGCGACCCGCCCGTGAAGACGGGGAGCGCGGTGCTCGCGACGCGCAGGATCCCGCTCCGCTCCGACAGCGACCACTGGTCGAGGAGCACGCCGGGAACGCGGCCGCTCGCGTGGTAGCGCGTCTCGGTCGGGCTCGAGATGTCGAACTTGTGGATCGCCGTGCCGTCCGGGACGATCGGCGCGCCCTTCGCCGTCGCCCACGGCTCGCTCGTCGCGACGTAGAGGCTCGACGGCGACGCGTAGACCGCCCGGGCGTCCGCGGCGAGCGAGTCCGAGTCGACGGGCTGCAGCCCCCGCGCGAGATCGACGGTGAGGATCGTGACGAGGCCGACACCGGAGAAGCGCGGCGGCCGCAGGACGTGCCGGCACTCGACTACACGACCCTGCCGCAAGGCCACGCCGCGGGCGTCCCGGATCGTGTAGCGCGGCAGCCAGCTCGCGGGATCGGCGCCCTGCACGACCGCGCGGTTCCGCTCGGCGCCCGCGGAGGGAAGGAGCGGAAGGGCGACCAGCGGCGCGGACGCGACGACGACCCGCGCCGTCGATCCGACGAGCCGCGCGGTCAGGTAACCGCCGTCGAGCTCCATCGTCCGGATGACGCGCATACGCGTCGGGCTCGAGACGTCGATCTCCGCCAGGGACGAGGCGACCGGGAGAGGCAGGAACGAGCCGACCCTCACCGTGGGCCCCGGAACCGGCCGCGCGATCGTGCGCGACAGCGCGAGCAGGCGGTCGCCCCGCAGGAGGAG
Source organism: Gaiella sp. (assembly GCA_036558885.1). Classification (GTDB taxonomy): domain Bacteria; phylum Actinomycetota; class Thermoleophilia; order Gaiellales; family Gaiellaceae; genus Gaiella. The sequence goes on from DATBET010000182.1 coordinate 3,807, forward strand.
CTCGTAGCTCGCACCGTCCTGGAGGCGCAGTGTGTCGAGCAGCCTGGGGCTTCGCGAGCGGACGTCCACCGCACTGATCTGCCCGCCGCTTGCGACGAAGAGCGTGTGCCCGTCCGTCTTCACGGAGTCCGGCTCGTCGACCCCCTCCTCCTGGACGTTCGTGCCTGAGAACTCGGGGTCGGCCGCCGTGCCGGCCGGGCTCTTGCCGGGCGCCGCGGATGGAGCTCCGGCCGCGATGCCGACGATCCCGCCTTCGCGGGAGACGTACGGCAGGGCGTGCGCGCTCATGTACGAGCCGAAGGAGCGGCAGTCGGCGAACGGCACGAGCCGCGCCCCCGGCGCGCCTGCATGTGCCGCGGCACCGGTCAGCGCCGCCCCCGCGACAGTGAGCGCGCAGATCGCGAGGACGAGCACACGCGGCCTCATCTCGCTTCCCATGTTCCTCCTACGCCACCGGCACGGCAAGGGGTCACATTGGCGTCGCTACGTGCTCCCCTACCCGTCGGCCTTGCGGGCGCGGGAGGGCTGCACGCGCGGCGGCTCGCCGGGCATCTTCGGGAAGTTCGGCGGGTACGGGGCCTCCCCTACCCCTTCGGCCTCCTCGCGCGCGACCCATTCGAGCAGGACCTCGAGGTCGCAGACCACGTCGTCGATCGCGGCCTGGACGTCGCCGAGCCGACCGAAGCGCTCCTGCATCGTGACGAGCGTGAAGTCCTCGGTCTCGACGTCGGGCAGCTCGTCCCAGCCGACCGGCGCGGAGACGGTCGCGTCCGGGCGCGGGCGGACGGAGTACGCCGACGCGATCGTGCGATCGCGCGCGTTCTGGTTGTAGTCGATGAAAACCTTCTGGCCCCGCTCCTCCTTCCACCAGGCGGTGGTCACGAGGTCGGGCGACCGGCGCTCGATCTCCCGGGCGAACGCGAGCGCGCAACGACGGACGACCGGGAACTCCCAGCGGGGCTCGATCCGCACCGCGACGTGGATGCCGCGGTTCCCCGACGTCTTCGGCCAGCCGAGGTAGCCGATCTCGTCGAGGGTCTCGCGCACGATCGCAGCGACCCGCTTTCCGTCCGTGAAGGTCGTCCCGGGCTGAGGGTCGACGTCGATGCGGAGCTCGTCGGGCCGGTCGACGTCCGTGCGGCGCGACGGCCACGGGTGGAAGTCGACGACGGCGAGGTTCGCAGCCCAGACGACCTGGGCGACCTCGGTCACGCAGAGCTCGTCGGCGTGCCGTCCAGAGGGAAACGTGACGCGCGCGACCTCCACCCACTCCGGCCGCTTCTCGGGGACGCGCTTCTGGTAGATCTGCTCGCCGCCGATCCCGT
>DATBET010000183.1:0-7388 GCA_036558885.1 Gaiella sp.
CCTCGACCGCCTAGAGTTCCGCGCAGGAGCTGCCGCCGCCCATGCGCCCCGTTCCCAACCTGACACTCCGCCGCGAGGACGGCCGCGTCGTCGCCGACTCGGTCGTCGTCGCGGACTCGACGCTCCGCAGGCTCCGGGGCCTGCTCGGCAAGCGCGACCTCCCGTCCGGCCACGGCGTGCTGCTGCGGCCCGCCTGGTCGATCCACACCGCCTTCATGCGGTTCCCGATCGACGTCGTCTTTCTCGACGCGGATCAGGTCGTGGTCAAGATCGTCCCGACGCTGACGCCGTTCAAGACCGCGTCGTGCCGGGGCGCACGGGAGGTCGTCGAGCTGCGAGCCGGCGAGTGCGAGCGGCGCGGCCTCTCGCTGGGCGACCGCGTGGCCTGGGCCGCCCGCGCGTCCGCCGAGGAGATTCCGGTCGGCATCACGCCGGTCGAGGGCGGCCTCCCCGAGCGCCGCGGCTCCGTCGTCCTGGCGAGCCGCGACCAGCGCTACGTGAAGCTCGTACGGTTCCTCCTCGACGGCAAGGGCATCGACGTCGTCGCGAGCGTGCCGCCCTCGGGCGCGGCGGACGCTGCGGGCGGCGAGCTGGCCGACGTCGTCGTGATCGACACGGGCGACACGGTGAGCGAGGGCCTGCGGCTCGCGCACGTGACGCGCGTCCGCCGGCCGGAGGCGACGGTCGTGCTCGTCGGCGAGAGCGCCGGAGAGCGCTCCCCTGCCGGCATGCGGATCTACGAGAAGTGGGACGAGACCGAAGGCGTCGTTGCGGCCGTGGAGGACGCACTCTCGCGAAAGGCGGTGTAGAACTTCCGGTACTCCCGCCGCGGCTCGGGAAGGGAACGGGGCTGCAGATGTGGAAACGGAGGTCGTCGCGCTCGACACAGCGATTCCGGAATCGACTGTCGAGCCCCTCGCGAGAGTGAGGAGTAGGAAGGGAGACGATGTCGCTGACGACGCGGGATAGGTGGCGGGGGGCCCGGGCCTGATGGCCTCGCTCGCGCGCACGGGCAACGGCACCGAACGGGCAGACGGCCGCCCACGACTCGTCGTCCCGGCGACGCGCACGGGCGCAGCGCGGCTCGAGAGCGCCCACAGCAGCCTTCTCGTGGACGCGGAGCCTCGCGTCCATGCATACCTCCGGGCCGCACACCGCGCGGCTCTGGCGGCCTATCAGGGCGCGGGCGGGACGGACGCGGCGGACAGGCTCGCGACCGGCGTCTACGTCGGCACCGTCGTCGCCTCGCTCGCGGCCGAGGGCGAGATCGATGCCGCCGACGTCCAGATCGCGGTCGCGACGCTCGCCGAGGCGCGCGGCGAGCCGCGCGAGGCGGCCTCGTTCGACCTGTACCGCGCCGCGTGCGCGAGCACGTTCGTGCTCGAGCTGCCTCCGCTCGTCGCCTGCGAGCTCCAGCTCAGGCTCCTCATCCACCTCGGCGTCGCGTCGGAGGTCTCTCTCTGGCGCGGCGAGGGCGGGAACGTCGAGCCGCTCGTCGTGCTCGGCCACGGCGCCGAGAGCCGCCGTGCACGCGCGACCGCGCGTGCCGCGCTCCGCCGCGGCGGCTCGCTGACCCTGCTCGGCGGCCGCGCGCTGCGCGCAGCGCTCGTGCGGCGGTTCACGGAGCCGGCCGCGGCCATCGTCGCCCGCGTCAACGGCTCCGGCGAGCGTCTCGACGCGTACCTCGCGGTGGCCGCGAGCACCCTCTCCCCCGTGCTCGAGCGGGAGCTCCTGCTGGAGCGTTCCGCCGAGCGCGAGCGGATCCTCGTCTCGGCGGGCGAGCAGCGGTTGATGCGGATCGGGTTCGACCTCCACGACGGCGCGATCCAGGACGTCCTGGCGCTCGGCGCCGACATCACCCACCTCCGCGACCAGATCTACCCCTTCATCCTCGACACGCACCGAGAACGGGCCGCGGGGAGGTTCGACGACCTCCTCTCCCGCGTGGTCGAGCTCGACCGGCAGCTGCGCGAGCTCTCGCGCTCCCTGGAGTCGCGGAGCATCGTCTCCCGCCCGCTCGGCGAGATCCTCCACCGCGAGGTCGACGCGTTCCGCGAGCGGACCGGCATCGACGCCACGCTCGAGATCCGCGGCGACCCGGAGTCCCTCACCTCCGCGCAGCGGATCGCCGTCTACCGGGCGATCCAGGAGTCGCTCTCCAACGTCCGGGAGCACGCCGGCGCCACGATGGTGGAGATCCGGCTGCGCATGCGCCGCTCGTCGATCGAGGTGCGGGTCGTGGACGACGGCCAGGGATTCGAGGTCGGCCGGGCGCTCGCCCGCGCAGCCCAGCGCGGCCGCCTCGGCATCGTCGGGATCGGCGAGCGCGTGCGGATGCTCGGCGGCTCCTTCGAGATCGACAGCGCCCCCGGCGGCCCGACGATGCTGACGTTCGCGCTCCCGCGCGTCCTGCCCGAGGACCGCTAGGCCGCTCGCTCTTCCCCACGCGCCTCGGCCGCCACATGCCGAAGGGGAGGCGCACTCTGCCTCCCCTTCGAAGCTGCGCTCCCCCGCCCCCCACTGCGGGGTGAGCGTCGTCGTGGTGCCCCTCTACGGCGAAGTGGCGAGGGCCGAGCGGCGCCGGGCCTGCAGGGGCGCGCCGCCTGCGCCCTCCCGAGCCGCTCGTCTCTCAGCCGCGAGCCGCTCCGCCGGTGACGCGCACCGAGCGAAGCGGCTCTTCCTGGTCGTCCCGTTGCCTTTCCGGGTCGAGAACGTCAGCGCGTCGTCCTCGCTGGCGAGGAGCCACGCGTTCAACTCCGTCCGTTTGTTCGCCCGCCCCGCCCTGCACGACCGCACCGCGCTCCGCGTCGCCGCCGGCTCGGCCGCATGAGCCGGCATGGCGATCGCGAGTGAACGGTGGGCGATGAGGGACTGGGTCTCGGGCATCTCGTGGGCCTTCACCCGGGTAGATGCGGGACGGCCGGAGAACTTGCGCGCTCAGTTGTAAAGACTTCGTAAAGGGGATTCCCAGAGTCCCGTTTCCGGCCGACTGTGAGACCCCGCCCCATGGCCGCAACCGAGACAAGCGCGCGCGCAAGCACGGTCCTCGACGAGCTGTACCGTCACCACGTCGGCGACGTGTACCGCTACACGTATGCGGTGCTCGGCAATCACGCCGACGCCGAGGACGTCACGCAGACGACGTTCGTCAACGCGCTCCGCGCCCTCGAGCGCGGCGAGCGACCGGACGACCCGTCCCGCTGGCTCGTCGTGATCGCACACAACCTCGTGCGGCAGCGTTGGCGCCAGGCCGCGGCCCGGCCGGCGCTCGTCGAGCTCGGAGCCGAGGTCCCGGCCGCCGGAGAGGACGACGAGGCTCTCGAGCTCGGCGAGCTCGTGCGCGCACTCCAGCGGATCCCCGAGACGCAGCGCGAGGCGATCGTGATGCGCGAGCTCGAGGGCCGCTCCTACCGCGAGATCGCGGCCGTGCTCGGCCTGTCGACCTCCGCGCTCGAGACGCTCCTCTTCCGGGCGCGACGCTCGCTCGCGGAAGAGCTCGAGAACGTCGTCACCTGCCAGAACGCGGAGCTGTCGCTCTCGAAGCGACTCGACGGCAGGCTCTCACGGAAGGAGCGCAGGCGGCTCGACGAACACCTCGCCGAGTGTCCCGACTGCGCCCGGCTCGCGGCAGCGCAGCAGCGCCAGCGGCGGGCGTTCAAGGGTCTCGCCCTGCTGCCGCTGCCGATCGGCCTCGCGCTCTTCAAGGGCGCCCCGAGCGCCGCAGCGGCGACGACGCTGCCCACGATCGGGCTCGGCACTGCGGGCGCGTCGGGCACGGGCGCCGGCACGACGGCCGGCGGCGCCGTGGCGGGAGGCTCGCTCGCCGGAGGCATCGTCGTCAAGGTCGCTGCGGTCACGGTGGCTGCCGCGCTCGCCACGGGCGTCGCCTACAAGGGCGTCCAGGCCGCCCGCAAACCGCCTGCGAAGCCCGTGCCTGCACACGTGAAGCAGCGGGCGACGCAGGTGACCGCCGCGGCGGCGCGCGTGGCGCCGACGGGCGCAGGGCCCGCGAAGGTCGTCGCGCAGACGCACGCGAAGGCGAAGCCGAAGCCGAAGCGCGACAGCACCCCGAGCGCGAAGGCCGTCCCCGGCGCGGCGGTCGACCATGGCGCGACCGCGGCGGGAAGGCTCGGGGCTTCGCAGCCGGGCATTGCAGCTGGTAGCGCGACCGGCGCCGGACAGGACACGCCCTCGGGCCCCACCCAGGCGACGGCCCAGGGCGGCTCGGCGCACGCCACCGCCTCCACGGATACGCCCGCTCCACAGCACTCGTCGCCCGGCACCAAGCCCCACGAGCCCGTCGCCCCCAGGCCCGGGCCGGGGAAGGACGAACCGGCGGCGCCGCCCCCGGCCGTGCCGCCCGAGACACTTCCGCCCGCAGCGGCCGTCGTCGTCTCGCAGCCGCCCGAGGGCGGCGGCCCGACCGCCCCGACTGCGACCCCGCCGGCCGGCGCCGGAGCCGCGCCGAGCATCCAGGCGCCCGCACAGGCGCCACCTGCGCAGACGCCGCCTCCGCCGTCCCCTCCGGCGTCCTCGACGCCTCCTCCGCCGACGCCCGGCCCCACGGCTTCCTCGCCGACGCCGTCGCCGACGACACCTCCGGCCACGCCTCCAGCGGCCTCGACCCCGACCACGCCGCCGGCGCCGCCCGCGCCCCCGGCCCCGCCGACGCCCACCACGCCGCCGGTCGACACGGGCAACACCGGCAGCGCCGGCGACGGCGGCTCCGGGGGGTCGTCCGGCGGCGAGGGAGACCACGATCACGACGGTCCCGGCAACGGAAACGGGTGGGGGCACCACAAGGGCAACCACGACGGCAAGCACCCCTGGGACACCTAGGACCGTCGCTGGACGTCCGTCGCGTTGCGCCTAACCCTTCCGGGGGTGGCAACAACCGCGTGAGGGAGACGATAAGGTGCGGAATGGTCAGGGGAGCTTCGATCGTCCTGGTTCTCGCGGCGCTGGCGCTGCCGGTCGGCGCGGCCGCGGGCGGTGACGCACAGGCCACTGTCGCAAGGGAGCCGTCGCTCGAGAGCCTCGTGCTGCAGCGGATCAACGAGGTGCGCGCGTCGCAGGGCCTCGGGCGGCTGTCGGCCTCCTCCGACCTCTCGCGGGCGGCCGTAAGCCATTCCCGCTCGATGGTGGTGAGCGGCTTTTTCGCGCACGAGTCGAAGAACGGCTCGCCCTTCTGGAAGCGCGTCAAGAGCTTCTACGCGCCGCGCGCCGGCGGCTGGACGGTCGGCGAGAACCTCGCGATGTTCGGCGGCGGTGGCAGGCCGGACGCGAACGCGATCGTCGACTCGTGGCTGGCCTCCCCGGGCCACCGCGCGAATCTCCTCTCCAGGCGTTTCTCGGAAGCCGGGATCGCGATCCTGCACGATCCCGCCGCGCCGGGCGTGTACGGCGGCCTGTCGACCTGGGTCGTCACGCTCGACGTCGGCGCTCGCTGAGCCGCCTCCGACGCCGAGCCCACTTCACAGTTCAGACCGGTCCCCGACTTCGGTCGGACACCTGCCCGTTGGAGCTTCTACGCGGCGAGCGCGCGGAACGGCGTCGCCCGGGGGTCGATCGCGCTGTCGAAGCCGCGCTCCCACTCGACGACCACGTCACCGTTCGCGTCGAACTCCCGCACCACGCCCCGGTCGCCGGCCCTGAGGTCGGTTCCGGAGTCCGCGACGAGCTCGATCACGGCACCGATGCGCACGCCGGCGGCGATCCGCGCGGCGAGCAAGCGAGCACCACTGGCATCCATGCTCGCAGTTAACGGCCGTTTCCGCCCACGGGCGTCCCCCAATGGGTGAGTATTGCTCCACCCGATCGGGGAGGAGGCTGGAAGAGTGCGGCGAACCGCAGAGAGCGCCGGCGGCTCATTCCGAATTCGACGGCTGAGGGTGCGTCGCCGGCGTACCGAGCCAACCGAGGACGTGATGCAGGGGACTTCACGACGCGATCCGGACCGGGAGCACCGGTCGGGACGCCCCGCAGAGGACGAGCCCACGCGCAGCCGGTTGCGGTCGCTCTTCGACCCGGTCGACGCCGAGGACGCGGTCACCGAGCTGATCGCGGAGCACGGCAGGGAGCTCGACGCCCGCGCCGCGGAGCTGCGCCGCGGGGTCGTGGAGCTGGAGGGTCGCGAGGCGCGCGCGAGGGAGCTCCAGACGCGCGTCGAGCACGTCCTCAGAGAGGGGTCCGCCGAGCTCGACGCGCGCCATTCGGAGCTCGACCTCCGAGCGCTCGAGCTCGACGAGCGCGAGACCGCGATCGCGATCGCGGAGTCCCGTCTCGAGGAGGAGCAGGCCCGCGTCGCGGAGCGCGCCCGTGCCTTCGGCGCCGTCGAGCTGCGCAGCGCGGCCGTCGAGCGCCGCGAGCGCGCGCTGCGCGAGCGCGAGGAGGAGCTCGTCCGCCGCGAGGGGGTGCTCGGCCACCGTGAGGAGGAGCTTCGCCCACCGCTTCCCCCCGACCCGGTCCCCGCGCCCGAGACGCCGGACGACAGCCATCTCGCGTTCGCGCTCGAGGAGGGGTATCGCCTGTTCGAGCGCGAGGGCGCTGCTCCTTCGCCCGGCGAGACGGTCGAGCTCGAGAGCGGCCCGCATCGTTGCGTCCGCGTGACTGCGTCTCCGTATCCGGCCGACTCGCGCCGGTGTGCGGTGCTCGAGCCGGTCCCGCGGCCGGCGGCCTCACTCGCCTAGCCGAGCCAGGCGTCCAGGAGGGCCTCGCCGAAGAAGAGGCCGATCACGCCGCCCGCGGCGAGGAACGGCCCGTAGGGGAGCGTCTCTTTCCGCCCCTTGCCACCCCGTCGCAGGAGCGCGACGAGCGCCGGCACCATGCCGAGCAGCGAGCCGGCGAAGAGCGCGACGCCGACGTCCCACCCGAGCCACGCCCCCATGAACGCCACGAGCTTCACGTCTCCCATGCCGAGACCCGCCGGATAGACGAGCGCGAGTAGGAGGAAGAGACCGCCCGCGAGGAGCGCTCCGAGCACCCACTCGAGGCTCGGGTCGCGCGCGGTCTGCACGACGAGGGCGGCGGCCAGGGCGGGCAGGACGATCCGGTTCGGGATGATCCGCCGCTCCAGGTCGGTGACCGTGACGGCGACGAGCACGGCACAGCCCAGGGCATTGACGAGGGCCTCGGTCGTGTCGTCGAAGACGAGGGCGCAGGACACTGCGAGCGCGACCCAGACCGCGATGCCCGCCGCGCGCAATGCCACGTGGCGGCATTCACCGCCTCCGCGCTCTATCCTCTCCCTCGGAGGAGGGAGAGCCGTTCCCTCAACCGGGTGGCGAAGCGCTGACCGAAGTCCACGACTATTGAAAGCACTGCGGAGCCGCGCCCGCTCCTGGCGTCAGGGCGCAAAGCAAACGGGGGACCGTGCTCGAGTCTTTCAT
>DATBET010000184.1:0-26779 GCA_036558885.1 Gaiella sp.
CATGTCGTGGTCGGTGCCGTTCTCGACGTGGATGCCCTGGGCCAGCTACTTCACCGGCGGGATCGCCTTCCACGCCTACGGCTACGTGCCCGCGTACCCCGCCTCCCACGGCTGCGTGCGGATGATGGCGCGCGACGCGCCCCTCATGTACGCGTTCGCGACCTCGGGGACCCCCGTCGACGTGCTCTGGGGCCGGGTATGAGAGATCGACGGTTCCGCCGCATGAAGAACCGCCGGGCCGCCCTCCTGGTCGCCGCGTGCGCCATGGCCGCTGCGCCACTGGCCGCGCAGGCCGCGGAGTCGCCGACTCAGCCCGACCCGTCGCCGTCCGGCGTCCCGCCTCCGAGGGCGCTCGTCGTGGCGCTCGGCCTCCGCGATCCCGCGATGGGCGCCGGGGTGGTGCGCGGCGCCGACGTCGTGCTCGCCCGGGGCTTCGAGGCAAGTCTCGCCCGGCTCCTGGCCCGCCGTCTCGGCGGGAGGATCGACCGCCTGGTCGCTCTTCGGCCCCCAGGGCGGCTGCTCGCGGGCGCGCCCGGTGGATGGCACCTCGCGCTCGCGGGGATCGAGCGATCGCGCGGCGCCGGCGCGACCGCCGAGCTGAGCGACCCGTACCTGCCCACGGACGCGGCGGTCGTGCTACGCCGGCACCTGCCGCGCCCGCGCGGGATCGCCGACCTCCGCGGCCGCGTGCTCTGCGCCGTCAAGGGCGGTGACTCCGCGCGTGTCGTCACGGGCGTGGTCCGTCCCAGGCCGGCGCCGCTCCTCGCCCCCGGCGACGATCGCCTGCGAGAGCTGCTGCGGACGGGCGCCTGCGACGCGGCGCTCGTGCCCGCGATCGAGGCGGGCCGGTTCGTCCGTGGGCACGGCACGGAGCTCGGCTCCGTCACCGGGCGGATCTCGGCCGGGGACGGCTACGCGGTCGCGGTGGCCCGCGGCACGGGGCTCGACGTCGGCGCCGTCGACCGCGCGCTCGCGCGGTTGCGGAGCGACGGCACGCTCGGCCGCCTCGCGCGATCTTGGCTTGGCCTCGACCCCGCCCGCCTGCGGATCCTGCGCTGACCCCGGCGTCAGTATCCGCCGCATGGGAGCAGGGATCCGCGCACTCGAGCGGCCGCGGCGTCTCGTGCCCGGCGACAGGGTCGCGCTCGTTGCGCCCTCCGGCCCGATCGCGGCGGAGCGCCTCGAGCAGGGGCTCGGCATCCTGCGCGACTGGGGCCTCGAGCCGGTCGTCTTCCCACACGTGTCGGACACCGGGCGCCTTCCCTACCTCGCGGGAGAGGACGCCGCGCGAGCCAGGGACGTCGAGGACGCCTGGTGCGACCCGTCGGTCGCCGCCGTGCTCGGCGCCCGAGGCGGCTTCGGCGCTCAGCGGATCGTCGACCTGCTCGACTGGGAGCGCATGGCGCAGATGCCTGCGAAGGCGTTCGTGGGCTTCAGCGACGCGACGGCGCTCCACGAGATCGTCGCCGCGCGACTCGGCGTCTCGACCCTCTACGGGCCGATGGCCGCGGCGCAGGTGTTCTGCACGGACGAGGCGACGCAGGCGCATCTCCGCGCGACGCTCTTCGAGCCGGAATCCGTCCGCACGCTCGGCCCGGGCACCGCACGCACGCTCGCACCGGGCAGCACAGCGGGCGTCACGACCGGTGGCTGCCTCACGCTGCTCGCGACCGAGCTCGGTACGCCAACCGCGCGTCCGCCGGCCCCGGGCGAGATCCTCGTGCTGGAGGACGTCGATCTCGAGCCCGACGAGCTCGACCGCGTACTCACGCAGCTCCTCCGGGCGGGCCGGCTCGACGGAGTCGCGGGGATCGTGCTCGGCTCGTTCACCGGCTACGAGCCCTACGACGACCTCCGCGCGGTGCTCGTCGAGCGCCTCGCCCCGCTCGGTGTCCCCGTCGTGGACGAGCTCCCGTTCGGCCACGGCCCCACCTCGCTGACGGTCCCTCTCGGCGTCCCGTGCGTGCTCGACGCAGACGCGCGCACGCTCACGTTCGACATGCCCGCCCTCGTCTGAGCGATCGCGGCGATCCGCTCCTCGCGTGCGAGCAAGAATGGTTGCGGCATGGGGTCGTCACTCCCTCGGGTGCTCGCCGCCGCTGCGCTCGCGGCGTTCCTCGTCAGCCTCGGCGCCGCCGTGATGCTCGGCCTCGGCGAGGACGAGGGGGACACGGTCAGCCCGGCCGTCCCGACCACCGGCACGAAGACCCCGGCGCGCGAGAAGCCGGTGCGCCCCAAGCCGGCGCCGTTCGTGAAGCTGACCGCCGTCGGCGCCTTCGACCCCGAGGGCGACGGGAGTGAGCGCGACGACGAGGCGCCGCTCGCGGTCGACGGGCGCCCGGAGACGTTCTGGCGGACCGAGCACTACTCGAGCTTCTTCAAGTCGGGCGTCGGGCTCGTGCTGGACATGGGCCGCCGGGCCCGCGTCGAGCGGGTGCTCGTCGACTCGCCCGAGCCCGGCTCCACGGCCCAGATCAAGCTCGGCGACTCGCCTCAGGGCCCGTTCCGCACGGTGACCGCCGAGCGCCCGCTGACGGCGCACACATCCTTCGCCGTGCCGAGACGCACGGGCCGCTACGTGCTCGTCTGGGTGGTCGGGATGCCGCAGGACAGCGCCACCGAGGTCTCGAGCGTGCGGGTGCGCGCACGCAAGTAGGCGAGCCGCTTCCGGCAATGCCCGCCAGGTCCCTGGCGCATCACCGGAAGCGACACTGCCTCTACGATCGGCGTGTGGAAACCGTCGGACTCGGCCCTTCCCAGCTCGAGGTCTCACGGGTCGGCCTCGGGTGCAACAACTTCGGGCGGCGCGTCGACCGCGAGGGGACGCAGCGCGTGGTCGAGGCGGCGCTCGACGCGGGGATCACGTTCTTCGACACGGCCGAGTCGTACGGTGACGGTGACAGCGAGCGCTTTCTCGGCGCGGCGCTGGGTGCTCGGCGGGCGCAAGCCGTCGTCGCGACGAAGTTCGGCTGGGGGCCCGGCGACCTCCCCGGCGGCGCTCCCGAGCGGGTGCGCCGCGCGATCGACGGATCGCTCGAGCGGCTCGGCACGGACGTCGTGGATCTCTACTACTACCACCGCCCGGACGGAGTAACGCCCCTCGCCGAGACGCTCGGGGCAATGCACGAGCTCGTCACCGCGGGGAAGGTCCGCAGCCTGGGCCTCTCGAACGTGGACGTCGGGCTGCTGCACGAGGCCGCGGCCTCGGGCGTGGAGATCGTCGCGGTCCAGAACCGCTACAGCCTCGTCCATCGCGACGACGAGGACGGCGTCCTCCCATTCTGTCGCGAGCACGGGCTGGGCTACGTCCCGTACTTCCCGCTCGAGAGCGGGCTTCTCACCGGGAAGTACCGCCGCGGGGAGCCTGCCCCGAAGGGCTCGCGCCTCTCGGGCGGCTCTCTCGGGCACGACGACTTCGACGAGGTGGAACGGCTGGAGAGGGTCGCCGGACGACTTGGCGGCTCGCTGCTCGAGCTCGCGATCGGCGGGCTGGCCTCGATCGACGGGATCGCGTCGGTGATCGCCGGCGCCACGAAGGCGGAGCAGGTGCGCGCGAACGCGTCGGCCGGCTCGTGGCGGCCGGCGCGCGGCGAGCTCGAGCCGCTCCTCGCCTGAGGCTGCTCAGGTGGCCGGCTCGGTCGGTCGCCCCCGGGCGATCCGCTCGCTGAGCGTCCGCGCGAGGAGCTGCGACGGCTCGGCGACGAGCGGGTCCTCCACAGGAGGCTGGGCCTGCCGGGCGTCGGCCTGCTTCGCCGCCGCGCGTGCGTTCCACAGGTCGGCCTCGAGCCTGTCGATCTCGTCGACGAGCATGAGGATCGCCTTGCCCGCCGCGCGCAGCTCGTCGCGCGCGCTCGTGGAGAGCCCTTCGCCCCAGGCCCTCAGGGTCTCCAAACGCTCCTCGTCGAGCCGCTCGACCACGCGGGGAGCGTATTGCACGCGCACCCGCGGTTGGACCGACCGAAGGGTCGGGTGGTCCTCGCGCTAGGTCCGGTCCGGGACCAGCGGGAAGCCGGGGCGGCCGCGGCACTAGAGTCCGGGGCGTGATCGAGCGCCACCGCGACGGCAGCGCGTTCGAGGCGACCGCGAGCTACTGCCGCGCCGTGCGCTCGGGACCGGCGATCGCGGTCAGCGGCACCGCGGCGACGGCGCCCGACGGCAGCGCGCTCCATCCGGGCGACACGTACGGTCAGACGCTCGAGGCCCTCGCGCGGGCGGTCGCGGCCGCACGCGCGCTGGGAGCGGACGTGGCGGACACGGTGCGCACGCGCGTCTTCCTCGGTCCCGGCAGCGACTGGCGCGAAGCCGTCCGGGCGCACAAGGAGGTGTTCGAGGGAATCGACCCGGCGAACACGACGCTGTTCGTCGCCGGGTTCATCCCGCCGGGGGTGCTGGTCGAGGTCGAGCTCGACGCGTGGGTGGCCGAGTGAGGGAGTTCCTCGTGGTCGCGGTGGGCGACTCGATCACGGCCGGGAATCCCGGCTGGGACCCCGACCCGGACCGCCGTCCGCACGAGGATCCGGGCGACGACGAGACGAGCCAGTACCTCTACTGGGCGGCCCGGGCGAACCCGGGCATGCGGTTTCGCAACCACGGCGTCGGCGGCGAGCGCACCGACGAGATCCGGGCCCGGCTGGAGCCGGCCGCCGCCGGCGCCGACGTGATCGTCGTCCAGGGCGGGATCAACGACATCGTGCAGGGCCGCGCCGTCGGGCTGGCCAGCGCCGACCTCGAGGCGATGGTACGCCGGGCGAAGGAGCTCGCGCCCGTCGTCCTCCTGCCGGACGTCCTCCCGTGGAACAACGGCGGGCCCGGCGCCGAGCCGGCGATCCGGCAGCTCAACGGATCGATCGCCCGCCTGGCAGAGGCGGAGCGGGTGACGCTGCTGCCCTTCCACGAGACCCTCGAGGACCCCGAGCGCCCCGGACGCATGAAGGAGGAATGGACGCCCGACGGGAATCACCCGTCGGTCGAGGGGCACCGCCGCCTCGGGGAGCTCGCGTTCCGCCTGCCTACAGGTTGGGCGGAGAGTCGACGCAGATGACCCGGAGCGGCTGCGTGTCGCTCGCGTTGCGGAAGAGGTGCGGCCGCTCGGCGCTGTAGTACGCGCTGTCGCCGGCCCGGAGGACGCGCGGCTCGGAGCCCTCGAGCTTGAGCTCCATGCTCCCGCGGAGGACGTGCACGAACTCCTCGCCTGCATGGCGTCCGTACTCGGCGAGGTGCGCGCCCGGCTCGAACTCCAGGATCATCGGCATCATCACGCCCTGCACGCTCGGCGCGAGCAGCCTGAACTGGATCCCCTCGGCCGGCGACGGAAGCGTGCGTTGCTCGGACTTCCGCACGAGATCGGGCTCGGCGGCAGGCTGGACGGGCACGAGATCGGAGAGGTGGATCTCGTAGAAGGTGACGAGCCGCACGAGCCGCCCGATCGTGATGTCGCTCTTCCCGTTCTCCACGAGCGAGAGGAACGACGGAGAGATTCCGGTCGCGGCCGCGACGTCGCTCAGCGAGAGCGACTTCGCTCGCCGGGCCGCACGGAGCGCCGAACCGAGCCCTGCGGGCGTCTCGACGGTCGCCACGGGCGGCACCCTATCGCCTCACGCGGGCCGTTTGACTTCCCACCACCGAATAATAAACTGAACGCGCGTGCAGAATATTCAACTGGAGCAAACGCCCGGGAGATGAGGATCGCGGTCGTCGGGGCGGGCGTCACCGGGCTCTCCGTCGCATTCCACCTGGCGAAGGAGGGCGCAGAGGTCGTCGTCCACGAGCAGACGGGCGTGGGCGCCGAGGCGTCCGGGGTGCAGCCCGGTGGAGTCCGTCAGCAGTGGAGCACCCGCGTCAACTGCCTTCTCGCCCGCGAGTCGACCGGGTTCTACCGCGAGATCGGAGAACGGCTCGAGCCGCGCGTCGTGCCCGTTCTCGAGCCCTGCGGCTACGTGTTCCTCGCCCACTCCGGCGCACGGCGGGCTGCGCTCGCAGCCGACGTGGGGCTCCAGAATGGGCTGGGGATCCCCTCGCAGCTGCTCGAGCCCGAGGATCTGCCGGGGCTCTTGCCCGGGATCGACACGTCGGACGTCACGGCCGCGTCCTTCTGCGCGGAGGACGGGTACTTCGACCGGCCGCAGGGGGTCGTCGAGGCCTTCGCGGAGGCGTGTCGCCGCCGCGGCGTCACGATCGAACGCTCGACGATCACGGGGCTCGTCGAGCGGCCGGAGGGCTGGAGGCTCGAGCGAGAGGCCGCGGGTCCCGTCGAGGCGGACGCGGTCGTCGTGGCGGCGGGGTACGACGCTCCGGCGCTCCTGGCGACGGTCGGCGTCGAGTTGCCGATCGTCAAGGAGGCGCGGTATCTGCTGCTCAGCGACCCGATCGCCGACAGGCTGCTCGAGCCGCTCGTCGTCTCCGCCGAGCGACGCTTTGCGGCGAAGCACCTGCGCGCCGGGCGCGTCCTCGCGAGCGACCTCGCGGCGGACGGCGATCCCGACGGCAACGCCTCCGCCTGGCGAGCACATGTGAAGGAGACCGCCCGGCGGCTCGTGCCCGTCCTCGAGTACGTGACGTACCCCATCGTCGTGGAGGGCTATTACGACGTGACGCCGGACCACCAGCCGGTCGTCGCACCCGTCGAAGACGGCCTCTGGGTGGCCGCGGGCTTCAGCGGCCACGGCTTCATGATCGCCCCGGCGGTCGGCCGAATCGTCGCCGACGCGCTCCTCGCCGGCCGCCCCGATCCCGCGCTCGAGTGCTTCGCGCTCGACCGCTTCGCGCGCGGGTCCCTCGCCCCCGAGCTCCAGATCGTCTGACCCGTACCGTGTCCATCTCCAAGGAGGAATCACATGCATAGGGCGGCACGCGTCCCACGCCTGGCCCTCCCGGCGGCGCTCGTCGCAGTCGTTCTCGCCGTCGTCGCGGTCGTCGCGTCGACCGCCTTTGCGGCCGGCGACAACACGAAGGCCGAGGGCACTCTGGTCGTCGACACCTCGTTCGTCGTGCAGACGATCGATCCGCAGCGCATGTTCGAGCCGACCTCGCAGATCGCGGTGAAGGGCATGTACGACACGCTCCTCACGTTCCGCGGCCAGTCGACGACACCGCTCCCGTGGCTCGCCCGGTCGTGGAAGGTCTCGAAGGACGCGAAGACCTTCACGTTCACGCTCCGGCGCGACGCCAAGTTCTCCGACGGCACGCCGCTCACGTCGGCGGACGTTCTCTTCTCCTACAACCGGGTGATCAATCTGAAGGGGTCGCCGTCGTTCCTGCTCGCCGGGGTGAAGGTCTCGGCGCCGACCAAGTACACCGTCGTCCTCCGGTCGTCCACGCCGAACCCCGCGCTCTTGCGCATCGTCCCCAACCCGTCCCTCGGCATCGTCAACTCGAAGGTCGTGAAGGCGAACGGGGGCACGGACGCGCTCGGCGGGGACAAGACCGACAAGGCGGAGCCGTACCTCCTCTCGCACTCCGCCGGGTCGGGGCCCTACGTGCTCAAGAGCTACAACAACAAGACGGAGATCGTGCTCGAGGCGAACCCGGGCTTCTGGGGCCCCAAGCCCACGTTCCAGACCGTCGTGATCCGGAACCTCCCGGCGCCGACGCAGCTCCTGAACGTCCAGCGGGGGTCGAACGAGATCGCGCTCGACCTCTCGGCCCAGCAGGCGTCGACCCTCCGTGGGAAGAGCAACCTGAAGGTGATCACGAACGCCTCCGCCAACCTGTTCAACATCGACATCAACACCGACCCGAAGATCTCCGAGGTCGCGGCGAACCCGCACATCCAGACGGCGATCCGCTACGCGCTCGACTACCCGTCGTTCGTGAAGCTGTCCGGGCCGGGCGCGGTGCAGGCGCCGGGGATGATCCCGACGACGTTCCTCGGACACCTGCCCCCCACCGCGCGCATCAAGCGGAACCTCCCGAAGGCCCGCGCCGAGGTCAAGGCGTCGGGGATCCCGAGCCCGAAGATCACGATGTACTACCCCTCCGAGCTGACGATCAACGGCATCTCCTTCGCGACGCTCGCCCAGAAGACGAAGTCGAACCTCGCCGAGGTCGGGATCCAGGTCGACCTCGTCGGGAAGCCCGTCAACTCGTTCCTCGAGACGTACGCGGCCGGCAAGCACCCGATGAGCCAGTCGTACTGGGGCCCCGACTACCCGGATCCGAACGACTACCTCGTCTTCACGCCGGGCGGCCTCGCCGCGAACCGCGTGAACTGGGGTGTCGCCAAGGACCCGAAGCTGGCTGCGCTCGCGAAGCAGGCCCAGCGGACCGTGAGCGACACGGTGCGGGCCTCGCGCTTCCGGCAGATCGGCCGGAGCATGAACCAGCGGGCGCCGTTCTTCCCGCTGTTCCAGCCGGCGCAGGCGATCGTGTCGAGCAGCAACCTCACGAACGCCGTCCTCGGCGTGATCTGGCCGCTCGACGTGCGGGCGGTTGGCACGAGGTAACGCAGCAGGGGCCGAGCCAGGGCGCCCGCGCTCGCGGGTGCCCTGGCCCTTCTTCCGGTTCCTCGGGCGACGTCTTGCCGCCCTCGTCGTCCTCGCGCTCGGAATCACGTTCGTCGCGTTCGTCCTGACGCAGCTCGTGCCGGGCGACCCGGCCCTGACCGCGCTCGGCCCGGTCACGTCTGCCGACCCCGAGGCGGTGGCCGCGTACCACGCGCACTGGGGCATGGACAAGCCCTTGCCGGTCCAGTACCTGACGTACCTCTGGAACCTCCTCCACGGCGACCTCGGCACCTCTCAGCTCTCGCACCAGCCCGTGCTGAACGACCTGCAGCACGCGATCCCCGCGACGATGGAGCTCGCCTTCCTCTCGATCGCGTTCGCGATCGTGGTCGGCGTCCCGCTCGGCGTCGTCGCCGCGATCCGCCAGAACCGGGCCTCGGACCACGCGCTTCGCGTCGTCTCTCTCGCGGGCATCTCGATGCCGACCTTCTGGCTCGCGCTGCTCGCGCTGTACGTCTTCTTCTTCAAGCTCGACTGGTTCCCGGGCGGGGGCCGGCTCGATCCCGGCACGACACCGCCCGGGCAGATCACCGGGCTGTACACCGTCGACGCGGTGCTCCACGGCCAGTGGTCGCTGGCGTGGGACGCCCTCCACCACCTGATCCTCCCGGCGCTCGTCCTCGCGGCCTTCAACGTCAGCCTGATCACCCGCTACACGCGCTCGGCGATCCTCGAGGTGATCAACGACGACTACGTGCGGGCGGCGCGGGCGAAGGGGCTCCCGGAGCGCGTGGTCGTGATCCGGCACGTCCTCCGGGCCGCGCTGCCGAGCGTGGTCACGGTTCTCGGTCTCGTGTTCGCGAACGTCCTGACGGGCGCAGTGCTCGTCGAGAACATCTTCGCCTGGCCGGGGATCGGGCAGTACGCGTACCAGGCCTCGATCGAGCTCGACCTGCCGGCGATCATGGGTGTCAGCCTCTTCGTCGCGGTCGTCTACGTCACCGTCAACTTCGTCGTCGACGTGCTCTACGGGGTGATCGACCCGCGGCTGCGCCTGACATGAGCTCCGCGCCCGCCGTGATCCCCGAGGAAGCGGTCGTCCGCCGCCGGTGGACGAAGGGCTTCTTCTCGCAGCCCCTCGCCGTCGTCGGCGCCGCCATCGCGATCGGGTGGCTGCTCGTGGCGATCTTCGCGCCGCTGCTCGCGCCGTACGACCCGCTCGCCCAGGACTTCCCGCTCACGCAGGCGCCGTCGCGAGAGCACCTGTTCGGCACCGACGAGCTCGGACGCGACGTGCTCAGCCGCGTGATCTACGGGGCGCGGCTGTCGCTGCCGCTCGCGATCCTCCTCGTCGCTCTCGCGACCGCGCTCGGCAGCGTCCTCGGCGCCCTGGCCGGGTACTTCCGCTCGTGGGTCGACCCCGTCGTGATGCGGACGACAGACCTCGTCTTCGCCTTTCCCGCGATCATCCTGGCGATGGTCGTGACGGCCTCGCTCGGGCCGAACGTCCGGAACGCAGTGCTCGCGATCGTGATCGTCGCGTGGCCGACCTATGCCCGGGTGGTGCGCGGCCTGGTCCTCTCGCTGGGCGACGCGGAGTTCGTCCAGGCGTCGCGGCTCTTGGGCTCGTCGTCGAGGCGCACACTGCTCCACGACGTCCTGCCCAACCTCGCCGGCCCGGTCGTCGTGCTCGCGACGCTCGACCTCGCGAACGCGATCCTGCTCCTGGCGGGGCTCTCGTTCCTCGGGCTCGGCGCGCAGCCGCCGGATCCCGAATGGGGCTCGATGGTGGCCGTCGGGACGCAGTACTTCCAGTACTGGTGGATGGGCACGTTCCCGGGGCTCGCGATCTTCACCGCCGTGATCGCGTTCAACTTCCTCGGCGACAGCCTGCGCGACCGCCTCGATCCGCGTGGTGTCTCCCGCGGCAAGCACCAGGGCGTCGCGTGACGCTCCTCGCGGTCGACGAGCTGCGCGTCCGCGTGGCCACGGACGACCGGACGCTCCAGATCGTCGACGGCGTCTCGTACGAGGTCGGGGAGGGACGGATCTTCGGGATCGCGGGGGAGAGCGGGAGCGGGAAGACGGTGTCCGTCCTCGCGCTGATGGGGCTCCTCCCGCGCGGCGCCTCCGTCACGGGCTCGGCGCGGTTCGAGGGAGACGACCTCGTCGCGATGCCGGCCGCGCAGCTGCGGCAGGTCTGCGGCCGCGAGATCGGCCTCGTCTTCCAGGACCCGCTCACCTCCTTCCATCCGATGCTGTCCGTCGGCCGGCAGCTGACGGAGCACCTGCGCCACCACTACGGCGCGAGCCGCGGCGACGCGCGCGGACGGGCGCTCGCGCTCCTGGAGGAGGTCCGCATCCCCGATCCGGCCAACGCGTTCGACCGCTATCCGCACGAGTTCTCGGGCGGCATGCGGCAGCGGATCGCGATCGCGGGCGCGCTCATGTGCGAGCCGCGGCTCCTGATCGCCGACGAGCCGACGACCGCGCTCGACGTCACCGTGCAGGCCGGCATCCTCCGCCTGATCGATCGGTTGCGCCGCGACCGCGCCCTGTCGGTGATCCTCATCACCCACGACCTCGGCGTGATGTCCGCGCTCGCCGACGACCTCGCGATCTTCTACGGCGGTCGCATCGTCGAGAACGGCCCCGCCACCGAGCTGCTCGCCGCGCCGAGGCATCCGTACACGCGTGCGCTGCTCGAGGCCTTGCCGCACCCCGAGAGCGGCCGCGGCGAGCCCCTTCGCGGGATCCCCGGCGCGCCCGCACAGCCCGGCAGCCTGCCGAGCGGCTGCGTCTTCCATCCGCGCTGCGCGTACGCGGTCGACAGCTGCCGGACCGAGGTGCCGCCGCTCCGTCGACTCGGAGACCGTGCGCTCGCCTGTCCCGTCGACCCTTTCGCCCCGTGAGCGCGCTCGAGATTCGCGGCCTCGAGGTCTCGTACGAGCGGCGCGGACGCGAGCCCGTGCGCGCGGTCGTCGACGCGAGCCTCTCCGTCGGGCGCGGCGAGATCGTCGGTCTCGTCGGCGAGAGCGGGTGCGGGAAGTCGACGCTCGCCCGCGCCGCCGTCGGCCTGATCAGGCCGACGGGCGGGACGATCGTCTTCGAGGGCCGTGAGCTGCCGGCTCTCGACCGCGGGGCGCGAAGCCGAGCGGCGGCCCGCCTGCAGATGGTCTTCCAGAACCCGTACGCCTCGCTCAACCCGAGGCGGCGGATCGGCCGCCAGATCGCGGACGCGCTCGCGATCCTCGGCCTCGCCGACCGCGAGGAGCGTCCGCGCCGGGCCCGCGACCTGCTCGAGCGGGTCGGCCTGCCCGCAACCGCCGCCTCGCGGTTTCCCCACGAGTTCTCCGGCGGACAGCGCCAGCGGATCGCGATTGCGCGTGCGCTCGCCGCAGATCCTTCGGTCCTCGTGCTCGACGAGCCGCTCTCCTCGCTCGACGCGTCTGCCCAGGCGCAGATCGCGAACCTCCTCGTCGACCTTTCGCACGGCCTCGGCCTCGGGCTCCTGTTGATCTCCCACGACCTCGGGATCGTCCATCAGGTCGCCGACCGCGTCTGTGTCATGTACCTGGGGGAGATCGTCGAGCAGGGGCCGACCGACGAGGTCTGGGCGCGGCCGCTCCACCCGTACACGGAGGCGCTGATCCACGCGATCCCGCACCCGGACGGACGCCGGTTCATGCCCGAGGCGCTGCCGGGCGAGGTGCCCGACCCCGCTCGGCCTCCGTCGGGCTGCCGGTTCCACCCGCGCTGCCCGGTCGCCTTCGACCGCTGCACCCACGAGCATCCGGCGCTCGAGCCGGTCGTCGACCATCGAGCCGCCGCCTGCTGGCTCGCGGCCGAGCGCGCGCTCATGCGGACGCCGGGGACAGCTCCTCGAGCAGTCGAAGGCTGAAGCGCACGTGGTCGAGGTAGTCCTCGACCATCCCGTGCTCGTTCGGGGCATGGAGCCCGCTTCCCAGCCGCGTCGTCCCCGCGGGGGAAACAGTCGTCGCCCCGAGCACGTCGAGCATCACGCGAGCGGGGCCTGCACCGGGGAGCTGCGGGTAGACGACCGGCTCCCCGTAGACGGCGGCCGCCGCGGCGAGCGTTGCGTCGGCGAGCGGCGTCCCGAGCACCCCCGGCGCCGGCCGGAGCATCGTCCCGACGCGGACCTCGACGTCGCCGAAGCCGTGCTCGCCGAGATGGGCGCACAGTGCACGGACGACGTCGTCGGGCTCCTGGTCCGGGACGAGATGGAGGTCGAGACGTGCGGTCGCGACGGCGGGCACGACGGTCGTCTCCGACTGCGGGTCGCCTGCCCCGAGCGCGGAGACGTTCACCGTCGGGGCATAGGAGAGCCGCAGGGCCAGATCCTCGACGGACCGGCGGGGGAGCCAGCCCGACGTCCCGCCCGGACCGAGCGTCTCGCCGGGCGGCACGAGCGCCCGCGCGACCTCCGCGGCATCCCGGTCGGGCTCGGCGACGGCGTCGTAGAAGCCGGCGATCGCGACCGCGCCGTCGGCGTCGACGAGGCTCGCGAGCGCTTGCGTGAGCGTCCAGGCGGAAGAGCGGAGCACGGGCGAGAACGCGGCGTGCTGGTCGTGCCCGAGGAGCTGGACGCGGAGCTCCACGGAGACGAGTCCGCGGCAGCCGAAGGCGACCTCCGGTCGCCCGTCGTCGCGGCGGACGAAGCTCTCCCAGAGGCAGTCCGAGGCCGCGAGCCATTCGGTGTTCCGCGCAAGCACTTCTCGCAGGCCGGGGCTGCCGACCTCCTCGGCGCCCTCGCAGACCCAGAGGATCGTGATCGGTGCCCCGCCGTTCGCGTCAAGCCAGTAGTCGAGCGCCTGCAGCCGGGCGGTGATGTCCGCCTTGTCGTCGCAGGTCCCGCGTGCCCAGACGGCGCCGTCGCGCAGGTCGGCGCCGAAGGGGTCGCTGTCCCACGCCGACACGTCGCCCGCGGGCTGGACGTCGTAGTGCGTGTAGACGATGACCCGGCCGAGCCCGCTGCCCGTCAGCTCTCCGAGGACGACGGGGACGCCGTCGGGCGTTCGCTCGACGACGACGCGGTCGAAGCGGCGCCGCGCGCGCTCCTCGACCCATACGGCCATCCGCTCGACGGGCTCACGCTCGCCGCTGACGGACGGGATGCGGCAGGCCTCGCGCCACTCCTCGACGAGACGGTCCGCGTCGCGCGCGACGGGATCGTCGCTAGGGGGCAAGCGCGTAGGGGTACGAGGTCAGCACCTCGGCGCCGTCCTCGGTCACGAGGAGGAGGTCCTCGAGCCGGACACCGCCGTACCCCTGGCGATAGCACCCGGGCTCGACGGCCACGACGTCGCCCGCCACGAGCGCCCCGCCCGAGAGATCGAGCTGCGGCTCCTCGTGCACGTCCAGCCCGACTCCGTGGCCGAGACCGTGGAAGAAGCCCTCCAGCAGCACCTCCCCCGGCCTCTTCGAGAGCTGGGTCGGATAGCCGCCGGCCTCCACCACCTCGGAGGCGATCGTATGGAGCTCCCGGCCGGTCACGCCCGGCCGGATCGCCGGGATCACCCGCTCGTGCACCTCCAGGCAGAGGCGGTGGTAGTCCGCGAGCTCGTCCGAGACACGGCCGACGACGAACGTCCGCGTCATGTCGGTGTGGAAGCCCGATTCGGCGTCCCGCGGCCAGAGGTCGACCGTGATCGGCTCACCGATGCGGATTGGGCCCGACCCCATGTGGTGGCCGATGCAGGTCTGCTCGCCGTGGGCGACGATGAAGTCCTCCGCGGTTGCATCATTCGCGAGGAACGCCTCGGCGACCGCGTGCTTGAGGCGCTCCGACGTCAGCGGCTCGCCGTCGAGGTGGAGGACTTCGTCGACCGCCCGTGCGGCGCGCAGGAGGTCCGCAGCCGCACGCGTGCCCGCCTCGGCCGCGATCTGTGCGCGGCGGATGCCCTCCAGCTGAAGGGGCGTCTTGGAGCGACGGCGCGCGGTGAAGACGGCCCGGTCGACGTCCAGCACGATGCCCTCGGCGCGCAGCCGGTCGGCGAGCTCGAGCGGGAACCCCGCCGGGACGACCGCCTCGCGCACGCCGAGCTCCGCGCACGCACGCGCCGCGATCTCGAGCATCGCCGCGTCCGAGTCGAGCCCCTCGGCGACGAGCTCGTCGAGGCCGAGGGACTCGAGTGGAAGAACCGTCATCCCCTCGATCTCGCTCATGCGCGCCGCCTCGAGCGAGCGGATCACCGTGGTGCGGTCACCGTTCCGCTCGACGTACAGAAAGGGGTCTGCGACCGAGTGTGGCACCTCGACGCGGAGCTCGGGACACCGAACGGTGTCGCCGAAGATGAGGATGCTCGCCACCCCGTCGAGCTTACCCAGAGCCTTCTCGCAGGACTGCCGGCACCGCCTCCGAAATCGCGGACATGCCGAACGGCTGGGAGCCCGTCCCCCTTCGCCGCCCGTACCGGGTGATGGCGGTCGGGCGCGCGACCACCGCCTTCTTCGCGTCGCCCGAGGAGGAGAAGGAGACGCGCTTCTTCCCGCGCTTCAAGCAGATGCTGGCGGAGTGGGAGGAGCTCGGCGCGCGCGTGGTCGCGTCGTTCTGCGACGACGTCTTCCAGGTCGGCCCGAACCGCCGCCCCTGGGCCTGGAACCTCATCTACGAGGTCGACGACCTCGACGTCGCCGCCGCGATGGTGCAGGCGGTCCGCGAGCCGGTCGACGGCGTCCGCCTCGACCGCTACCTCGAGCTCGAGGTGCGGGTCGGGCGGCCGTTCTACGCGCGCGAGGAGTAGGACCGCCGACCAGGTGAAGCTGCCACTCAGGCGATTCTCAGGCAACCCACAGCGTTCACAGGCACTGTTCCGGCGTGAGCGAGCGCGCCAACGGGGGCGGGAGGATCCTCGTCGTCGACGACGAGAGCTCGATCGTCGACGCGGTCGCGACCGCGCTCCGCTACGAGGGCTTCGAGGTCGAGGAGGCGTTCAACGGCCGGCAGGCGCTTGCCGCGGTCGGACGATTCGACCCCGACCTGATCGTGCTCGACTGGATGCTCCCCGACGTCCAGGGGATCGAGGTCGGGCGCAGGCTGCGCGAGCGGGGCCACAGGAACGCGATCCTCTTCCTCACCGCGAAGGACGCGGTCGAGAACAAGGTCGAGGCGCTCCGTGCCGGCGGCGACGACTACGTGACGAAGCCGTTCAGCCTCGCCGAGGTCGTCGCGCGTGTGCAGGCGATCCTTCGTCGCACGGCGAGCGAGCTGCCGGGCGACGTGCTCCGTTTCGAGGATCTCGTGCTCGACGAGAGCCGCCACGAGGTCTTCCGGGGCGAGACGCAGGTGCAGCTCACCGCGACCGAGTTCGCACTGCTCCGGTATTTCCTCCTCAACCCGCGCCGTGTCCTGTCGAAGGGCCAGATCCTCCAGAACGTGTGGCGGTACGACTTCAACGGCAACGCGAACGTCGTCGAGACCTACGTCAGCTACCTCCGGCGCAAGCTCGACAGCGCGGGACCGCCTCTGATCAAGACGGTGCGCCAGGCGGGCTACATGCTGGAGGCGTGACGTGCTCGGGCGCCTGTCGCTGCGCGCGAGGCTCCTGCTCGCCGTGCTCGCGCTCGCGACGGTCGGGCTCCTCGTCGCCGATCTCGCGACGTACTCCGCGCTGCGCTCGTTCCTCCTCGACCGGACCGACAGCTCCCTCGCGGAGGACGCCCACTCGTTGAGCCGGCCCGGGCAGAACGAGGGCCGACTCGCACCGCCCGGGACGTTCGTCCAGGTCCGCGCGCTCGACGGCACGACCGTAGTCGCGACCGTCTCCAGCCTCGGGCTCCCCGGTGAGGACGTCCCGCTGCCGGCGCTGCCGGAGACGATCGACGTTCCCGAGCAGTCGGGCAGCCCCGTGGCGGTCTCGTACTTCACCGTCGGCAGCACCGAGGGCGACGGCCGGTTCCGCGCACGCGCGTCGGTCGCGGACGGCGCGACCGGGATGCTCGTCGTCGCGACGTCGCTCGCGGACGTGGACTCGACGCTGCACAGACTGTTGCTGATCGCGCTCGTCGTGACCGCGCTCGTGCTCGGAGGCATCGCGGGGCTCGGCCTCTGGGTCGTCCGCCTCGGGCTGCGTCCGCTCGGCGAGATCGAGGACACCGCGGCGGCGATCGCCGCGGGAGACCTCTCCCGGCGGATCGAGCGCGCCGAGGACCGCACCGAGGTCGGACGCCTGGGCCTCTCGCTCAACGCGATGCTCGGGCGGATCGAGACGTCGTTCCGGGCCCAGGAGGAGTCGGAGCGGAAGCTGCGCCGCTTCGTCGCCGACGCGTCGCACGAGCTCCGCACGCCGCTCGCCGCGGTGCGTGCCTACGCCGAGCTGTACGACCGCGGAGCGTCCACGCGCCCGGCCGATCTCCAGCGCGCGATGCAGGGCATCACCCGCGAGTCCGAGCGCATGAGCGTGCTCGTCGACGACCTGCTCCTCCTCGCGCGCCTCGACGACGGGCGGCCGCTGGAGCGCGTCCCGGTCGAGCTCGACGAGGTCGTCGGCGAGGCCGTCGAGACGGCCCACGCCGTCGATCCGAATCGTCCGATCGAGCTCCGCGCCGATCCGGCCGTCGTCGTCGGCGACCGCGTACGCCTGCGGCAGATCGTCGACAACCTGCTGGCGAACGTCCGCGCCCACACCCCGGCCGACTCACCGGTCGCGGTCACGCTGACCCGTGTCAACGGTACGGCCGAGATCGCCGTCAGTGACCGCGGGCCCGGCCTCGACGACGAGCACCTCGCCCACGTCTTCGAGCGCTTCTACCGCGCGGACGCGTCGCGTGCCCGGGGCAGCGGGGGCGTCGGGCTCGGCCTCGCCATCGTCGCGGCGGTGGCCGAGGCGCACGGCGGCAGCGTCTCGGCGAGCTCGGAGCCGGGGCACGGCGCGACGTTCCGGATCGCGCTCCCGCTCGCGGACGCGGCCGCCGCGCCGACCGCCTGAGCGTCCACAGCCGATTCACAGCCTGTTCTCAGAGGCGGCCCAGCGCCCGCTGGTGCCATGAGCAGTGAGACAGCGACGAAAGGATGGAAGCGTGAGAAGGACAGTTGTCAAAGCAGCCGCTGGAGCGAGCGCAGTCGTACTCGCCGCGGGCGCCGGGGCAGCCGCGTACGCGGTCGTCGCCGACCCACCGAGCAGCGACGCGCAGGCAGCGGTGACAGGTGGGACCCCGGCGGCCGCGACGAGCGGCGGGACGGTCTCCGACGTCTACGACCGCGCGAACGACTCGGTCGTGGAGATCACCGTCTCGCTCGGCTCCGGCGGCGCCGAATCCGGCGTGCCCGGCGGCGGCGCGTCCCAGGCGCAGGGCTCGGGCTTCGTCTTCGACAAGAGCGGGCACGTGGTCACGAACGCGCACGTCGTGGACGGCGCCTCGTCCGTCGAGGTGCGCTTCGCGAACGGCAAGACGTACGACGCGACCGTCGTCGGCGCCGACCCGTCGACCGACCTCGCCGTGATCGACGTCGACGCGCCGTCGTCGGCGCTCGAGCCGCTGACCCTCGCGGACTCCTCCGCTCTGGAGGTCGGCCAGGAGGTCGTCGCGATCGGCAGCCCCTTCGGGCTCGAGAACACGGTCACGTCCGGGATCGTCAGCGCCCTCGACCGCTCGATGGAGGCGCCGAACGGCTACACGATCAACGGAGCGATCCAGACCGACGCCGCGATCAACCACGGGAACTCGGGCGGCCCGCTGCTCGACCTCGAGGGTCGCGTGATCGGCGTCAACTCGCAGATCGAGAGCGACTCCGGCGGCAACGACGGCGTCGGGTTCGCCGTGCCTTCGAACACCGTGAAGACGATCGTCTCCCAGCTCGTCGAGGGCGGCACCGTCGAGCACGCGTACCTGGGCGTGGGGCTGACCCAGACGCAGGGCGGCACCGCCGGAGTGCAGGTCTCGGAGGTCCGCGACGGCACCCCCGCGGCCACTGCGGGGCTCCAGGCCGGCGACGTGATCACGTCCGTCGACGGCGATTCGGTGACCTCGATGCAGGAGATCCAGAGCGCGATCGACGCGAAGCAGCCGGGCGACACGATCAAGATCGGATACGTCCGGGACGGGGCGGAGCACACGGTGTCCGTCAAACTCGGTACCCGGCCTTCCTGAACAGAGGAGAAAGACGAGATGCAGGATCACGATCACGAGCCCGCCGGCCTGACGAGGCGCGACTCGCTGCGCAAGCTCGGCGGCGTGGCCGCGCTCGCCCTCGGCGGTGCGGCCGGGATCGAGGTCCTCGACCCGAGGGACGCGGCCGGCGCCGGCACCGGGCCGGCCGCGGTCTCCGCGGGCCTCGTCAGCTGCGTGCTGACGCCCGAGATGACCGAGGGCCCGTTCTACCTCGAGGGGGACAAGGTGCGCCGCGACGTCCGCGAGGGGCGGCCCGGCGTGCCGCTTCTGCTCCGCACGACGGTGCTCGACGTCTCGTCCTGCAAGCCGATCAGGACCGCCGCGGTCGATATCTGGCAATGCGACGCGGGGGGCACCTACTCCGGCTTTGCGCAGGAGGGCACCGATGGCCAGACGTTCATGCGAGGGATCCAGCGGACGGACGAGAAGGGCGTCGCGAGCTTTGCGACGATCTACCCGGGCTGGTACGAGAGCCGCACGGTCCACATCCACGTCCGCGTGTACCTGGGCGGGAGCGTCGTGCATACCGGTCAGCTCTTCTTCCCGGACGCGCTGACCGACGCCGTCTACCGTCGGGCGCCGTACAACCGGCGCCCGGGACGAACGACGCGCAACGCCACGGATTCGATCTTCCGCAACGGCGGCGCGCGTTCGATGCTCCGGCTCGCGAAGAGCGGCAAGGGCTACGTGGGCACGATCGCGATGGGGGTCAGCCGCTCGTAGGGATACCCCGGGAAATACCCGCGGCCCCCGCCTCGTTGGACACCTTTGTTGCCGCAAGCGGCCCGAGGAGGCGTGTGAGGTCGAGGACGACGATCGTGGGCGTGCTCTTCGCGACGACGACCGCGCTCGTCTGGGGCGGGCAGTTCGTCGTCGGGAAGTCGGCGCTCGAGACCGTCGACGCCTTCCCGCTCTCGACGATCCGGTACGCGGTCGCGGCGTCGCTCTGGCTCGTCGTGCTCGCCGTCGTCGAGGGGCCGCGCTCCCTCCGGCTGGACGGCCGAGGCTGGCGGCTCTTCTGGCTCGGCTCGCTCGGCTTCGCGGGCTTCAACCTGCTCGCGTACACCGGGCTCGCGCACGCGAGGCCCGAGAGCGCCTCGTTGATCGTCGCGCTCGGGCCGCTCCTCACGGCTCTCGTCCTCTGGCAGAAGACGCGGGTGCGGCCGTCGCGCGCGACGTTCGCCATGCTCGGCGTGGCGCTCGCCGGTGTCGCGCTCGTCGTCAGCGAAGGGCATCCGGCGAGGATCTTCGAGGGCGCGCTCGGCTGGGGGGACGCGCTCGTCCTCGGGGGCGTCCTCAGCTTCGTGCTCTACAGCATCGGCGCGTCAGAGCTCCCGCAGCTCTCGCCGCTCCGCTTCACGGCGCTGACCGCGGCGCTCGGCTGGCTGACGATCGCCGGCGCGACCGTCGTGGCCGTGGCCGCCGGCCTCGCCACGCTTCCGTCGGCCGCCGAGCTCTGGTCGGTGACGCCGCAGATCGCCTACCTGGCGATCCCCGGCGCCTTCGTCGCGGTGCTCTGCTGGAACGCCGCGGTCGCGTCGCTCGGACCCCAGAACGCCGTTCTCTTCAGCAACCTGATCCCCGTCACGACCTTCGCGATCGAGATCGCCCGCGGCTACCGGCCGAACGCGGTCGAGGTGGCCGGCGCGGGGCTTACGATCGGCGCCCTGGTCGCGAACAACCTGTTCGCCCGCCGGGTACGGCGGGCAGAGGCACGTGAGGAGCCGGAGCTCGCGGTCGAGCTCTCCGAGGCCGCCTGAGCACTACGAGGGCAGGATCGCCGAGAGGTCCCAGCTGCGCTCCGCGCCCCGGAGCCGAACCAGCACACCGGGTTTCGAGCGCTCGGCCGCGAACCGCGCACCGGCCTCCGCGCCGAGGTACCGAGACGCGATCTCGGCGCGGATCGGGGTCACGTCGCACTCGACGAGCTCGGCCTCGCCGCGGGCCTCGACCCCGCGAAAGGGCGGCACCGCCTCGAAGACCACGAGCGAGCAGCGCGGGTCGCGGGCGAGGTGCGCGAGCTTCACGTCGCCTTCGGCGATGACGACCTCGAACGCGCCGTCCGAGTGGCGAAACCAGACGGGCGTCACCAGCGCGCTGCCGTCCCTCCGATACGTCGCGAGCACGGCGGACGAGGGGCCGTCGAGGAGCGAGCGCAGGTCGGTCACAGGAGCGCCTTCAGCATGGCGGCGTTCGTGGGGGCCTGTGCGACCTCGGCGCGACCGTCGGCGAGGTCGCGGGGCACCTCGCCGCCGCCGGAGCGGCCGCTGTTGTTGAACATCGCGTAGACGACGTCCGCCTCACTCGCGAGCCCGCGCAAGGAGCCCGCCCATTCGCGCAGCTCCTCCGGGCTGTAGAGGTAGTCGAAACGCTCGGCCGTGCTGCCCGTTCGCTTGAACCATGTCCCGCGGTTCCTCCCGTGGAAGCGGACGTACGCCGTCCCCGAGGTACGGGCGACGACGAGCGGGATCACGTCGTGCGGGGCGTCGACCGTGACGTACGTCATCCCGTGCTGCTCGAGGAACGCGAGCGGCTCGGCGGGATCCTCGAACCAGGCCTTGTGGCGGAACTCGACGAGCATCTCGTGCCCGGCGAGCTGGTCGCGAGCCCACTCGAGGTACTCGTACGACATCGGCTTCGGCACGACGTAGGGCGGGAACTGCATGAGGATCCCGCCCAGCCTGCCGGCCTTGCGCAGCGGCTCGAGCGCGGCGAGGAAGCGGCGGAAGACCTCCCCGCGAACTTCCCGGGAAGGCCGGTCGACGCGGCCTCGCTCGTCGGCCTCGACCTCGTCGTGCAGGTCGTCGGGCAGGGCGTCGAGCCTCACCGGATGCCGCGTCATCAGCCCGAAGGCCTTCACGTGCATCACGAACCCCTCGGGCAGCGTTCGCGCCCACCGCGCGACGAGGTCCTCGTCGGGGAGCCGGTAGAACGTCGAGTTCGCCTCGACGACGTCGAACCGCTCCGCGTAGTACGCGAGCCGCTCGCCGCTCTTGACCCTCGTCGGGTACCAGGCCTTCGAGAAGCTCTCGTCCGCCCAAGAGCACGTGCCGACCCTGATCACGCCTCCACGCTAGGCGATCGGGTCAGTGCGGGAAGGCGATCGTCGAGTCGGCGGCGACCATGCCCGCGTTCAGCTCGCGCGCCGGCACGACCGTGCGACCGAAGGGGACGAGGGCCGCGCCGGCCATCTTGAAGTCGGCGATGCCGAGCGGGATGCCGATGATCGTCAGGCAGAGAGCGACGCCGGTGAGGATGTGGCCGAGCGCGAGCCACCATCCGGCGAGGACGAACCAGAGCACGTTGCCGATCGCGCTGAGGGTCACGAACCGGTCGGGGCTCTGGACGAGAGCCCGGCCGAACGGCCAGAGCGCGTACCGAGCGAGCTTGAGCGACTGCTTCGCGAAGGGCAGGCCGACGATCGTGATCGCGAGCAGGATCGCGGCGAGCAGGTAGCCGAGCGCCAGCCAGAAGCCGGCAAGGACGAGCCAGATGACGTTGAGCAGCGTCTTCATGCCTTGGCGCAGCCGGTCCATCGTACGGTTCGACGAACGGACACGCAGAGCCCATACGGCCCGCCCGGCGACGTGCGGGTCACGCGCGACCCCGCCACCGGCGAGACCGTCGTCGCCCGGCGATACGACTGGGGCGCGGCGCGGTACGAAGTCTGGCGCTCGGGCCGGAGGATCGGAGTCACCCGGCTGATGCGATTCGTCGACACCGCCGCTGTCCCCGGTGCCAGGTACACGGTGCGGGCACTCAACAGCCTCGGCGCAAGCCCGTTCAGCGCCCCGAGCGCACCCGTCCCCGGCTGATCGATCCGCGGCTTACGACGCCGCCCGGGCGAACGTGGGGGCCGCGTCCCGACTCAGGCGGGAACGGGCCTGATGTGCGGCGGCGGCACCGGCGGGACGTCCGAGCCGGCCCCGGTCTCGGCAATTGCATCCGCGATCTCGTGGATCACTTCGTCGTCGAGCACGAGCTCGGCCGCGGCCGCCCAGCCGTCGACGTGACCGGGGCGCCGGGCCCCGACGATGGCTGCGGTGACGCCCGGCTGCGCCAGCACCCAGGCCACGGCGAGTGCGGGAAGGCTCGTACCGAGCCGTTCGGCGATCTCGCGGAGCCGCTCGACGAGCGCGAGGTTCTGCGAGAGGAGCGGGTCGCGGAACGAGGGCGCGTCGCGACGCCAGTCGTCGTCGGCGAGGCTCCCGACGCGGGCACGGTCGTACGCCCCGGTGAGGATCCCCGAGGCGAGCGGCGAGTAGCCGAGCACGCCCGCGCCGTGCGCCGCGGCCCACGGCACGACCGTCGAGAGAGCGCCGCGGGCGAGCAGGGACAACGGCGGCTGGACCGAGTCGACGTGGCGGACGGCCTCGCAGCGCCCGAGCTGCTCGACGTCGAAGTTGCAGACGCCGATCCAGCGCGTCTTCCCCTCGTCGACGAGCTCGGCCATCGTTCCCCAGGAGTCTTCGAGGAGCGCGCCGGTCGTCCAGTCGGGCCAGTGCACCTGGTAGAGGTCGATGCGCTCCAGGCCGAGCCGGCGCAGGCTGCGCTCGCATTCCTCGCGGATCGACTCGGGGCGGAGGTCGTTCCCGACCACGCCTTCGGGGCGGCCCTCCCAACGCCGTCCGCACTTCGTGAAGACGAGGACGTCCTCGCCGACGCGGTACGACGCGAGTGCCTTGCCCACGATCTGCTCGGAGTGGCCGAGCCCGTACACGGCGGCCGTGTCGACCCAGTTCACGCCGAGCTCGACCGCCCGACGGATGGCGAGGATCGACTCCTCGTCGTCCACCGGCCCCCAGCCGTAGCGCCATGCGCCGCCGATCGCCCACGCGCCGAGCCCGACCACGCTCAGCTCCGGGCCGGTGCTTCCGAGGCGCGCCGTCCTCACGGGAGCGGACGACCTTGCCCGCCGAAGCAACCGCGCCGGTCGCGTCCTTCGAGCCACAGGCTGCTCCGCGTACCTCGCCTCGCTCGGTTCCCGCGGCTGTTCCCCATCGGCTCGCCCGCCTCCTCGGCTACCGTAGAAGACGTATCATATGATGATTGTGACGATCACCGCCCGCCGCCGGGCCCGCCTGGCACCTGTCCACGCTCCGGCGACGAGACGACGCCACCCGTGACGAAGCCGCTTATCTACCCGCGTCGGGGGCTCCACGGCGAGGTCGTCCACACGATCGGCCTGCAGATCGTGAGTGGAGAGCTCCGGCCGGGCGATCCGCTACCGCCCGAGGACGAGCTCACGGCGGATATCTCCGTCAGTCGCACCGTGCTCCGCGAGGCCGTCCGCGTGCTCGCCGCGAAGGGGCTCGTCCAGGCGAGGCCGAAGACCGGGACCAGGGTGCGAGAGCGAAGCGAATGGAACATCCTCGACCCGGACGTGCTCAGCTGGCGCACCGAGGCGCTTCACGACCAGAAGCTGTACGAGGAGACGACCGAGGTGCGTCTCGCGATCGAGCCGCTCGCCGCGAGGCTGGCGGCAACGCGCGCGTCGGACGACGAGGTCGCGGCGATCACGGAGGCGTACGCGGGGATGGAGTCCGGCGTCGGTGAACGGGACGCATATCTCGCAGCCGACCTCGAGTTCCACAGCCGGATCCTCGGCTCCTGTCACAACGAGCTGCTGGAGCACCTCGGTCGAGTGCTTCGCGCCGTCCTGCGCGCGACGTTCATGCTCACCACGAGCCCGAGCCGCTCGAGACGGCGTGCCCTGCCGTTGCATCGTGCGATCCTCGACGGGATCGTCGCGGGCGACGAGGACGCGGCCGAGAACGCCGCCAAGATCCTCATCGCGGACACCGCGGCGGACATCCGCCGGCTCGCGCGTACCGGCCACTGAGCCGATCCGGGCCGCTTCCGTGGACATCCTGCGCGGCGGAGGAGACGATCGGGCGGAGGCGCAGCCCATCCCTGTTTCACCGCGAACAAGTATTATGATATAGCTACACCGGGCTTCTTCACAGCCCTCCTTCCGGGTCGCTTCGGCGCCCCTTGCGGGCGCCGAGGGCGACTCGGGCCCGCGCGCCTCAGCCTTCCGTGGCGTCGCCGGACGCCCGCTTCTCGTCGCGCTGCCGGCGATATTCCCTCGCGACAAGCTCGGTGAGCTCCTCCGCCGAGGTCTCGGAGGAGAGGCGATCGAGCGTGATGCGGCCGTGTTGCAGCAGGTTGACCCGGTCGCACACCTCGAGCACATGCACGTAGTTGTGGGCGACGACGATCATCGAGTGCCCCTTGTCCTTGAGGTCGCGGATGAGGTCGAGGATCATCTCGCCCTCCTTCGCGCCCATCGCGGCGAGCGGCTCGTCGAGGAGCAGGATCCGCGCGCCAGAGTGCACCGACCGCGCGATCGCGATCGCCTGCCGTTGCCCGCCGGATAGCATCGCCACCTCCGACTGGACGGAGCGGAGCGTGCGGATGCCGATGTCGTCCAGGTACGAGCGGGCGCGCTTCCGCATCTCGCGGTTGTCGAGCCAGGCGAACGGGCGGAACCCGTTCGTCAGCTCGCGGTTCAGGAACATGTTGTGCGCGACGGAGAGCGTCGGCACGAGCGCGAGATCCTGGTAGACGGTGTCGATCCCGAGGGAGCGCGCGTGGTCGACCGAGCGGATGCTGGTCTCGGCGCCCTCGACGAAGATCTTGCCCCGGTCGGGCCGGTGGAAGCCGCTCAGGATCTTCACGAGCGTCGACTTGCCCGCTCCGTTGTCGCCGATCAGGCCGAGGCACTCGCCGCGTCCGAGGTGGATCGACACGTCGGCCAGGGCGTTCACCGCCCCGAAGCTCTTCACGAGGTGCTCCACGCGGATCGCGTCGGGGGCAGCGTCGTTCACTGCGGGGGCGGCCTCACTCACTGCAGCCGCCCCAGGTTGCGCAGGCGCGCCACCTGCACGTTCACGATCATCGAGAGGATGATCGCGATCCCGATGATCAGGTCGAACGTGAAGGCGCTGACGCCGATGATGTTGAACCCCGTCTGGAGGATGATCAGCACGGCGACGCCGATGAACGCGCCGATCACCGAGCCGTAGCCCCCGAAGAGCGACGTGCCGCCGATCACGGCTGCCGCGACGCCCATGAACATCAGGTCGGGCCCGCCCTGCAGCGGGACGATGGTCGTGATCCGCGTCGAGTCGAGGATCCCGGCAAACCCGGCGAGCAGGTTCGCGAGCACGAAGTTGCCGATCTTGACCATGCGCACGTTGATCCCGGCCTCCGCGGCCCCGATGAGGTTCCCGCCCGTGGCCGTCGTGTGCAGCCCCCAGCGCGTGAGGGTGAGCACGAACTGGAGCACGAGCACGATGCCGAGCGCCCAGAAGAACTCGGAGTTGAGGAAGAGCGGATAGTCGCCGGGCTGGGAGCCGAAGATGTCGTGGAAGGTGCCGCCGCCGGGCATGAACACCTGAGTGCCCGCCAGCAGGTGGAGGGTGATGCCGTTCAGCAGGAACAGCATCCCGAGGGTGGTGATGAAGGACGGCACGCGGAAGACCGTCGTGATGACGCCGTTCGTCAGCCCGACGAGCGCGGAGCAGCCGAGCGCCGCGATCACCCCGACCCAGATCGGGTACCCGTGCTCGTCCTCGGACGAGACGACGTACACGATGGCGGGAGCGAGCGCGTAGACGCGCCCGACGGCGAGGTCGATCTCGCCGCAGATGAGCAGCATCGCCAGGCCGGCCGCGACGATGGCGATCGGCGCCATCGTCTCCGTGATGTTCTTGACGTTGTCGGCGGAGTAGAACGCCTCGTTGCGGATCGAGAAGTACAGCGAGAGCAGGACCGCGACGACGAAGATGCTCGCCTCGCGCCGCCGGACGAGCGCCCCGGCGACGCGCCAGCCGAGGCCGGCGCGTCCTTCCGGGGCGGTTACCGCTGCGTCTTGGATGGCCAAGTATTACGCGGTGACCGGGTACTTCTGCGCTTTCGAGCTTCCCTCGTAGCGGGTCTTCGTCGTCAGGTAGGGCTTGACGTTCGCCTTCGTGACGTAGAGGAGGCCGGTGTTCGTGTCCGACGGCGCGACGAGCCCGCCCGACAGCTTGTACAGGAACAGCTGCAGCACCGGGTAGAAGCCCTGGAGATACGGCTGCTGGTCGATCGTGAAGTCGAGGAAGCCCTTGTTGATCAGGTCGAGCGTCCCCGGCAGGAGGTCGTACCCGCCGCCCTTGACCTTCCCCTGGAGGCTGTGCTTCTGGATGACCTGCCCGACGCCC
>DATBET010000185.1:0-13796 GCA_036558885.1 Gaiella sp.
GCTCGACTCGAACCCGGTCAGCTCGACGAGGTCGAGCATCTCCGCGACGCGCTCCTTGCGCCGTGTGCGGTCCCAGCCGAGCAGCTCGAGCGGCAGCGAGACGTTCTTCGAGACGGTGCGCCAGTCGAAGAGCACCGCGTCCTGGAAGACGATCCCGTAGTCGTGGTCGACCCGCGCCTGGTGCGCCGTCTTCCCGTTCACGCGGATGGTGCCGGAGCTGGGCGTGACGAGGTCGCCGATGATCCGGAGCAGCGTCGACTTGCCGCAGCCCGAGGGGCCGATCAGCGAGACGAACTCGCGCGGTGCCACCTCGAGGTCGATGCTCTCGAGCGCCGTGACGCCCGTCCGGAACGACTTGGTCAGCCCTTGGATCGAGACGACGCTCGCAGCGGCGTCCGTCATGCGACGTGCTCCGGCGCGCGGCGGAGCACGAGCCGCTCGGTCAGTGCGACGAGCCCGAAGAGCACGAGCCCGAGCACGGCGCAGACGATGTTCGTCGCCCAGAGAGCGGTCGGCTGGAGCGAGTAGTACTGGTTGAAGTTCACGATCGCCCCGCCGAGCCCCTCCTGGATCGAGGCGGGCGTCTCGCCGATGATCGCGCCGATCACGCTCGCGGTCGCGGAGATCTTGAGCGCGGTGAAGAGGTAGGGCAGCGAGGCCGGGACACGGAGCCGCCAGAGAACGCTCCAGCGGCCTGCCGCGTACGAGTCGAGCAGCTCGAACGCGCGCGGGTCCGCGGAGTTCAGCCCGCGCAGCGAGTTGATCGCCACGGGGAAGAAGGTGAGGTAGGCGGCGAGCACCGAGACGGCCTTCCAGCCCTCGACCCCTTTCGAGCCGAGCCCGATCACGACCATCGGCGCGATCGCGAGGATCGGCACCGTCTGCGACGCGACGACGTACGGCAGCAGGCCGCGCTCCAGGAGTCGCGAGTGCACGAGCACGACCGCGAGCGCGAAGCCGAAGAGGGCGCCGAGCACGAACCCGGCGAGCGCCTCCTTCGCGGTGAACCACGCGGCGTCGAGCAGCGGGTGGATCAGGGCGGGGCCGCCCTCGGTGACCGGCTCGCGGAACGCGTTGAGGATGTCGTGGATGTGGGGCATCGTCGTGTCGTCGACGACGAACGGCCACGTCCAGCCGGTGGTCTCCCAGAGCCACTTGTAGCCTTCCCAGGCCGCCCAGAGCGCGGCAACGACGAGGACGAACGTCGCCAGCCGACCGAGGGCGGGGACGATCCGCGCCGGACGCCTCTCGACTGCGACGGCCGTCATCTGGCCGCATTGCTTAGCACACCCACGCGCGGCGAAGGGGGTTAAGCTCGGGGGTCGTGGCGCTCGATCCGTCCCGCGTCGTCTCCCGCCTCGAGGAGCTCCGCTCGCTCACCGGAGACGACGACGGGGCGCAGCGCGTCGCGTGGACGGAGACGTGGGCGAAAGGCCGTGCGTGGCTCGCCGAGAGCCTCTCCGACCTGCCGCTCGAGGTCGGGCGGGACGCAGCGGGCAACGACTGGTACACGCTGCGCGGCGACTCCGAGCGTGCGGTCCTGCTCGGCGGCCACATGGACTCCGTCCCGAACGGCGGCTGGCTCGACGGCTGCCTCAACGTCCTCGGCGCGGCCGAGGTCCTTCGCCGGATCGCGGAGGAGGGAACGCCGCCCGTCACGGTTCGGCTCGTCGACTGGGCGGACGAGGAGGGTGCGCGCTTCGGGCGTTCGCTGTTCGGCTCGTCCGCCGCAGGCGGCTCGATGGCCGACCAGGACGAGCTCCGGGCCCTCGTCGACCGGGACGGCGTCTCGCTGCCGGACGCGATCGGCGCGTATGGGATCGACCTCGACCGAGCGCTCGAGGCGCGCTCGCAGCTGGAGAGCGCCGCCGCCTACCTCGAGCTCCACATCGAGCAGGGCCCGGTGCTGGAGTCGATGGAGCTGCCGCTCGGCGCCGTCCTCGGCACGTTCGGCGTGGAGCGCTGGCGGGTCGTCTGGCGCGGCCAGGCCGCCCACGCGGGCTCGACGCCGATGGACCAGCGCCGTGACGCGCTCGCCGGTGCTGCGAAGCTGGCGCTCGCGATCCGGGACGTCGCGCGAGAGACGGGTGACGGCGCGGTCTGCACGTCGGGCGGCGTCGTCTGCAGGCCGGGGATCGTGACCTCGGTCGTGGAGACCGCCGAGCAGCTTCTCGACCAACGGCACCTCGACGCGGGGAAGCTCGCGTCGATGCTCGCGCTCGCGCGGGACCTGTCGCGGCAGTTCGCGGAGGAAGAGCGGATCGAGGTCGACTGGGAGCGCATCTGGAACATCGAGCCGATCCTGTTCGACGAGACGCTGATCGGCTTCGCCGACGAGGCGATCCGCGAGGTGGCGGGAACGTCGCATCGGCTGCCCTCCGGCCCCCTCCATGACGCCGCCGAGGTGGCCCGCGCCGGCGTGCCGACCGTGATGCTCTTCGTGCAGAGCCTGCGCGGCCTCTCGCACACGAAGCTCGAGGACACGAACCCGGAGCACCTCGAGCTCTCGGTGGCCGCCCTCGACCGCCTCGCCTCGAAGACGATCGCTCACGTCGCGGCGTCCTAGATGCCGGTCGCCACGCGGGCCCCGGCACGCGGGGCGGTCGTCGCGGGGCTCGTGGTGGGCTGCTTCCTCACGTGGAACGTCTCCAACGTCGGCGCGGCCGCGGACCCGCTCGCCGACGCGTACGGCGTGTCGCTCGCGGTTGTCGGCCTCCTCACGACGGCGCTCTTCCTCACACACCTCGCCTCGCAGCTCCCGGCAGGGATCTGGTCGGATCGGTTCGGGCCGCACCGAGTCGCGCTCGCCGCATGCGCTTGTGCGGCGCTCGGGAACGCGTTGCTCCTCCTCGACGCCCAGATCGCGCTCGGGATCGTCGGCCGGCTCGTCGTCGGCCTCGGCTCGGGGGCGGGCTTCATCGCCGGTCTCGACCTCGTCCGGGCGGGTGGTGGCGGGCCCGTGCTGCACGGGGTCTACGGCGGTGCGACCATGGCGGGCGCCGGCCTCGCGCTCGTGGTCGTGCCGCCACTGACGGAGGCGACGAGCTGGCGGGCGACCTACGCCGCTGCGCTCGTCCTCGCGGTGGCCGCAGCGGTGCCGACCGCGCTCGTGCGTGGCCTGCGGCGGATCGGCAACTCGACACGCGGCGTGCTCGGCGACCGCCGGCTCCTTCCGCTCGGGGTGCTCCAGGCGGCGAGCTTCGGCCTCGCGGTCGTCGCGGGCAACTGGGTCGTGCCCCTGCTCGAGCGCCAGGACACGAGCTCGGCCGTCGCCGGCGCGATCGGCGGACTGATCCTCCTCGCCGGGATCG
This sequence comes from Gaiella sp., assembly GCA_036558885.1. Taxonomy (GTDB): domain Bacteria; phylum Actinomycetota; class Thermoleophilia; order Gaiellales; family Gaiellaceae; genus Gaiella. Next base: position 3,312 of record DATBET010000185.1, read on the forward strand.
TCACACGGCCCCTCGGCGGCGCCGTCGCCCATCGATCCGACCGGCGTGGGGTGCTGCTCGCTGGCTCCCTCGTCGCCGTCGCGGCAGGCTCGTTCCTGCTCGCCCTGGGCGGGCCGACCTGGCTGTCCGCGACGGGTGCGCTCTGCCTCGGCCTCGCCGCCGGCCTGCCGTTCGCCGCGGTCTTCGACGCCGTCCAGCGCCTGCGCCCGGACGCTCCCGGGGCCGCGGTCGCGCTCGTCAACGCCTGCGCCATCTCCGCGGTGCTCGTCGGTACCCCGCTCGCGGGGCTCGCGTTCGCTCTGCCAGGCGACGGCGCCGTGGCGTTCGCCGCGATCGGAGCGCTTGCGCTCGCCGCGCTGCCTGCCGTGCGTGGGCTGCCATGCTGAGCGCTCCGACTACAGTGGCCGCGTGGTCGCCCCCTGCTGGCCCCTCGAGACCGAGCGGCTGGTGCTGCGGCCGTTCGAGAGCGGCGACCTGGAGGCGCTCCATGCGATCGAGTCCGACGAGACAGTCGTCCGCTGGCTCTACAACGACGCCCGCACGCTCGAGGAGACGCGGGAGCTGCTTGCGAAGAAGATCGCCGGGTCCGCACTCCGCGGCGAGGGCGAGTGGCTGAGCGCCGCGGTGACGCTCGCAGCAACGGGTGAGCTCGTCGGCGACGTCTCGCTTCTCTGGGCGAGCGAGGCCCACCGTCAGGGCGAGCTCGGCTTCGTCTTCCATCCCGCGCACCAGGGCGTGGGCTACGCGACCGAGGCATCCCGGCCGATCCTCGCGTTCGCCTTCGAGCCGCTCGGCCTGCACCGTGTCGTCGGGCGGCTCGAGCCGCGGAACCTCGGCTCCGCCCGCGTCCTCGAGAAGCTCGGAATGCGCCGTGAGGCGCATCTTGTGGAGAACGAGTGGGTCAAGGGCGAGTGGCAGAGCGAGCTCGTCTACGCGCTCCTCGAGCGTGAGTGGCGCGACACCTCCCCTGGCGCTTCGACGGGCGACGGCCGATACTGACTCTCTCGCGAACGACGGAGGATCGACCACATGGCACTCACTTTCGGCGTCACCGTCCTGCCCGACCCGCCCGCGTCCCGGCTCGTCGAGTTGATGAAGCTCGGCGAGGACAACGGCTTCGAGATCGGGTGGACGTACGACTCCCACGTGCTCTGGCAGGAGTCGTTCGTCCAGCTGACGCTGGCGATCCAGGCCACCTCGCGGATGAAGTTCGGGCACCTCGTCACGAACCCCGGCACGCGGGAGCCGACCGTGCTGGCGAGCCTCTACGCGACGATGCACGACATCTCTGGCGGCCGCATGGTGATGGGCATCGGCCGCGGAGACTCCGCGCGGCGCTATATCGGCCAGCAGCCGGTGAAGGTGGCCGAGTTCGAGCGCCGCCTGCAGATGATCAAGCCGTTCATGAACGGCGAGGAAGTGCACTGGAACGACAAGGACCTGCACCTGAAGTGGGTGAGGCCGGAGCTGCCGCGGATCCCGATGTGGGTCGCCGGCTACGGCCCGAAGGCGCTCGGCGTCGCGGGCCGCGTCGGGGACGGTGTGATCATCCAGCTGGCGGACCCGGAGATCATCCAGTGGATCATGGGCACCGCCCGGGCGGCCGCCGAGGAGGCGGGGCGCGACCCGGCCGAGCTGAAGTGCATCGTCTGCGCCCCGAGCCACGTCGGCCCGATCGAGGACGGCCGCGAGCAGACCCGCTGGTTCCCCGCGATGGTCTCGAACCACGTGAAGGACCTGATCGAGCGGTACGGCACCGACGGGTCGGTCGTCCCCCACGCGCTGACCGACTACGTCGAGAAACGCAAGTTCTACGACTACGACGAGCACTCCCGCGTCGGCGCGAAGCACGGCGAGTTCGTCACCGACGAGATCTGCGACCGCTTCTCGGTGCTCGGCGACGTCGGCCAGATCTCGAAGAAGCTGCGCGAGCTCGAGTCGATCGGCGTCGACCACTACTCGATCTACCTGATGACCCATGGCCAGGAGGACACCCTCGAGGCCTACGGCCGCGACATCATCCCGCAGTTCGCCGGCGCAGCCGCCTGAGGAGACGTGAGCGACGCTGTCGAGAACTGGCGCTCGGTCGCCGCCGGGTGGGAGCGGCAGCGGCAGCTCATCTGGAACTCGACGCACATGGTCTCGGAGCGGCTGGTCGAGCTGCTCGACCCGCGGCCCGGCGAGACCATCCTCGAGCTTGCGGCGGGGCCCGGGGACACCGGCCTCCTCGTCGCCCGCTCGCTGGCGCCCGGCGGGCGGCTCGTCTCGACCGACTTCGCGCCGGAGATGGTCGAGGCGGCGAGTCGGAGGGCCGCCGAGCTCGGCCTCGACGAACTCGTCTCGTTCGCGGTCGAGGACATGACCGCTCTTTCGTTCGGCGACAGGTCGTTCGACGGCGTCCTCTGCCGCTGGGGGTTGATGCTCGTCCCCGACATCCCCCTTGCAGCCACCGAGATCAGGCGTGTCACACGTCCCGGGGGCCGGATCGCGGTGGCTGTCTGGGCCGACCCCGAGGACAACGACTGGATCACCGCGCCGGGCCGCAGCGCGCTCGAGCTCGGCCTGGTCGAGCGGCCCGACCCGGAGGCGCCGGGCCCCTTTCGCCTTTCCCAGGAAGGGCTCCTGGGATCGGTCCTCGAGGACGCTGGCCTCGACGTCGACACCGTCGAGGACGTCGCGATCGTGTGGCGCGCGCCCTCCCTCTCCGATTGGTGGGGCGTCGCCCGCGATACCTCGCGGACGCTCGCGCTGATCCTCGAGCGCGCGACGGCGGACGAGGAGGCCGCGATCCGGGCGGGCGCGGAACGACGGCTCGAGCGCTACGTGCAGCAGGACGACTCGCTCGCCGTTCCCGGCCTCGCCCGCGTGGCGCTCGCCCGCCCGCGCGGCTAGGGTCGTTCGCATGCCGGACCGGTGGTTCGTCGTCAACGCGTCCGACGAGGCGGCCCGCTGGGTGGAGCGACCAGGCTTCGGCAAGCGAGCGCTGCTCGAGCCCGAGACCGAGCGCTTCCGGCAGGTGGGCATCCATCTCTCGGTGATCGGCCCGGGCGAGCACTCGACGCTCTACCACGCGGAAGAAGCGCAGGAGGACTTCCTCGTCCTGCGTGGCTCGTGCACCGCGATCGTGGAGGACGAGGAGCGGCCGGTCCGGCAATGGGACCTGATCCACTGCCCACCCGGCACGCGACACACCTTCGTGAACGACGGCTCCGAGCCGTGCGTGCTGCTGATGATCGGCGCCCGGGTGGGCGGCGGAATCCTCTATCCCGTCTCGGAGGTCGCACTGCGGCACGGCGCAGGTCTCGGTGTCGAGGCACACTCCGCGGAGGACGCGTACGCCGGGCTCGAGCCGTGGCGCCCGGCCGACCCGGCGCCGCTCTAGCCGGCTCCTCGTCGTGGTTCCGAGAGAGTGGCGAGGGCCGGACTTGAACCGGCGACACCACGGTTTTCAGCCGTGTGCTCTACCAACTGAGCTACCTCGCCCCGCGGGCTGAGTCTAGCCGCCGTCGCTCCGTGTAGCCTCACGCCGCCGTGGTTGCGACCCCGAGGACCGTGACGATCGTCGGCGCGCCGCTCGACCTCGGCCAGGGCCGCCGCGGGGTGGACATGGGGCCGTCGGCGATCCGCTACGCCGGTCTCGAGGAACGGCTCTCGTCGTTCGGCTGCACGGTCGTCGAGCGTGGGAACCTCACGACGGCGGAGCCCGAGTCGCTCGCGATCGGGGACGAGCGCGCGCGCTTCCTGACCGAGATCCTGGAGGCGTGCGCGAGGCTCTCCGACCTCGTGGCGGACGTCGTCGCAGACGGCTCGCTGCCGCTCGTCCTCGGCGGTGACCACTCGATCGCGCTCGGCACGCTCGCGGGCCTCCGCCAGGCCGCCGGCGAGCCCGGCGGCGTGATCTGGATCGACGCGCACGGCGACCTCAACACACCCGAGTCGAGCCCGACCGGAAACGTCCACGGGATGCCGCTCGCCGCCGCCCTCGGGCTCGCGGGCGACGGTTTCTCGCACGCCGCGCTCGAGCTCCCCGCCGTCGATCCACGGCGTGCCGTCCTCCTCGGGGTGCGGTCGCTCGACCCGTCGGAGCGGGCACTGATCCGCGAGACCGGGATCCGGGCGATCACGATGACGGAGATCGACCGCATCGGGATCGAACGGGCGGTGCAGGAGGCGATCGACAGGGCAGCTGGCCCCGGTTTCGTCCATGTCTCGCTCGACCTCGACGCACTCGACCCCGAGGTCGCGCCGGGCGTGGGGACACCCGTCAAGGGCGGTCTCACCTACCGCGAGGCGCACCTTGCCTGCGAGGACCTGGCCGAGTCCGGGCTCGTCGGCTCGCTAGAGCTCGTCGAGGTGAATCCGATCCTCGACCGCGAGAACGGGAGCGCCGCGATCGCGGTCGAGCTCGCGGCCAGCGCCCTCGGCCAGTCGATCTTGTAACACCTGCTTTTGGCGCGCATGTCGCGGCGGACCGCACTGGCCGGTTCTCCAATGCACGTGCGAGGGCGGCCGGAGGCCGGCTTGGCCGGCCGGGAGGCCAGGCGCGGGTGAGCCATGCGCCACGCGGAGGAGGGGGCCGGTGGGGGAACCAGGGGGTTCCCCCACCATAGAGAAGAGCGTCCGGGCCGGCTGACCGCGCCACGAACGCTCTTGGAGGTCCCGACCCTAACGCATCTGCGCGGCTCCACCAAGCAGCCTGATGCCGAGCGGCTGGCCGGGCTTCGCATGCAGCATGGCGGCGGCGCTCCCGCGGTTGATCGCGACCGACATGTTGCGGTAGCTGTCCTCGTAGAGGATCACGTCACCCGCGCGGGCGTCTGCAAAGGTCCGCGCCGCCACCGCGAAGTAGCGCTCGCCGGCGAGCTCGAGCTCGACCCGCGAGCCGGGGACGACGCCCGCGTGCTCGGCGTCGTCCCGGGTGAGATTGAGAGCGATGTTGCCGAAGCTGTCGACGTAGAGCGTCATCGCGTCGATCCTGTCCCCCGAGAACCGGGGCTGGGGAAGGTCGAGCCGCACGAGGGCGTCCGGGTCGAGCGGCGGCCCGAGCTCGGAGAGTGGCACCCCGTTCGCGAGGTGCGCCGCGGCGGGCGAGAACAGGTCGCGGCCGTGGAACGTGCGTGAGATCGTGTCGAGCGCGTAGTCGGGGTTCGCGAGCTCGCGCACCTCGGCGATGCCCGCCCTCTCGGCGGCAGGCAGGAGCAGGCCGTTGTCGGGACCGACGTACAGCCGACCCTCGGCGTCTGCGAGCGCGACGGGCCGGCGCACCCCGCCGACGCCGGGATCGACGACGGCGAGGTGCACTCCTACGGGCATGTACGGAAGGGTGCTCGCGAGGACGTGCGCGCCTTGCAACACGGCCGTCGCCGGGATCCCGTGGGTCACATCGATGACGCGGGCGTCGGGCGCGATTCGCGCGATGACGCCGTGGCACGTGCCGACGAAGTCGTCCTGGAGACCGAAGTCGCTCAGGAAGCAGATGACCATTCGCCGCGAGTCTACGACGTGGCGACTGCGTGCTCGACGGCCGCCACGAGGCCTGCGAGGTCGCTCGTCTCGGCCTCGTTCGCGACGGTCAGCCCGGCTGCGAGCGCGGCGCGCGTCGTCTCGGGACCAATCGTGACGACGGGCGTACGCCGTTCGACACGAGCGAGCGCCCGGGCGGCGGAGGGCGAGGCGAGCACGACGACGTCGCAGTCGGGCCACCCCGGGGGCGTCAGCTCGACGGTCCGGTAGAGCGCGACGACGTCGGCGTCGAGCGCATCGGGGAGGAGCCGGCGCGCGCTCTCGGCCCCGGCGAAGAGCACCCGCCCCGGCGCCGCGGGAAGCGCCTCGAGGAGGCCTTCCTGGGTGGACGTCGTCGCGATCACGTCGGCGCCGCCGAATGCATCGGCGGTCGCCCGGCCTATTGCGGCGACGCGGCGCGGCGCGCCACGCATGCGGCGGCGGAGCTCGTGTGCGCCCGTGACGCTCGTGAGGACGACCCAGTCGTACTCCTCCACGTCGATCGCCTCGTGACCGAGCGGCTCGAGCGCGACGAGCGGCACGTGTCGCACGTCGTGACCCGCGGCGCGAAGCCGCTCCACGAGAGGGCCCTCCCGCCCCTCGGGCCTCGTCACGACGATGCGGACCACGCGCCTCCGGGACGGAGCGGGAGCCGGAGCCAGGGCGAGGGGCCTTCGCGGCGGAGTGTGTCGTCGGCGGGTGGCGTCCTCGCCATCCCTAACCCCCACCCACCCACGGGGAACGAAGAATAGGCGGCGGGCTCGTGACGTGTCCGTGCCAACATCGCGTCGCCTGTGCGACGCATCCGCCCGTGGCGCGGCCGCCACCGGCCCGGCCCGGCCCGGGCGCGACCCTTGAGCCGCGTGGCGTCATCGCGCCAGCGCCGCGAGCTCGCGGCCGAGCGCCTCGGGATCCTCGCCCGTGCGGCGTTCGAGCCAGCTTCCGTCCTCGGCGGCGACGAGACCCGTGAGCGTGCGGCCGTCGTGGTGTGCCGCGACCGGCGCGAGGCAGCCTCCGCCGACGGCGCCGACGCACCGCCGCTCGGCCTCGACCCGCCGCCGCGTCTCCGGGTCGTCCGCCGTGGAGACGAGCTCCTCGTCGCCGGCGCGCACCTGGAGGGCCAGCGCGCCCTGGCCTGCCTCCGGCAGCATCACGTCCGGGTCGAGGCGCAGGCCGATCTCGGCGCCGAGGCCGAGCCGGTCGAGGCCGCAGGCCGCGAGCACGACCGCGTCGAGACCGCGCTCGCCGCGCTTGCGAAGCCGCGTGTCGATGTTGCCGCGGAGTGGCTCCACCGAGAGGCTCGGCTCCAGCGCGAGGAGCTGGGCGCGCCGTCTCGCGGAGGCGGTCCCGATTCGCATTCCGGGCTCGATCTCGGTGGCGCCGCAGAGCGCGTCACGCGCGTCCTCACGGACCGCGTACGCCCCGACGACGAGGCCGTGCGTGTCCGTGGACGTCATGTCCTTCGCGGAATGCACCGCCACGTCGATCCGCCCCGCCAGAAGCGCCTCCTCGAGCTCTTTCACGAACACCCCGCGGCTGCCGATCTCGCCGAAGGGGCGAGTTCGGTCGCGGTCACCCGCGGTCGTGATCGGGACGAGCGCGATCTCGACCCCCGGCCGGCGCAGCGCTCCCGCCACGCGCTCCGCCTGGGTGAGCGCGAGCCTACTGCCGCGCGAGCCGACGCGAAGCAGCACGGCAGCGACTCCGGCCCCGGGTCGTCGGCGATCCGCATCTGCGTCGGCCGGCCGGCCGGATGCGGACGAACGCCGTCGGGACGAGGAGCGGGAGGGGTTGCCCGAGGCGCGTCTGGACGGAGAGGGTCACGCCTCGCTCTCCTCGCCGAGCCCGAACAGGTGGCGCACGACGTCAGCATAGAGCAGCCCGTCCGCAGTCACTGCGGCCTCTTTCAGTCGCACCGTCGGCAGGTGGAGGAGCTTGTTGACGATCTGGGCGGTGAGCGTGTCGAGGAGGTCGCGCTCGTCCTCGCGCAGCCGTCCCTCGACCCGTGCGAGCTCCGAGGCTCTGATCTCCTCCGCGTGGGCGCGCAGCGACGCGATCGCCGGCACCACCGCGAGCGACGCACGCCAGGTGCGGAAGCGCTCTGCCTCCTCCGAGACGATCCGCTCGGCGTGCACGGCCTCCGAACGGCGGCCTTCGAGTGTCGCCGCGACCACGCCCTCGAGTGCGTCGAGGTCGTAGAGAAAGCACCCGTCCAGCTGCCCGAGAAGTGGATCGACGTCGCGTGGGACAGCGAGGTCGACGATCAGCATCGGCCGGCCGCGGCGCGCCCGCACGATGGGTGCGAGCTCGTCTCCCGTCAACACAAAGCCCGCAGCCGTGGTCGACGAGACGACGACGTCCGCGGTGAGGAGGACAGAGGAGAGCTCCTCGAGCGTCGCCGCGCGCGCGCCGAGCGACTCCGCGAGGCGAGCAGCACGCGCGAGCGTGCGGTTGGCGACGACCGCGATCCGCGCGCCACGCGAGCGGAGGTTACGGGCGGTCGACTCGCTCGTCCGGCCGGCGCCGACGAGGACGACATTCCGTCCCTCGAGCCCGTCGAACACCTGCTCCGCGAGCGCAGCCGCGGCGGAGGGAATCGAGGCCGGGCTCTCACCGATCGCGGTTTCCACGCGCGCGCGTCGTCCGGCCCGGAGAGCCATGCGAAAGGTCCGACCGAGCAGCGGTCCCGGCGAGCCTGCCTCGAACGCCTCCCGGACCTGACCGAGGATCTCGCCCTCGCCCGGCACCATCGAGTCCAGCCCCGCCGCCACGCGGAAGAGGTGAAGCGCCGCCGACTCGTCCGCGAGGCGGTAAGCCGCCGGCGAGAGAGACGGCGCGCCCGGCCCGGCGAGAGCGAGCAGCGCGCGATCGGCATGGGCGGCGATCCCCGGTGCGCCCGCGAGGTACAGCTCGGTCCGGTTGCACGTCGAGAGCACGACCGCCTCCTGCGCGGGGCCCTCGGCCGAGGCGAGGTCGCGGGCCAGCCGACCGGCGGTCTCGAGGTCGACAGCGACCCGCTCGCGCACCGCGAGCGGCGCCCGGTGATGCGACACGCCCGCGAGCGCGAGCCTCATGCCGCGAAGTGGGTGAGGGGGAGGACGGCGACGACGAGCAAGGCGCAGGCGAGCAGCAGCCGCGCGAACCGCCGCCCGCGCACGCCTGCCTCCCAACGGACCGCGAGCGCGAGCGCGTAGACGACCCAGATCAGCGCCGCGACCGTCATCGCCGCATCGAGCCCGTTCACGTCGAGCCACGCGAGCCCGACGACGATACCGGCTGAGAGAAGCAGCAGGCCGGCCAGCGCGGCCCTCGCCGCGAGCCGGTCGAGCGCCTCGAGCGACGGGAGCCGCAGCCGGAGGACAGCCGCGTCGTGTCGCTTGAGCCGGCGGTCCTCGAGGACGTACAGCGCGGCCATCGCGGCGGCGACCGTGAAGCTCGCGAGCCCCGCGAGCATCAACGCGGCGTGGGCGGCGAGCGCCCATCCGTCTCCGTGCGCGTCGAGGGCCGTGCCGCCACCCGCCCACGCGAGCACCACGAGGCACGCGGCGACCGGCATCACGGCGAGACCGACGAGCCGGTAGCGGGGCCGGCAGCCCCACACGAGGTATGCCGTGACCACGAGCCAGGCGAGCAGGTTGAGCGCGCCCGCCCAGGTGCCCCACGGGAATCCGTCGGCCGAGCGTGCCTGTGCGACCAGCAGCGCGGTCTGTGCGAGCCACCCGATCCGCACCCCCCAGATCCCCAGCCCGTCGTGGCGCCGGTGACCACGCAGCTCGCCGGCGTAGACGACGGCGGCCTCGCCGTAGGCGATCACCGTCGGCCAGACGAGGAGCTCAACCATCGGTTGGCTCGCCGGCCGCGACGCGTGCCCGGGCGAGCCGTGCGAGCTCGCCGGTCTCCCGCTCGAGACGCGAGAGCTTCGTCGCGATGATCACCACCCAGAACAGCACGAACACGAGGAACACGCCGTACGCGGCCGCGACGTACTTCTCCGCGGCGCTCACTGCGCCAGTACCTCGCGCAGCTCGCGGAGATTCGCGTCCGTACGCTTGCCGGCCAGCTCCACGCGGTACATGACGTACGCGAGTAGGGTCGTCGCCGCCCAAGCCACGCAGAACGCGGCGAACATCTCGCCCGTCATCTGGGGGCCGTCGCGCGTGAAGACCGTGGGATGGATGAAGTCGCTCGCGAGGCGGATCGCAAGAAAGCTGACGGGTACGAGCGCGACGCCGAACAGGGCGTACACGGCGGAGATGCGCTCGCGGCGTGGCCCGGGCTCGAGCGAGAACCGCAGCATGAAATACGCGCAGTAGAAGAGGAAGAGGACGAGGAAGAGAACGAGCTGGTTCGAGCTCCACGTCCACCACACGCCCCACGACGCCTTCGCCCAGATCGAGCCGGTGACGAGCGTGAGCGCCCCGAAGATCGTGCCCTGGTGGACGCCCGTGTAGCTCTCGAGGTCGTAACGCTCGCCCCGTGTCGTGAGCAGGCGGAAGGCCTTCCACGCCGCGAGGCCGAAGCACGCGTAGGCGGTCAGCGCGATCGGGACGTGCAGATAGAAGATCTTCTGCGAGAGCCCCTGGTCGGCGTCCTCCGGCGCGACGAAGAAGATCATCGCCACAGCCACGGCGGCGAGCACCGCGACGAGAGCCGCGAGGACGGTGAGAGGGGTCTTCGTCATGCGCATCGGGCGCCGGTCACTCGGTGACGACGTACTCGAACGCCGCCCACGAAAGTATCGCGAAGACCGCGTCGTAGAGCCCCAGGAACGCGAGGAACTTCCCCGGCTCCGCCGAGATGCTCGCGCCGACGCCCCCGACGACGATCGGGATCGCCAGCGGCAGGAAGATCAGCGGCAGGAGCACCTCTCGGCCACGCGAGGCGGCGGCCATCGCCGAGACGAGGGAGCCGACCGCGCAGATCCCGACGGACGCGAGCACCACCCCCGCGAGGGCATGGGCGTCGAGCGGCGCGAAGAACAGG
>DATBET010000186.1:0-4318 GCA_036558885.1 Gaiella sp.
CTCGCGAACGGCTCCGACCAGGTCGGGCGCTACGTGATGGTCCAGGGCGCGCCGCAGATCGCCGCCCGCTTCCCGTACGAGCTGCGGATGTACAAGGCGCCGCCGCCGGAGATCTCGTCGGAGCAGTTCTACGAGACCGACGAGTCGCGGGGCTTCGCGCGCGGCTTCTCGATCCAGACCGTCGGGCCGCTGCCGATCGACTGGGCCCAGCACGTGCTCGCCGACGGGCACTGGGGCCAGGCGCTGCGCGAGTACATGCGCGACTACAACCACTGGACGCTCCTCGGGCTGCTCTGCGAGTTCCTGCCCCTGCCCGAGAATCGCGTCACGCTCGCCTCCCAGCAGGATCGGTACGGGATGCCGGTTGCGAACTTCTCCTACTCGATGTGCGAGAACGACAAGAAGAACGTCGAGTACGCGACGAAGGTGGTGGAGGAGATCTGGGACCGCGCGGGCGCGCAGGACACGCTGAAGATCGACCGCTACGCGCACCTGGTGGGCGGCTGTCGGATGGGCCTCTCGCCGGAGGACAGCGTCGTCGACTCGAGTCACCGCGCCTGGGAGGTGCCGAACCTGTTCGTCGTGGACGGCAGCGTCTTCCCGACCGAGGGCGCGGCGAACCCGGCGCTCGTGATCATGGCGCTCGCCGACCGCGTGGCCGGTCTGCTGCAGAAGAAGCGCGTCTCTGCGCCGGCGCAGTCGCGGCGGAAGGAGCCCGCGTCCCTCCGACCCTGAGCAACCCGCGCGATCTCTTCCTGCAGCTCCTCGGCGAGCTGCTCTGGGTGGAGCGTACGCTCTCGTTCGAAGTGCTCCCGAAGCTGCAGCGCGCGGTAGTGAGCGAGGGCCTCGCCTCGGCGGTGGCCGAGCATCGCGAGCAGACGAAGGAGCATGCGGGCCGCCTGGAGCAGGTCTTTCGCGCCCTCGACGCAGAGCCGAGCTCGAACCTGAGCCCGCCGGTCGAGAAGCTCGCTCAGCACCACGACGAGCTCTCGGACGGCTTCACGGACGACCGTCTCGCCGACGTCTTCCACGCCTCCGCCGCGGCGGCGACCGAGCACCACGAGCTCGCCGCCTACGACACGCTGCTGGCCCTCGCGCCCGCGATCGAGCTGGCCGACGACGCGCGCGCCTGCCTCGAGCGCAACCGTCGGGAGGAGGAGGAGGCGCTCCAGCGGCTGGAGAGCGAGCTCGAGCGTCTGGCCGGCGCGCTCCGGTCGTGAGCCCCGTCGAGGTCGATCGCCGCGCCCTCGCGGCCGACCTGCGGGCCACGGTCGAGGGAGACGTCCGCTTCGACACGGCGAGCCGCGCTCTCTACGCGACGGACGCCTCGAACTACCGCCAGCCGCCGATCGGAGTCGTCCTCCCGCGCACACTCGACGACGTCGTCGCCGTCCACCGCGTCTGCCGTGAGCACGGCGCTCCGATCACCCCGCGCGGCTGCGGCACAAGCCTCTCCGGCGAGACGGTCAACGTCGCGGTGATCCTCGACTGCTCGAAGTACCTGACCGGGATCGGCGAGGTCGACCCGGCACGGCGCCTCGTCTCGGTCGAGCCCGGCGCGATCAACGAGCACGTGAACCGCAAGGCCGGCCGCCACGGTCTCGTCTTCGGCCCCGACCCGTCGACCCACGCCTACTGCACGATCGGCGGCAACGTCGGCAACAACTCGTGCGGGGCGCACTCCGTGCAGGCGATGTTCCTCGGGGAAGGCGGGCGCACGTCCGACAACGTCCACACGCTGGAGATCGTGACGTACGACGGTCTCCGCCTCCGCGTCGGTGCGACGCCCGAGGCCGACCTCGAGCAGATCGTCGCGGCGGGCGGGCGTCGCGGCGAGATCTATGCGGCGCTGCGCGACCTGCGTGACCGCTACGCCGACCTGATCCGCGAGCGATTCCCGCCGATTCCACGGCGTGTCTCGGGCTACAACCTCGACGACCTGCTGCCCGAGCGCGGCTTCAACCTCGCCCGCGCGCTCGTCGGCACGGAGGGCACGTGCGTCACCGTGCTCGAAGCGACGTTGCAGCTGATCCCGGACCCACCCGCGAAGTGCGGGGCGGTGCTCGGGTACGACGACATCGCGGCCGCCGGCGACCACGTCCTGGAGGCTCTGGCCCATCGCCCGCTCGCGGTCGAGGGCTTCGACGACCTGCTCGTCGAGTTCGAGCGTGAGGCCTCGCTCAACGTCGAGGCGCTCGACGGCCTCCCGGACGGCAGGGGCTGGATGTACGTCGAGCTCGGAGGCGAGACGAAGGACGAGGCGGCCGAACGGGCGAGGGCGCTGCTCGCCGAGCTTCGGCCCGGAGCCGTCGACGGGAAGCTGGTACAGGGCGACGAGGCGCGGAAGCAGCTGGCGCAGCTGCGCGAGGTGGGCCTGGCGATGGCGGCCTTCCCGCGGGGCGAGGACCACTGGGAGGGCTGGGAGGACTCGGCGGTGCCGCCCGAACGGATCGGGGACTACCTCCGAGACCTGCGCGCGCTTGCCACGCGGCACGGCTTCTGGGGCACGTATTACGGCCACCTCGGCCAGGGCTGCATGCACGTCCGCTACGACTTCGACCTGCGCTCGAAGCGCGGGATCGCGAAGTACCGCGCCTTCGTCGAGGACGCGGCCGACCTCTGCGTCTCCTACGGCGGCTCCCTGTCCGGAGAGCACGGCGACGGCCAGGCACGCGCCGAGCTGCTCCACAAGCAGTACGGCGAGGAGCTGGTCGGGGCGTTTCGGGAGTTCAAGCGGATCTGGGACCCCGACGGAAAGATGAACCCCGGCAAGGTGGTCGACCCCTACCGGCTCGACGAGAACCTCAAGCTCGGCGCCGATTACGACCCCTGGCGGCCGGCGGTGAAGTTCTCCTACCCCGAGGACAAGGGCGACTTCGCGCACGCGACGATTCGCTGCGTCGGCGTCGGCAGGTGCCGCAAGCCGGACGGCATGGACGTCATGTGCCCGTCCTTCATGGCGACGCGCGAGGAGATGCACTCGACGCGCGGCCGGGCCCGCCTCCTGTTCGAGATGCTCGAGGGCGACCTCGTCACGGACGGCTGGCAGTCGGACGAGGTCATGGAGGCGCTCGACCTCTGCCTCGCCTGCAAGGGCTGCACGCACGACTGCCCGGTCGACGTCGACATGCCCACCTACAAGGCGGAGTTCCTCCACCACCGCTGGAAGCACAGGCTCCGACCGCGCCAGGCGTACGCCTTCGGGCTGATCGACCAGGTCTCCCGCCTCGCATCGCTGGCGCCCGGCCTCGTCAACTTCGTCACCCGCACACCGCCGTTCGCGCAGACGTTCAAGCTCGCCGCCGGGATGACGCAGGAGCGCGAGGTGCCGGAGTTCGCGCCGCTCACGCTCCAGCGTTGGTTCAAGCAGCGCGGCGGGACGACGAACCCTGGCGGGCGAAAGGTCGTCCTCTTCCCGGACACGTTCAACAACCACCTGCACACGGACGTCGGCGTTGCGGCGGTCGAGGCGCTCGAGGCCGCCGGCTGGCAGGTGATCGTCCCCGAGGGCCACGTGTGCTGCGGGCGCCCGCTCTACGACTACGGCTTCCTCGACCTGGCCGAGCGCTACCTCCACCGCAGCCTCGACCAGCTGCGCGAGTGGTATCGCGAGGGGATCCCGATCGTCGGGCTCGAGCCGAGCTGCGTGGCCGTCTTCAAAGACGAGCTCGGGAAGCTCCTGCCGCACGACGACGACGCCAGGCGGCTGGCGCAGAGCACGTACCATTTCGCGGAGTTCTTCGAGAAGTTCGAGGTGGAGGCGCCGCCGCTCGAGCGCCGGGCCTTCGTCTGGGGGCACTGCCACCACAAGGCGACCGGCGGTATCGACCCGGAGATCGAGCTGTTGCGGAAGATGGGCGTCGAGGTCGAGACGCTGAACGCCGGCTGTTGTGGCCTCGCCGGCTCCTGGGGGTTCGAGGCCGGTCACCACGACGTGTCGATGCGTTGCGGCGAGCAGGGGCTCCTGCCCAGGGTGCGCGAGCTCGACGACGAGACGCTGGTCGTCGCCGACGGCTTCTCCTGCAAGACGCAGATCGAGCAGGGGGGAACGGGACGCCGGGCCCTGCACGTCGCGCAGGTGCTGAAGCTCGCGCGCGAGCACGGCGCCGCCGGTCCGTCAGGGCCCCGGCCCGAGCGCCTCTACTACGAGGTGCGTCCGAAGCCGTCGCTCCCGCGACGCGCCGCGAGAGCCGCCGTCCTCGTCGGCGCAGCCGCGCTGGCGTTCGGTTTCGTCTCCGCTACTATGCGCCGGCGCGAGGCGCCGTAGCTCAGCTGGTTAGAGCGCTGCACTCATAATGCAGAGGTCGGTGGTTCGAGC
>DATBET010000187.1:0-4840 GCA_036558885.1 Gaiella sp.
ACGAGATCGAGGCCGAGCTCGGCGGGAGCGAGCGCGGCCGGGAGTGGCTCGCGGAGCTCGAGGCGGTCAAGGACCCGTGGTTCCACATGGCGACGGGCGACGGCCTCTACCACTACTACGGCAGCTGGCTCGACGACCCGACGATCCCGTACGCCTCGCTGACCGGGCACATCGCCGCGCTCCGGGCGGGCGAGGACATCGAGCGGCCCTCCGACCACATCGCCACCGAGCGCGACCGGCTCGCGCAGGAGTACGGCGCGCTGCTGGACGACGAGGCGCGCAAGGGCTTCGACGACCTCCTCGCGTTGTCCCGGACGGTCTTCCCCTACGTCGAGGAGCACAAGTTCCTCTGCGACTACTGGTTCCTCACGACCTGGTGGAACACGATCCGAGACTTCGGCGGCCTCCTCGCCGAGCACGGGTTCCTGGAGGACCGCGAGGATGTCTTCCAGCTCTCGCGCCTCGAGGTCTACTCGGCGCTCGACGAGCTGCTGCTGACCTGGGCGACCGGTGGACAGCCGCGCGGGCCGTCCTACTGGCCGCCGATCGTCGCGCGCCGGAAGGAGCTGCTCGAGCGGCTCGCCGACTGGACTCCCCCACCCGCTGTCGGCGCCGTGCCCGAGGCGATCCTCGACCCCGCGCTGATCATGCTCTGGGGCGTCACCACCCAGCGCGTCCACGCCTGGGCGCAGGCGGACGAGGGTGGCTCGTCCCTGAGCGGCACCCCTGCTTCGCCGGGCGTGGTCGAAGGCCCCGCGCGGGTCGTCAGGAACGTGAGCGAGATCGGCGACATCCGGGAGGGCGAGATCCTCGTCTGCAGCATCACCTCGCCGGCCTGGGCGCCGATCTTCTCGAAGATCCAGGCGGCGGTGACCGACATCGGCGGCGTCATGTCGCATGCGGCGATCGTCTGCCGGGAATACGCGCTGCCGGCCGTGGTCGGCACCGGTCGCGCGACGTCGCAGATCCGCACCGGGCAGCGGATCCGCGTCGACGGCTCCGCCGGCAGCGTCACGCTGCTCGAGTGAGCGAGCCGCGCCACACGCGTTCCCTCGCGGCGCTCCGCCGTGGCGACACCGCGGCGTTCGGCGGGAAGAGCGCGGCTCTCGGTGAGCTGATCGCGGCGGAGATCCCCGTCGCGCCCGGCTTCGCCCTCTCGACGACGGCGTTTCACCTCTTCGTGCGGGAGGCCGGACTCGACGGGAAGATCGCCGCCGAGCTCTCGCGCGTGTCACCGGGAGACGTCGACTCGGTGGTCGCGGCGTCGCACGCGATCGGGGAGGCGATGCGGTCCGCGCCGGTGCCCGACGCCGTTCGGCACGAGCTCGAGGCGGCGTACGTGGCGCTCGCCGAGGCGGCGGGCACCCCCGCGCCGCCGGTCGCCGTCCGCTCCAGCGCGCTCGGCGAGGACGGCGAGGACGCGACGTTCGCAGGGCAGCTCGAGAGCTACCTCTGGATCCGCGGCGCCGAGCACGTCGCCGACGCCGTTCGCGACTGCTGGGTGAGCCTCTTCGGCCCGCCCGCGATCGCGTACCGCGCGCACGTGGGGCGGGACGAGCCGGCGATGGGCGTCGCCGTGCAGCTGATGGTCGACGCCGAGGTCTCGGGCGTGCTGTTCACGTGCAACCCGGTGAGCGGCGACCCGAGCATGGTCGCCGTCAACGCGAGCTGGGGCCTCGGGCTCGCGGTCGTGGGAGGCGAGGTGACCCCGGACGACTTCCTCGTCAGCAAGGTCACCGGCGAGGTCGTGCGCGAGCGGGTGCACGTCAAGGACGTCGAGTACGTCCCGGACGCCGGCGGCCGGGGAGCCGTGAGGGTCGACGTGCCCGAGGAGCGGAAGTCGGTTGCCTGCCTCGACCGGACGGCGCTCGAGGAGCTCGTCGCGGTCGGCCGCCGAATCGAAGTCGCGTTCGGCTCCCACCAGGACGTCGAGTGGGCGATCGCGCGTGGGCGAGAGCTCGCCGACGGCCTCTTCGTCCTGCAGTCGCGCCCGGTCACGGGACTGCGGGACCGGGCGCCGTCGGAGCGCGCCACGGCGCTGGGCCTCGTGATGAGCATGTTCGGCGCCGGAGACCCGAAGGCGTAGAGCGCGAATGGCCCTCAGCGACGACGACGTCCGCGAGATCCTGCGGCTCATCGACGAGGCCGAGCTCGCCGAGCTCCGCATCGAGACGGAGGGCCTCTCCCTCCACGTCGTGCGCGGCGGCGCCGCGCCGGCGGCGCCCGCGGACGAACACGCTGCCGCGCCCGCAGCGGCCGACGGTGCCGGCGGCCTGACGATCGACGCGCCGATGCTCGGCGTCTTCTACCGCGCGCCGAGCCCGGGCGCGCCCCCGTTCGTCGACGTCGGCACGCGTGTCGAGCCCGACACGATCGTCTGCATCATCGAGGTGATGAAGATGATGAACTCCGTGCCCGCGGGAGTTGCGGGCACGATCACGGAGGTCCACGTCGAGAACTCGCAGGCCGTGGAGTACGGCCAGCCGCTGTTCCGGGTGGAACCGGCATGACGGCGGGCGCGGGTCGCGCGATCGAGATCGTCGACACGACGACGCGCGACGGGAACCAAAGCCTCTGGGGTGCGACGGGTCTCACGGCACGCGAGACGCTCGCGATCGCCCCCACGCTCGAGCGCGTCGGCTTCCACGCGCTCGACTTCACGTCCAGCACTCACATGTCGGTGTCGGTCCGCTTCCACCGCGAGGACCCGTGGGAGCTGATCCGGCTGATGAGCGCGGCGACGCCGACGACGCTGCTCAACTTCATCACCACCGGCATGCGGTTCATCGCCTGGCAGCCGTGCGACGAGGAAGTGATGCGGCTCGCCTTCCGGTGCGTCGTCCGGAACGGGATCCGCCGCTTCCAGTTCGCCGAGCCCGCGAACGACCCCACGGCGCTTCGCCGCTCCGCGCGCATCGCGCGGGAGGAGGGCGTCGAGGAGATCGTCGTCGGGCTGACCGACTCGATCAGCCCGGTGCACACGCACGCCTACTACGCCGAGCGTCTCCGAGCGCTCGCGGACTGCGCCGACATCGACCGCTTCTACCTCAAGGACCCGGGCGGCCTCTTGACCACGGACGCCGTCCGCGAGCTCGGGCCGCACTTCGCCGCGACCGGGCGGACGGTGGAGCTCCACAGCCACTGCACGATCGGGCTCGCACCGCTCGCGTACATGGAGGGCCTGCGCGTCGGCTTCGACGTGCTGCACACGGCCGTCGGGCCCGCGGGCAACGGGACCTCCCAGCCGACCGCCGAATCGACGCTCCGCAACCTCGGGGCCGAGGGCTACGGGCACGCGCTCGACACGGAGCAGCTCGCGGCCGTGGCCGTGTACTTCGAGGCACTCGTCAGGGACAAGGGCCTCCCGGCCGGCGCGCCGCGCGAGTACGACGCCGCGTACTACCACCACCAACTGCCCGGCGGGATGGTGACGACGACGCGGCGGATGCTCGAGGAGATCCGCCGGCCCGAGCTGTTCGACGCCGTGCTCGAAGAGGTCGTGCGCGTGCGGGCCGAGATGGGCTACCCGATCCTCGTAACCCCCGTCTCGCAGCTCGTCGCGTACCAGGCGACTCGCAACGCGATCGATCCCGAGCGCTGGTCGAGCGTCTCCGACGAGACCGTGCGCTACTTCCTCGGGCACTACGGTGCGTTCGCCGCGCCGCCCGACCCCGACGTGACCGAGCGCGTGCTCTCGCTGCCCAAGGTCGACGCACTGCGCGACGCGCAGCCGGTGAGCCTCGAGGGGGCTCGCGCCCGCTTCGGTCGCGGCATTTCCGACGAGGAGCTGCTCCTCCGGTTGACGATGCCGGCGGAGCACGTGGACGCGATGCGGGCCGCGCCGTCGATCGGCGAGCAGCCCGAGCCAGACCGCGGAGCGCGTCGCGCCCCACTCGTTCGCCTGCTCCGCGAGCTCGAGCAACGGAGGGGCCTCTCATACGTGCGCGTCCGGAAGGGCGACGACCTGGTGGTGTGGCGCCGTGCGTCTTGACGAGGCCCGCGGCTTCGTCTTCGACGTCGACGGGACGCTGGTCCACCGCTCCGGCGCGGAGGTGCGCCTCATCCCGGGCGCCCGCGAGGCGCTCGAGCGGATCCGTGCGTCCAGGCGGCCCTACGTCCTGTTCACGAACGGCAGCCACGTGGCACCCGAGGCGATCGCGGCCGAGCTCCGGGAGGCAGGCCTTCCCGTCGGCGACGAGCAGTTGCTCACCCCGCTCCGCTCCGTCCAGACGTACCTCGCCCGACTCCCGCACGACCCCCACGTCCTGCCGTTCCTCACCGACGACGCCCACCGGTACCTCGAGACAGCGGGAGTGCGGCTCGTGGACGGACGCAACGGCGCGCGGGTCGACGCCGTGTTCGTCGCGCAGCCGCGCGACGTCGACTTCGACGAGCTCGAATGCGCGGCGCGCGCCGTCGTCGCGGGCGCGCGGCTCCTGACCGGCAGCTATGTGCCGGCGTACGCCGGCGCGGACGGCCCGATCTTCAGTCGCGGGGCGATGCTGACCGCGGCTCTCGCGAAGGCGACGGGCGCACGGCCGGTCGTCGTCGGCAAGCCGTCGCAGGCGGCCGTGCGCGAGCTGCAGACGCAGCTGGCGGTTCCCTCGAAGGAGACGGCCGTGATCGGCGACGACGTGTCGCTCGACGTCCCGCTCGGGCGCCTCGGCGGCTCGCTGACCGTGCTCGTCCGTACGGGGATCAGCGCCGCGCTCGACGTGGCGGACATGCCGGAGAAGCGCCGCCCCCACGTCACGCTCGACTCCGTTGCCGACCTGCTCGAGCGGCTGTGACGACTGCGCGGGCGGTGGGGATCACCGGTCTGGGCGGGCCCGAGGTCCTG
>DATBET010000188.1:0-1583 GCA_036558885.1 Gaiella sp.
GAGCGCGCCGAGCTCGACGTGCACCCCGGCCGCCGCGAGCACGATGCCGTCGACGTCGGCGGCGCGCGCGTCGGCGACCGCGTCGTAGACGGGCTGCCGCGCCGCGTGGAGGGCGTGGAACTCGTCCTCGGCCTGCGCGAGTGGCCGGTCGGTGCCCGCGACCCGCCGCCACGCGGTCTCGGGCTCGACGTCGATCAGCACCGTGAACGCGCCCGTCGCGAGCGCCTCGCGGGTCCGCTCGGAGAGCACCGCACCGCCGCCGAGCGCTACCACGACGGGCTCGGCCCCGCGGAGCACGTCGAGCGCGACCTGCTCCTCCACCTCGCGGAAGCCCGCCTCGCCTCTCCCGTCGAAGAGCTCGGTCACACTCGCGCCGGTGCGCGCCTCGAGCTCGTGGTCGAGGTCGACGAACGGTCGGCGCAACCGGGCCGCGACGACCGCTCCGTACCGGCTCTTCCCCGAGCCCATGAACCCGGCGAGCGCGAGGTGCCGGCCGAGGGCGCTCAGGTGCGCGGACGCCACAGGTCGCCGATCCGGCCGAGGTAGGCGTCGTGCGCGGCGCGTACGTCGACCAGGGAGTCCCCGCCGAGCTTCTCGAGCGCCGCCCGGGCGAGCTCGAACGCGACCGCGGCCTCGGCGACGACCGCGAGCGCCTCTACCGCCTGCACGTCCGAGCGCTCGACGAGCGCCTGCGCGGGCTCGCCGGATGCGAGGTCGACCGAGTCGAGAGGCCGCATGAGCGTGGGCAGCGGCTTCATGGCGGCGCGGACGACCACCGGCTCGCCGTTCGACACGCCCGCCTCGATCCCCCCCGCGCGGTTCGACCGCCGCAGGAGCCCCGGGTCGATCTCGTCGTGGGCCTCCGCCCCGCGCCGCCGGGCGAGCGCGAGCCCGTCGCCGATCTCGACGCTCTTGACCGCCTGGATGCCCATCAGCGCGGCGGCGAGACGCGCGTCGAGGCGGTCCCGCTTCTCGGCGTAGGAGCCGAGCCCGGGCGGCACGCCGGTCGCGACCACCTCGACGATCCCGCCGAGCGTGTCGCGGTCCTTGCGGGCCGCGTCGGTGGCAGCGCGCATCCGCTCGTCGCCGCTCTCGCCTCCGACCTCGATCGGGCGCCCCTCGACGGCGATGCCGAGCTCGCGTAGGAGCGCCTTGGCGACGGCCCCGGCGGCGACGTGCACCGCGGTGTGCCGCGCGGACGCGCGCTCGAGCGCGTTGCGGACGTCGTCGTGGCCGAACTTGAGCACCCCCGCGAGGTCCGCGTGGCCCGGCCTGGGGAGCGTGACGGGCTTCGTGCCCTTGCCGGAGGGCTCTCCCTCGGGCGGCCAGGGGCTCATCCCCCAGGTCCAGTTCGCATGGTCGCGGTTGCGGACGACGAGGGTCAGCGGCGTGCCGAGCGTGACGCCGTGCCGCAGGCCGCTCAGCACCTCTACCTCGTCGGACTCGAGCTGCTGCCGAGGGCTGCGGCCGTAGCCCTGCTGGCGGCGCTGCAGGTCGGCGTCGATGGTCTCCTTGTCGAGACGGAGGCCGGCGGGCAGGCCCGTCACGATCGCCGCGAGCGCCGGCCCGTGCGACTCCCCCGC
>DATBET010000189.1:0-2997 GCA_036558885.1 Gaiella sp.
CATCCGCACGCAGCCGTGGGAGGCGGGGTACGCGGGCACGTAGCCGTAGGCGTGGAAGGCGATCCCGCCGGTGAAGTAGCTGGCCCAGGGCATCCACGTCGAGAACGGCACCGACCACGACATGCGCTCCTTGCGGTAGACCCGGAACGAGCCGGTCGGGGTGCGCCCGCCCGAACCGGACGAGATGTGGAAGACCCGTTCGACACGGTCGTCGTCGATCGCCAGCGCGACCTGCCTGTCGAGCAGGAGCTCGACACGCTTGCCCGGCTCGTGCAGGACGGGCTCCGGGCGCGTCGCGCGCGCGAGCGCCTTCACGACGTCGTCGTCGAGCACGCCGTCGCGCGGCAGGCCGCTCCACTTCTCGAACGCGAGGACGGCGACAGAGGTCTCCTCGCCCGGCGCCCCGGTCACGCCGCCCGGCGCCATGAACCCCAAGTCGGCGAGCAGCTGCTGGTCGTCCCGGAGGCTGGGGCGGCTCCGCTCGGCGAGCGGCGCCCGCACCGTGCGCCGCAGGTCGTAGCCGGGGAAGAGGCCGACGGGGATACCGCCCTCGATGCGAACGCGGACGCCGACGACGCCACGCACGGACCGGAGCGTCCGCACGAGCTGGCCCACGCGAGCCGTGAGCGAAGCCTCGTCGCGGCCGGCTGCGAAGCGGGCGGCGAGGTCGACGGTCACCACCCGGCGCGAGATCGCCACGTCGCGCACCACTGTCCCGTGCGGGATCGCGCTGCGGAGGCCCCTGGCGCGCTCGCCGCGCGTCGGCCCCGCGAGCAGCGAGCGGAGGAGCCCGGGGATCGCCGGCGCCGTGCGTGTCACGGCGACCGGCTCGCCGGCACGCAGGAACCACACCTCGCCTCGCGTGCCGTCCACCGCGCCGAGGGCGGGAGCGGCGACGGTGAGCGCACACGCGCCGACCGCCGCGGGAATGGCCAGCCTCACGCGCCTCACGGGCGGCAGATTCACGCTCGCCCGTGAGAATCCTCTGCAGGCGCCGCTAGGGCTCGGGCTGTGCGCGGACGACGACGACCGGGCAGGGCGCAGAGTCCGCGACCTTGGCGGAGGTCGACCCCAGCAGTGCGGCGGCGATGTTGCCCCGGCCGCGGTTGCCGACGACGAGCAGGTCCGCCCCCTCCGCGGCCGCGAGGAGGGCTTCGGCGGGGCCGTTCTCGACGACGGAGACGGTCGCGCCGTGATCGGCGCCCAGAACCTCCGTGACCTGTGCGGAAGCGGCCTCCTGCGCGGCCTGCCGCGTCACGTCGAGCAGCTCGACGTTGTCGGTCCAGGCCAGCGGGACGAGGCCGGAGTCGGCCGGCGTCGCGACGGGCACGAAGGTCCAGGCGTGCACGACCTCGAGCGTCGCCGCGCGGAGCGACGCCTCCTCCGCGGCCCAGCGCAGCGCCGCCGCCGCGTGCGCGGAGCCGTCCACCCCGACGACGATCTTCCCGGCCACGCGCGCATTGTTGCGGATCGCGCACAGCCGTGGACCCGGCACTCAAGAGGAGGGCTCGAGGCGCCGATGACATTCGAGCGGCAGTGATTCCCCCGCCTGAAACCCCTGCGTCGGCACCCGACGTCCCCGCCCCCGCGGACGAGACGCTCGACCCCGTTGTCGAGTCGTACCGCAAGCTGGCCGACGTCTTCCACGACGTGCTCTCGGAGCAGTCGCTGGACGACCTGCTGCAGCGGATCGCGGACACCGTCGGCGAGCTGATCCCGTACGACGACATCACCTTCTACGAGGCGAACGACGCCACACGAGAGCTCCACGCGGTCTTCGCGTCGGGCGACGACGCGGAGAAGGTGCTGGCGGACGAGCCCTTCCCCTACGGTGTCGGTATCACCGGCTGGGCGGTCGAGCACCGCGAGCCGGTGCTCGCGAACCGCGCCGAGCTCGACCCCCGTGTCCGCTTCGTCGCGAACACGACACCGGACCCGGAGTCGCTGATCGTGGTCCCGCTGGTCGCGCGCGGGCGCCTCAAGGGCACGCTCAACATCTATCGCGCCGGGTTCCAGGAGTTCACCGAGGACGAGTTCCTGCTCGTCGTGCGCTTCGGCGACGCGGCGGCGCTCGCGATCGACAACGCGCACATCCGCGCCACGCTGGAGCGGCAGGCCCAGACCGACCCGCTGACCGGCCTCTGGAACCACCGCACCTTCCACGAGCGCCTGCGGGAGGAGCTCGTCTCGGCCTCGTCGGAGCAGACCTCGGTCGCGCTGATCATGCTCGACCTCGACGACTTCAAGCGCGTCAACGACGTCTACAGCCACGCAACCGGCGACCACGTGCTGTCGGAGGTGGCCTCGATCCTCCTCGGCTCCGTCCGCGGCTCGGACAGCGTCTGCCGGATCGGGGGCGAGGAGTTCGCGATCATCGCGCCGACCAAGGCGCTCTCGGACGCGTTCCGCCTCGCCGAGCGCGTGCAGGAGCACGTCTCGGAGACGGAGTTCGGGCCCGTCGGGCCGGTCAGCCTCTCGATCGGCATCGCGGCCGGGCCCGATCACGCGGCGAACCCCCGTGAGCTCGTCGCGTGTGCCGAGGTGGCGATGATGACCGCGAAGGCGCGCGGCAAGGGCCAGATCGTCGTCTTCCACGAGGAGGGGCCCGAACGCCCCTCGGAGGAGGCCAGCGTCCGGAGCGCGGAGTTCCGCTCGATCGCGCACCTGAAGATGCTGCACGGCGTGTCGACGAAGCTCAGCCGGCTGAACGACGTCGGCGAGATCGGCTCGACGATCG
The DNA here is from genome assembly GCA_036558885.1 of Gaiella sp. Classification (GTDB taxonomy): domain Bacteria; phylum Actinomycetota; class Thermoleophilia; order Gaiellales; family Gaiellaceae; genus Gaiella. Next base: position 2,738 of record DATBET010000189.1, read on the forward strand.
CCGACGAGCTCCGCCTGCTGATCGACTACCACAACTGCCGCGTCTTCGTCCGCGAGGGGGACGACCTGCGGCTGATCGCGTTCCGCGGCGACCTCACCGCCGCGACCTCGGCCACCGAAGCGCTCGCGACCCGCGTCGGCGACGGGATCACCGGGCACGTCGCGGCGACCGGCAAGCCGTTCATCACGGGTGACGCCGCGCACTGCGAGATCGGCAGGCGCATCCCCGGCACGGAGGTGATCGAGGAGTCGCTGCTCGCG
>DATBET010000190.1:0-4285 GCA_036558885.1 Gaiella sp.
GCGGATCGCGATGTCGCGGGTGATGCGCTCGAACGTGTCCTGGCCCTTGCCCGTGAAGTCCATGAGCACGATCGGCTCGCCGGTCTGCGTGTCGAAGTCCTGCCGCGTGCCGGAGAGCTTCAGGTCCTTCCCCGTCATCTCCGGGACGGTGGGCGGCGTGTAGCGGAGGAGGTACCAGTACGTGCGCGAGGGCGGCGACTCGCTGACACCCGGGCAGACGACGTCGTCCGGGCCGCAGTGCACGACGACCGTCTGGGGCGGCACCGCGAGGAGCTTGTGCCCCTTCGGCACCTTCCCACCCCACCGCGCGAGCGCGGCCTGCTTCGTCTGCACGGGGCCGCGGACGAGCTTCTTGCCCTTCGTGCGGAAGACGTAGTACGTCTCCGGCTCGCCCTTCTGCGCGAGCGCCTGCTGGCCGACCAACAGGTCGTACAGCTTCGGCGTGGGGATCGCCTGCTTCGTGCGCGCGTCGACAGAGGGCGCGACGAGGTTCTTCTCCAGGTCGAACAGCTCGAGCTGCGCGGTCTTGCCGATGATCGAGGCCGCGGCGGCGGGATCCTTGACGCCCGGCAGCTGGATCGCGATCTGGTCGTCGCCCTGTGTCCGGATCTCGGGTTCGGCGACGCCGAGCTTGTCGACCCGGTTCCGCATGATCTGAACCGAGCGGTCGAGGTCCTCCTTCGTCAGCTTGCGGTCGCGCGGCGGGACGGCCTGCAGCGTGACCTCGAGGCCGCCCTGCAGGTCCAGGCCGAGCGTCGGCTTCTGCTGGAGCGGCGATCCCGGGACGGCGAGGAGAGCCACGCCGACGAGGGCCGCGGCCACCAGGCCGACGACGAAGAATGCTGCGCGACGCGTCATTTGGGGCGCTCAGGTTACCGGCGCTCGAGCGCCGCCGGGCTCTTCGGGTCCTGGTCGCTCACGAAATCCTCGGACTTGTTAACACGCTCTTCTCCGTCCGCGTCCGCGGCGGCGGCCTTCGGCTCGTCAGGATCGAGCTCGCGCTCGTCCGCCTCTGCTTCGGCATCTTCCGCGTCCTCGACGTCCGGCTTCTCGACACCGGCCACCGCACGGCGCGCGATGCGGACGTGGACCGCGTCGGCCACCTCGACGATGAGGTCGTCCTCCTCGTCGATCTCCTGGACGATGCCGTAGAGGCCGCCGACGGTCAGGATCTCGTCGCCGGGCTCGATCGACGAGACGAGGCTTTGCTGCGCCTGCTGGCGGGAGCGCTGGGGGCGGATCAGGAGCACCCACAACAGGACGAGCATCGCGAGTAGCAGGATCAGTTGCGCCAAGATTCCTCCTCCGAGCCGGCGGCGAGCGAGGCGAGCGCGTCCGCGCGGTAGGCGTCGAACGTGCCGCGCGTGATCGCGTCCCGCGCGCCGGCGGTCAATCTCAGGGTGAACCACAGATTATGCAGGGTGAGCAGTCGCAGCCCCAGGAGCTCCTGCTGGTTCACGAGGTGGCGGACGAACGCACGGGAGAAGTCGGTGCACGCGGGGCAGCCGCAGCACTCCTCGAGCGGCCGCGGATCCCGCGCGAACCGCGCGTTCCGCAGGTTCAGGCGGCCGCGCGCGGTGAGCGCCGAGCCGGTCCGGGCAGTACGCGTCGGCAGCACGCAGTCGAACATGTCGATCCCGCGCGCGATCACGTCGAGGATCCCCTCCGCATCGCCGAGGCCCATGAAGTAGCGTGGCCGTTCGGCGGGCAGCGCCGGGGCCGCCCAGGCCACCGTCTCCAGCATCGCCTCGCGCGTCTCGCCGACGGCGAGGCCTCCGAGGGCGTAGCCGTCGAAGCCGAGCGACGTGACACCCTCGATCGACCGCTGCCGCAGCTCCGGGTCGATGCCGCCCTGCGCGATCCCGAAGCGGAGCTGGCCGGGCGCGCGGGGCGCGTCGACCTGTCGCTCGGCCCAGAGCCGGGTGCGGCGGACCGCCTCCTCGTGCTCGCGCCGCGAGACGTCCGCCGGGGGGCAGATGTCGAGGCACATGGCGATGTCGGAGCCGAGCACGCGCTGGATCTCGGCGACCCGCTCGGGTGTCAGCCGCTCCGTCGTTCCGTCGTAGATCGAGCGGAACGTCACCCCCTCGTCGTCGACCTGCGCGAGCGTGTCGCGCAGCGAGAACACCTGGAATCCCCCCGAGTCGGTGAGGATCGGCCCATCCCAGCCGGTAAACGTGTGCAGCCCGCCGAGGTCGGCGATCACGTCCTCGCCGGGCCGGAAGTGCAGGTGGTAGGTGTTGCCGAGCACGACGTCGGCGCCGAGCGCGCGAACCTCCGCCGGCAGCAGCGTCTTCACGGTGCCCTTCGTCCCGACGGGCATGAACGCCGGTGTGCGGATCGTCCCGTGGGCGGTGTGGAGCGCCCCGGCGCGCGCGGCGCCGTCCGTCGCCTCGAGGGCGAAGGTCATGGGGCGACGATTTCGGCCCGGTGGCCGTGGGAGCGAGCGAGCCTGCGGTCCGTGGTCACGAGCGGCGCGTCCAGAGCCTCTGCGAGCGCGACGAACGCCGAGTCGGGGGGGTGCACCGAGTCGCGAAGCGCCCACATCCGGTCGACGAGGTGGACGTGCGGATATCGCTGCAGCCGGAGGTCGGCCACGACGTCGAGGGCACGTCGTGCGAGCGCGGGACGAATTCGGCCGGCAAGCGCGATCCGACGAAGGGTCGCGACCACCTCGATATCCAAGACGTGCGGCGCGTGGAGATCCCAGCCGCCGCGTTCCAACTCCATCTCGACCCATCGCGCCCGCTCGCGCTCGCCGAGGACGTAGTCCAGCGCCGCGGAGCTGTCGACGACGATCACCCGGCGTCTCGGATACGCCTCAGCGTCACAGACGGCGCCTCGTCGAGCTTCGGACGCGGGAGTCTCGCGAGTCGCTCCACCATCTCGGCCGGCGTCGGGTGAGAGGCCTCGCGCTCGGCCAGGCCGAGCAGGTACTCGGACAGCGTCAGCCCCTGCTCGGCGGCGCGTGCCTTGAGCGTGCGATGGAGCGCCGGCGGGACGTTGCGGATCTGGATGTTGCCCATGCAGTGTGCATGCTAGCATGCGCAACGCATGCCCGGGTCGGAGATGGCTTCTAGAGCACGAGCATCGCGTCGCCGAACGAGTAGAAGCGGTAGCGCTCGCGCACCGCGAGCGCGTAGAGCCTGCGAGTCTCCTGCACCCCCGCGAAGGCCATTACGAGCGCGAGCAGCGTCGTGCGCGGCAGGTGGAAGTTCGTCAGGAGCGCGTCGACTCGCCGGAACGCGAAGCCGGGCGTGATGAAGAGCCCGGTCCTGCCCTCGAGGTCCGCGCCGCGGGCGAGCGTCTCGAGGACGCGGGTCGTCGTCGTCCCGACCGCGAGCACCCGCTCGGCGGCTTCGATCCGACTCCAGGCGCCGGGCGCGACGTGGTACCGCTCCCCGTGGATCGCGTGCTCCTCGAGCGTCTCCGTCGAGAGCGGCCGGAAGGTGTCGAGGCCGACGTGGAGGGTGACGGAGACGTGGTCGATCCGCGCAAGCAGCTCGGGCGTGAAGTGGAGGCCGGCGGTCGGCGCCGCGGCGGAGCCGGCCTCGTCGGCGTACACGGTCTGGTAGCGCTCGGGGTCGTCCTGCGGCTCGTGGATGTACGGCGGGAGCGGCGTCTCGCCGTGCGGCTCTCCCCCGAGCCGCACGCGCCATCTCCCCTCCCCGATAGCCTCCACGAGGTCGACCGTTGCCTCTTGTGACACCGTGTTGCAAGGAAGCAGCCGTTCGCCCCCACGGAGGCGGCGCGAGGGGCGCGCGAGTGCCTCCCAGGCGCCGCCCTCGAGCCGCTCGAGGAGCAACAGCTCGACCTCCCCGCCCGTCTCCCGCCGCAGGCGCAGCCTCGCCGGAAGGACACGGGTGTCGTTCACGACCACGAGGTGGCCGTCGAGCTCGTCGGGCAGCTCCGCGAACGTGCGCTGCCGGGTCGCCCCGGTGGCGCGGTCGAACACGAGGAGACGGGACGCGTCCCGTGGCTCGACCGGGTGCTGGGCGACGAGGTCGGGCGGCAGGTCGTAGTCGAGCTCGTTTGCTCTCATCCGGTCGCGAGCGTAGCCTTCGCCCCCATGGACGAACAGGCACTCGAACGAGCGCGGAAGCGAATCGCGGAGGCGCGCGGCGAAGGAGCCGCGGGGCCTCGGCTCGACGCGGCCCTGGAGCGGGCGCGCGCGGAGATCATGCGGCTCACGCGCGTGGCGGACGAGCTCGAGGCTTCGCTGCCCAAGCAGGTCTCGATCGCCGTGCGCGACGGGATCGCCCGCGAGGTCGTCCCGGTCAGCCGG
>DATBET010000191.1:0-12202 GCA_036558885.1 Gaiella sp.
CCCTGGTCGTAGAGGAGCTGGAGGACGTACGCGCGCCGCTCCCTGGCGGCCGCCGGATGCTGGACGGGGTCGTAGTAGGTCGGGCTCCGCGGCAGCCCGGCGAGAAGCGCCGCCTGGGGGAGCGTGAGCTCCTCGGCGCTCTTGTCGAAGTACGTCCTCGCCGCCTGGAGGATCCCGTACGCGCCGTTCCCGAAGTAGATCGTGTTGAGATACGCGGTGAGGATCCGCTCCTTCGACCAGCGCTGCGAAAGCTGCCAGGCAAGCGCCGCCTCGCGCACCTTGCGCGCGATCGTGTCCTCGTTGCGGCTGTACGCGTTCTGGACGTACTGCTGCGTGATCGTGGAGCCGCCCTCGACGACGCGCTGGCTGCGCACGTCCTCCCACAGCGCGCGGAGGATCCCGTGCACGTCGACGCCGTTGTGCTCGTAGAACCGCTTGTCCTCGACCGCGACGATCGCCTGCTTCATGATCGGCGCGATCCCGGCGGAGGAGACGAGCACACGGCTCTCGTCGCCCCGTAGGATCGCGAGCACCCGACGCTGCCCGGAGGCGTTCGGTGCGGAGTAGATCACGGTGTCGAGGTCGTCGTGCGGGCTCGCCGGGTCGAGCGCGGCGAGCTCGCTGCGGATCGCGACGACGAGCCCGTAGCTGAACGACGCCCCGGCGAGGGCGAGGAGGGCGAGCAGGAGCACCGCGAGCCGCAGCTTCCGAATCCGGCCACGCTTCGGCGCAGCCTCGGTACGTCTTCGAAGCCGCAAAACGCCGTCGATTGTAGCCCGGCGGGGCCGGATTCAAGCCGTTGCGAGGAGTGCGAGCAGCTCGTCGCCGTACCGCTCGAGCTTCGTCGGCCCGAGACCCCTCACCGCGGCGAGCTCCCCCTGCGACCGCGGCCGGCGCGCCGCGAGCTCGGCGAGCGTCGCATCGTGGAGCACGACGTACGCCGGAACCGCATCCTCACGAGCCCGCCGGGTGCGCCACGCCCGCAGCTCGGCTGCGAGCCCGCCGTCGACAGGCCCATCGGCCGGAGGGCCGAGCTGCGGCAGGGGCGCGTCCACGTTCGCGTGCAGCACGACGAAGCCGTCCGGCGTCGTCCGCTCCACGAGCGCCCCCGTGGTCTCGAGTGCCCGCACCCAGCGGCCGACCTCGGCCTCGGACGCCGCCTCGAGCGCGCCGAACGACCGCGAGCGCCGCGCGGACGGCGGCGCCTTCACCGAACCGCGGAGCAGCGCGACGAGGCTCCGTCGGCCGAGGGGCCACGTGAGCCCCGAGACGGCGTCGACGATGGTTCGCGCCGGGTCGGGAGGCAGCGCGTGCGGCGCGCTGCGGGACGGGCGCGCCATAGCGTGCGGCAGGCAGACGTCGCACGCACCGCATGGGCCCTCCAGCGTCTCGCCGAAATGCTCGAGCACCTGCAGGTGCCGGCAGCGAGCGGTGTCGGCGAAGGCGACGATGCGGTCGACCCGGGCGGACGCCTCCGCCGCATAGCGCGCAAGGAGGCCCTCGACGACGCCGCCGGCCCCCGCTGCGGGCGCCTCGAGCTCGATCCGAAGCGATCGGCCCACGTCGTAGCCGCGGCGCCAGAGGCCCGCCTGCTCGAGCATCCCGACGAGGACGCGGGGGTCGTGCCGATCCCCGACGACGGCCGCCAGCTCCTCCGGCTCGATCGCGCCACCGGCTTCTCGGACGACGCGGTAGACGGCGCGCAAGACGTCCGACGTCGGCACGCCGCGCAGCGCGAAGCGGCGCAGCGCCGCCGCGTCGGCGTCCCCGGCGAACAGAACCGTGTCGCTCGGTGCCCCGTCGCGGCCCGCCCGCCCCACCATCTGGACGTAGCCCTCGAGCGAGTCGGGGTAGTTGACGAGCGCGACGAGCCGCACGTCGGGCTTGTCGATCCCCATCCCGAAGGCCGTCGTCGCGACGACGGCCGGTGTCGTCCCCGAGACGAACGCGTCCTGAACGCGCGTCCGCTCGTCGGGCTCGAGGCCCGCGTGGTAGTGCTCTGCGCGGACGCCGTGGCCGCGCAGCGTCCGGGCGATCTCCTCGCACGACCGGCGTGAGCGCGCGTACACGATCGCCGGCGCGCCGTCGACCGCCGCCAGCCTCGCGAGGAGCCCACGCAGGCGCTCCTCGCCGTTCTCGGCGCGCTCGACGTCGTAGCGGAGGTTGGGTCGGTGGACGGTCGTCCGCACGAGCTCGAGCGGCCGGCCCAGCGCGGCGCCGATCGCCTCGGCGTCCGCCGGAGTCGCCGTCGCGGTCATCCCCAGCACCGCTGGCTCGCCGAGCGCCTCGAGCGCACGCCGGATGAAGAGGTAGTCGGGGCGGAAGTCGTGCCCCCACATGCTCACGCAATGCACCTCGTCGACGACGACGAGCCCCACGCCGAGCCCCCGCAGCGTCTCGACGAACGCCCACTGGCGAAGCCGCTCCGGGGCCGCGTAGAGGATTCGCGTCTCGCCCGCGGCCAGCGAGCGAAGCCGGGCGGCCGCCTCCTCGGGCGCGAGCGACGAGTTCACGAAGGTCGCGGCGCGGCGAACCGGTGCGGGTAGCCCGTCGACCTGGTCCTTCATCAGGGCGATGAGGGGGGAGAGGACGAGCGTCGGCGTCGGGCGCAGCATCGCGGCCAGCTGGTACGTGAGCGACTTGCCCGCTCCCGTCGGCATCAGCGCGAGCGTGTCGCGCCCTTCGAGCGCCGCACGCACGACGGGCTCCTGGCCCGGGCGGAAGTCGTCGAAGCCGAAGAGGCCCTTCAGGACGTGGCGGAGCTCGGGCACCCGAACAAGTGTACGGGGGCGACCGGAAGGCATCTGTGCCGCCTTCGTGCCGTGAACGCGTCAGAGATCAGAGGCTTTCGCGTCGGCCTCGAGGGATGTGCCCGCCGTAGGCGGGGATCGAGGGGCAGGATCCCGCTCCGCGGGATCCTGCTTCGCGGGCGGGCCTCACACAGGATCGGATGCGACGATCGGGCTGGTCGTCGGAGCGTCGACGCCGCCGGACGGCTCGAGGGTGACGAGCACCTTCGCACCCTCGCCGACGCTGCCCTCGACCGGCACGAGGTCGCGCGGCCCGCCGCCGGGGAAGACTCCGGCCCGCACCGGCGTCTCCCCGTCGAGCACCCACACCTCGTACGTCTTGCCCGCGGGCGCTGCCTCCATCGAGTTCAGCACCAGCACTGCGTCGCTGCCGGACACGACGAGCGTGCCGTCGCCCTGCTGGAGCGCCACGTTGCGCGCGTCCGGGCTCGCGAGCACGGCCGCGGCCGCGCGGGCCTGTGAGAGCGCGGCCCGCGAGTCGTCGAGGTCGGACGAGACGGAGAGCCCCCAGATCCCCAGCGCGATCGCGAATACCGCGGCGATCGCGGCGGCGGCGCCGAGGACGGGGACGAGCCGCGGGCGCCGCCGTGATTCGAGCGGCACGACCATCTGCCGATCCGCCCTCGCAGCGTCGAGGATGCGCTCGCGGAGGGCGGGCGGCGGGACGGGGCCGGAGGCCGCAGTCGCCATCGCGGCGGTCGCCTCGGTGAACGCGCGGAGCTCCTCGCGCGCCTCCTCCGAGCGGTCGAGCAGCGCCTTCGCGCGCGCGCGGTCGTCCGGCTCGAGCGCGTCGAGCGCGTAGCCGGCGATCAGCTCGTGAGCCTCGGCGTCCATGACCTCTTCGTGTCGGGCTCGTCCAGAAGCTCCCGCAGCCGCGCGAGCCCGGCGAACATCCTGCTCTTGATGGTCCCGAGCGGCACGCCGAGCGTCTCCGCGACCTCGGACTGCGAGTAGCCGCCGTAGTACGCGAGCTCGATCGCCTCGCGCTGCGCGTCCGGCAGCGCCGCGAGCGCGCGCAAGACCCGCTCCCGCTCGAAGCCGAGCCATGCCTCGTCCTCTGCGGAGCCGCCCGGGTCGGCGGCCTCCGGCCCGGTCGCCGCTTCGAGTGGCTCGGCGCGCCGGCGCTCCTCGCGCCGGACGATGTCGACCGCCCGGCGGTGCACGAGCGTCACGACCCAGGTGCTCGCCTTCGCGCGTTCCGCGCGGAAAGTCGCCGCCGAGCGCCACACCGCGAGAAAGCCCTCCTGCACGGCGTCCTCCGCCAGGCGCTCGTCACGGAGGATCCGGTGGGCGATCCCGTACGCCACCCGTCCGACCCGGTCGTACAGCTCGGCGAGCGCGCTCTCGTCGCCGCGCGCGATCAGCGCGACGAGCGCCTCGTCGGACAGGTGGCTCTGCCGTCGCAACGCCCAGCCATCTTGGCGGATCGGGGCAGCCGTGTGGGGTGCGACCTCGACGAGCACGGCGGTGATTCGCCGCGACGTGCCGCGCGGTTCGGTCCGAACCGCCCGCGAACGGTGCAGCGAACCAGCGGCCGATGACCGACCATCTCGACGGAAGGAGCACCACGATGCGCAAGAGCATCGCGATCGCCGCGTGTGCCGCCGCGGTCACCGGCGCCGCGCTTGCCGCGGCGGCCGTGCTGGGGCCCGGAGGGGGGACTGCGTCGAGCCATCGGGAAGCTCCGCTGATCGCGGAGGACCCGGCGGCCGACCTGACGGACGTCTACGCGTTCCGCAGCCCGGACAAGCCGAGCACGGTGACGATCATGGCCGACGTGATCCCGGCCGAGGACCCGGCCGCAGGGCCCAACTGGTACACGTTCTCGCCGGGCGCTCGCTACAACCTGAAGATCGACACGACGGGCGACGTCAAGCCCGACGTGATCTACCGGTTCGAGTTCACCCGGAAGACCGGTCAGCTGTTCCTCGGCGACACCGCCCAGCCGTACACGGTGACGCGGGTCGCGAAGGGCAGCTCGACCGTGGTCGCACGCGGCACGACGCCGCCGAACAACATCGGCAAGCGCTCCACACCGGACTACGGGAGCCTGGCTACGAAGTCGATCGTCTCGTTCGACGACGGCGCCTCGAGGGCGTTCGCCGGCCAGCGCGACGATCCGTTCTTCGGGGACATCGGCGCGATCTTCGACCTCGTCGCGATCCGCAAGGGCACGGGCAACATGGGCGGCGGGAAGGACTTCTTCGCCGGCTACGGCGTGCACACGTTCGCGGTGCAGGTCCCGATCGCCGACCTCGACGCGAAGGGCTCGACGATCGGCGTCTGGGCGTCGGTCGATCGCCGCAAGGTGACGACGCGCGGCGGCACGACGCGCGACTCCGGCGCGTGGGTCCAGGTGAACCGCCTGGGCAACCCGCTCGTCAACGAGGTGATCATCCCGACGGGCCTCAAGGACAAGTGGAACTCGCAACAGCCGTGGAACGAGTCGGCGTACCGCAAGTACTACGAGTCGCCGCTGCTCGCCGCGGTGATCAACAAGCTGTACAAGCTCGGCGCCCCGGAGACGGGTCGCGACGACCTCGTCGCGGTGTTGCTGACGGGCGTGCCCGAGCTGAACTTCACGGGCAAGAAGCTCGCGGACGTCCTGCGGGTCAACCTCGCCGTGCCGGTTGCGAAGGACCCGAACCGGCTGGGCGTGCTGGGCGGAGACACCCAGGGCTGGCCGAACGGCCGGCGGCTCGGCGACGACGTGATCGACATCGCCGAGCAGGCCGTCGGCGGGTTCCTCAAGGGGAAGAAGCTCCCCCTCGGGGACGGTGTCAACGGCGACGACGTGTCGCTCCTCGACGCGTTCCCCTACGCGGCCGACCCGAAGGCCGGCTTCGACAACACGAAGGGCCTGCAGAAGCCCTGACCCCCTCGGCACCGGTCGGGGCGCCCGGCGGCGGCGCCCCGACCGGACCGAACTGCGGAGGGCCCGGGAACGAACCAGGGCGAGATGAGACGGACGACGAGACTTCTCGTGTTGGCGACGGCGCTACTCGGGCTCGTCGCCGGGGGCCTCTGGGGCGGCGCGCTCGCGGAGCTCGGGCAGCGCGGCACGTCGCGCGCGGTGCCGGCGATCGACGCGGAGACCGTGCTCTCCGGCTTCGGCCACAGCCCGGGCACCGCCGCGACCGTCGCACGCCTCGAGACCGAGCTGGCCGCCGACGGCCGCGATCCCGACCGGCTCGCCGAGCTGGGCCTCGCCTACCAGGTGCGCTGGCGGGAGACCGGCAACGCGGCGTTCCTCCCACTCTCCGAGCGGGCACTGCGGGAGGCCCTCGACCTCCGGCCGGGTGACCCGACCGCGACGCTCGCTCTGGGGAACCTCGCCCTCATTCGACACGACTTCGGCGGCGCACTGACGCTCGGCCGCCGCGCGCGCCGCCTGGCGCCGTTCGCAGCGCGGCCGTACGGCGTCCTCGGCGACGCGCTCCTCGAGCTGGGCCGCTACCGCGCCGCGTTCGCGACGTTCGACCGGATGGCCTCGTACAAGCCGAGCGTCGCCTCGTACGCCCGCGTCGCCTACGCGCGCGAGCTCCGCGGCGATCGGGCCGGCGCCGCCTCTGCTATGCAGCTCGCCCTCGACGCCGCCGGCGGCGTCCAGGAGCCCACGGCCTGGGCGAACGTCGAGCTTGCGAAGCTCGATCTCGGCTCCGGCCGGGTGGCGTCGGCCGCGAGGCATGTCCGGGCAGCGCTCACGATCTTTCCGGGCTACGTGCTCGCGCTCGAGCAGAAGGCGCGGGTCGAGGCGGCACAGGGACACCTGTCCGCGGCTGTCTCGACCGCCCGGCGCGCGGTCGCGTCGGTGCCCCTGCCGCAGTTCGTCGCGCTCCTGGGCGACCTGCTCGAGCGGCAGGGAAGGACGACGGAGGCAGCTCGGCAGCGCGCCACGATCGCGACGATCGACCGGCTGCTCGCCGCGAACGGCCTCCGCACGGACCTCGAGTCCGCGGTCTACCGAGCCGACCACGCCATCCGGCCCACGCAGACGGTGCGGCTCGCCCGCCGCGCCCGGGCCGAGCGCCCGTCGATCTACGGCGACGACGCGCTCGGCTGGGCGCTCGCCCGGGCCGGCCGCTGCGTAGAGGCAAGGCGCTGGCTCGACCGTGCGCTGCGGCTCGGGACGAAAGATGCTCTCCTCTACTTCCATCGCGGCTACGCGGCCGGCTGCGCGGGCGACCGCCCCGCGATGCGCACCTGGTACCGCCGGGCGCTCGCGCAGAGCCCGGCGTTCTCCGTACGCTGGGCGCCGGTCGCGCGGAAGGCGCTCTCGTGACGCGGGTCGCGGCCGTCGCGGCGACGCTCGCTGCGCTTGCGTGCGCCGCGCTCGTGCGTCCGGGCGGCGCCGACGCCCACCCGCTCGGCAACTTCACCGTCAACCACTACGCGGCGATCGACGCCGCGGGGAACAGGGTCTTCGTCAGGTTCGTGCTCGACCTCGCCGAGATCCCCACGTTCCAGGAAGGCGGCCGCGTACGTGCTCCCGGCTACGCGGCGGCAGTCGGACGCGAGCTCGACCTGCGCCTCGACGGGACACGTGTCCGGCTCACGCCGCTCGCCTATCGCGTGACCTCGCGTCCGGGCGCGGGCGGCCTGCCGACGCTGCGCTTCGAGGCCGTCTACGGCGCGGCGCGAAGCGGGACGAGGCTGGAGTTCGCCGACCACACGTTCGCGAGCCGCATCGGCTGGCGCGAGATCACGGCGTCGGCCCGCGACGGCGCACGCCTCGTCGGCGCCTCCGTGCCGGCGACCAGTCGCTCCGACGAGCTTCGGGCATATCCGCAGGAGCTTCTCGCCTCGCCGCTCGACGTCCGCAGCGCGAGCGCCGGCCTCGTGCCGGGCAGTGCGCCGGGAGCTCCCCCGCGGCTCGACGAACGGGCGTCGCCCCTCCATCGCGGAGGCGGCTTCGAGGCCCTGATCGCGCGCGGAGAGCTCTCGCTCGGCGTCGTCGTGCTGTCGCTCCTGGTCGCGGCGTTCTGGGGGGCCGCGCACGCGCTGACGCCGGGTCACGGCAAGGCACTCGTCGCCGGGTACCTGATCGGGACGCGCGGCCGGCCGCGCGATGCGGTGCTCCTCGGCGCGACCGTCACCGTGACTCATACCGCGGGCGTCTTCGGGCTCGGGCTCGTGACACTCCTTCTGTCGCGCTTCATAGTCCCCGAGCAGCTCTATCCGTGGCTGACACTGGTGTCCGGCCTGCTCGTCGTCACGGTCGGCGCGGCCGTTCTTCGGCAACGGCTGGCCGGGCGGCGCGGGCACGATCATTCACACCATCACCATGGCCACCACGATCACCATCATCACGACCACGACCAGGAGCCGATCGGTCGCGGCGGAATCCTCGGAGTCGGCGTCGCAGCCGGCCTGCTCCCGTGCCCGTCGGCCCTCGTCGTGCTCCTGAGCGCGATTGCGCTCCACCGGATCGGCTTCGGCTTCGCGCTCATCGCCGCCTTCAGCCTCGGGCTCGCCGCGACGATCACCGGTATCGGCCTCGTCGCGGTGCTCGCGCGGCGCGCGTTCTCGCGCGTCTCGCTGGACGGGCCGGTCGTGCGGGCGCTCCCGTCGCTGAGCGCCGTCGTCATCGTCCTCGCCGGCGTGGCGCTCACGGTGCGCGCCCTCCCGAACGTCATCTGACGTGCCCGCCGAACCGATGACTCCCTCCCGGCGAACCAGTCTCGTCACCGAGCGAAGGAGGGCGTGATGTTCGGGCTCGACGAGTGGATCGCAGGCATGTCGGACGAGGGCTCGATCGCGATCGTGCTGCTGGTCGCGACCCTTCTGGGGCTGCGCCACGCCACGGACCCCGACCATCTGGCCGCCGTGTCGACCCTCGTCGTCTCCGGGCGCGAGCGCGCGACCCGGGCCGCCGCGCGCCTCGGAGCGGCGTGGGGGATCGGTCATGCGGTGACGCTCGTCGTCTTCGGCGTCCCGATCCTGCTCGCCGAGCGCTACCTGCCCGACCTCGTGCAGCGCGGGGCGGAGACGACGGTCGCTGCGCTGATCGCGTTCCTCGCGATTCGCCTGCTCATCCGGTGGCGTCACGGCGCTTTCTCGACGACGCCGCTCGGGCAGGACGAGCACGTCCATCGCGTCCGGAGCCCGACCGGCGCCTTCGGGATCGGCCTTGTCCACGGGATGGGCGGCAGCGCAGGCGTGGGGGTCCTGCTCCTCGCCGCGATCCCGTCGCGGCCGGTCGCCCTCGCTGCGCTCGTGGTGCTGGCGGTGTTCACCGCGGTCTCGATGACGATCGTCACGACCGGGTTCGGCGCCGCCTTGTCCGCGCGGCGCGTGTCGGGCGCTGTCGCGACCGCGGCACCCGCCCTCGCGCTCTCGAGCCTCGCGTTCGGCGTCTGGTACGCGGCCGCCGCCTGGAGCCTCGCGCCGTACCCGTTCTGAGCCGGCGGTCCCGGTCCGTGGACGGCCGCCCGGGTCACGTCGCATACTCGCGGCGTGGCGACCGGGACGGTGCGTCGGCGCGACCTGCGCGTGATCGCCGCGGCGATCTGCGTCTCCGCGCTCGGCGATTGGATCGCCCTCGTCGCGATGGGGCTCCGCGCGAACGACATGTCGGGGAGCTCCATGGGGAACGGCCTTGCCATCGCGGGCGTCTTCATCTGCCTGTGGGCGCCCGTCGTCCTGCTCTCCGGGCATGTCGGGCTCCTCGTCGACCGCGTTGAGACGCGGAGCCTGCTGGTCGTCGTGTCGGCGGCACAGGCCTGTGTGGCCGTTGCGCTGGCGTTCGTCGGGTCGCTCTGGGCGCTGCTCGCGCTCGCGGCGCTGCTCGGCTCCGGCATCGCGATCGCCCAGGCGGCCGAGTTCGCGCTCGTCCCCGCCGTCGCCGGCGAGCGCAGCCTTCAGGCCGCGAACGGGACGGTCGAGACGGCCCGCGCGCTCGGCTTTGCCGTCGGGCCGCTGTGCGGAAGCCTGCTCGTGACCGCGGGAGGCACCGCCGCGGCGATGCTCGTCGACGCGGCCACGTTCGTGGTCGTCGGCGCGGCGGGCGTCTCGCTTGCGGTCCGCCGCCGGTCGGATCCGGCGGAGCACGAGGCGCGGCGCCGCGCCCGCGACGGGATCGGCTTTCTCTTCGCCGACCGGCTGGTCGCGCTGATGGTCGTGGTCGTCTTCGTCTCGCTCCTCTTCATGTCCGCGTCGATCCCGGCCGATCTCGTCTACGTCCAGGACGTCCTCGGGATCGAGAACATCGGGTTCGGAGTCGTGCTCAGCGCCTGGACGGTCGGCATGCTCGTCGGCTCGAACGTCGTCGCGCGCCGCGTCTCGCTCGGCGGCCTGGCGGCGGGCGCGATGATCGGCGTCACCGTGCAGGGCCTCGGAAAGTTCCTGAGCCCGTTTTGGCTCGTGTTCGGGTTCATGGTCGTCATGTACTTCGTTGGCGGCGTCGGGCACGGCCTGAAGAACGTCACCTCGCGCACACTGATCCACGCGCGGGTCGCACCGGAGCGGCACGGTCGCGCGTTCGCCGCCTGGAACGGCGTCCGCAACGCGGCCGAACTGGGGGCGCTCGCCGTGGGCGGCGTGCTCGTCGGGGCGCTCGGCGCCCGTGAGACCCTCTGGCTGGCCGGTGGTCTCTCCGCGCTCGCCGGAGCCGTTGGGCTTGCCGTGCTCGCAAGCCGGCGCGGCGCGGCGGAGGCGGAGCCGCAGGTCGGTACGATCGGCTCCCCGTGAGCACCGATGCCGTAGCGCGTATCACC
Organism: Gaiella sp.; assembly: GCA_036558885.1. Lineage (GTDB taxonomy): Bacteria > Actinomycetota > Thermoleophilia > Gaiellales > Gaiellaceae > Gaiella. The sequence goes on from DATBET010000191.1 coordinate 10,526, forward strand.
GAGCACGCGGTCGACGTTCTTCCCGAAGGGCTCCTCGAGACGAAGCTTCGGCGTGGCACCCCGCTCCGCGTCAAGCTCGGCGTCGACCCGACGGCCCCGGACATCCACCTCGGTTTCGCGTGCGTGCTCGAACGTCTCGCGACGTTTCAACGAGATGGGCATGTCGTCGTGCTGATCGTCGGCGATTACACCGCGCGAATCGGCGACCCGTCGGGCCGCTCGAAGGAGCGTCCGGTACTGGCCGATGAGGTGCTCGACGCAAACGCGCAGGCGTTCGCGACGCAGGCCTTTCGGATCCTCGACCGCGAGCGCACGGAGGTCCGCCACAACGGCGAGTGGCTCGGCGCGCTCTCGTACGCCGATGTCGTGCGGCTCACGCGCACCCTGACGGTCGCGCAGCTCCTCGAGCGGGACGACTTCGCGAAGCGGTTCGGGGCGCACGAGCCGATCTCGCTCTCGGAGCTCCTCTATCCCCTCATGCAGGCGTACGACTCGGTCGCCATCGAAGCTGACGTGGAGATCGGTGGGACGGACCAGCTCTACAACCTGCTCGCAGGGCGAACCGTGATGCCCCACTTCGGGCTCGAGCCACAGGTCGTGATGACGTTTCCGCTGCTCGTCGGGCTGGACGGGCACGAGAAGATGTCGAAGTCGCGCGGGAACTACATCGGGATCACCGAGCCGCCCGAGGAGATGTTCGGGAAGGTGATGTCGATCCCCGACTCTGCGTTGCCGCAATGGTGGAACCTGGTTGGTGGAGGCGGTCCGCACGCCGACGAACCGATGGAATGGAAGCTCGAGCTCGCACGCCGGATCACCGCGCGCTGGCATCCCGACGGCGGTGCCGCCACCGGCGAGGCGCACTTCACCCGGGTCGTGCGCGAGGGCGAGGCGCCGGAGGACGTCCCCGAGCTCGCACTCCCCGACGGAGATCCCGTGCATCTCCCGGCACTGATCGCCGCCGGATTCGGCCTCTCGACGAGCGAGGCCCGCCGCATGATCGCGCAGGGCGGGGTGAAGCTGGACGGCGCCGTCGTGCACGACCTGGACGTCTCGCGCGGGAGCCTCGGCGGGTCGCTGCTGCAGGTCGGAAAGCGGCGTTTTGCCCGTATCGACGGGCTTTCTTGACACTCCAGGGGCCTCTGCTACACTCCCTCCGCCGCCCGAAAGGGTTGCAACGAGAGTCCCTGCAAGCGACCAGGAGCGCCTTCCGCTCGAACAGGATACGACCTTTTCGTAGCCCGTCGAACTGAAGGCCTCTGGCGCGAGCGGAGGCCTTTTCGTTGTCCGCCCTCTCGGCACCGATCCTTGAAAACTCAACAGCGTGCGTGTGCGACGAGAACCGACGTCGCGTCGACCCGTCCGGTCCGCCGGCCGGGGAGGACGACGTCGTTACCCGTCAACCCTGTGCCACCTTCCCGGTGGGACGGGGACTGACGCCTTTTGAGCGATGTTCCCGCTCCGGTTTCGGCCGGCGGCGAGAACGTCAATTACGAGCTCGAAGGGAGACACCAGTTCGCCGGCTTCGGCCGGCACATGGTTTCTTCACGGAGAGTTTGATCCTGGCTCAGGACGAACGCTGGCGGCGCGCCTAACACATGCAAGTCGAGCGAGAACCGGAGCTTCGGCTCCGGGGACAGCGGCGAACGGGTGAGTAACACGTGGATAACCTGCCCT
>DATBET010000192.1:0-14740 GCA_036558885.1 Gaiella sp.
CACACCGTCGCGATCACGAACATGATGGGCTCGCAGATCACGCGCGAGGTCGACTCGGTGCTGTACACGCGCTGCGGGATCGAGATGGCCGTGGCCGCGTCCAAGACGTTCACCGCGCAGCTCAGCCTGCTGTTCCTCGTCGCGCTCAAGCTCGCTCAGGTGCGCGAGACCATGCCGCCGGGCGAGCTCGAGTACATCGTCAACGCCGTCTACGCGCTCCCCGCGAAGATCAAGCAGTTCCTGGACGGCGACCACCCGATCGACGAGATCGCGCGTCGCTTCCACGACCGGCCGTTCTTCCTGTACCTCGGGCGGAACATCGGGCTGCCCGTGGCGCTCGAGGGCGCGCTGAAGCTGAAGGAGATCTCGTACATCCCGACCGAGGCCTATTCCGCCGGCGAGATGAAGCACGGGCCGATCGCCCTGCTCGACGAGAACACGCCGGTCGTCGTGATCGCGACGCGGATGGAACGGGTGTACGAAAAGCTCGTTTCGAACATCCAGGAGGTGCGCGCCCGCGGCGCGCACGTGATCGCGATCGCCTCGGACGGGAACGAGGACATCCAGCATCACGCCGACGACGTGATCTACGTGCCGAAGGCGCCGGCGTTCCTCTCGGCCGTGCTCGCGGTCGTCCCGCTCCAGCTGCTCGCGTACCGCATCGCGCGTCTGCGCGGCCTGAACGTCGATCAACCCAGAAACCTCGCCAAGACGGTGACGGTCGAGTGACCGGCTCGGCGGCCGAGCCGCGGGACCTGGCGAAGACCGTCACCGTCGAGTAGCCCGCAGCGCGCCATCGAGGCGCGTAAGCTCCCCCGCAGCCGTTCGACAGCGATTCAGGGGAGAACATCATGCGCCGTAGCCTCGTCCTCGCCATGGTCCTGCTCGTCTGTGGCCTCGTCGGGCCATCCGTGGCGTCCGCAGCCTCGTCCGACCTCTTCTTCTCGGAGTACGTGGAGGGGAGCTCGAACAACAAGGCGCTCGAGATCTTCAACGACACCGGCGCCCCGGTCGAACTCGCGGCGGGCTCGTACGACGTGCAGATGTTCTTCAACGGGAGCACGACCGCCGGCCTGACCATCCCCCTCACGGGCACGGTCGCGGACGACGACGTGTTCGTGCTCGCGCAGTCGGCCGCCGACCCCGCGATCCTCGCGGTGGCCGATCAGACGAACGGCTCCGGATGGTTCAACGGCGACGACGCCGTCGTGCTCCGCAAGGGCACGACCGTGCTCGACGTGATCGGGCAGGTCGGCCTCGACCCGGGGACGGAATGGGGGACCGGCCTCACGAGCACGGCCGACAACACGCTCCGCCGCAAGGCGACGATCACGGCCGGCGACACGAACGGCGCGGATGCCTTCGATCCCGCCGTGGAGTGGGACGGCTTCGCGACCAACACGTTCGACAGGCTCGGCTCGCACACGGTCGCGGGCGGCAACGCGCCGGTCGAGGTCACGTGCCCGCCGACGCTCTCGCTGCGCCAGGGCACAGCGGGGACAACCGGGGTCTCCGCGACCGACGCCGACGGGACGGTCACGTCACTCACGCTGGGCCCGGTCACACCGGTGCCCTCCTCCGGCTCGATCTCGTTGACGGGCGTGATGCCGGCGCCTGCGGACGGCGGCACGGCGACGGGGAGCCTGACCGTCGATGCGAACGTCCCCGCCGGGTCCTACGCCGTCGAGCTGGACGCGGCGAACGACGACACGACGCCCCAGACCGCGGGCTGCACGACGACGGTGAACGTCCAGCAGGTGCTGCGGGTCTCGGACTTGCAGGGCCCGACGACCGAGCTCGAGTCCGGACCGGCCGACCGCTCCCCGCTCGCGCCACCGACCGGAAACGGGGCGTCGGCCGGGACGTACCTCGTCCAGGGCGTGATCACCCAGAAGACGCTCGCGCGTGCGTCGAGCGGCGACCCGCAGAACGGCTTCTTCCTCCAGGACACCCTCGCCCGCGCCGACGGGGACCCGACGACGTCCGACGGGGTCTTCGTGTTCATGGGGCGCTTCTCCGACCTGATCGACGGCTACGTGCCGCGGGTCGGCGACGAGGTGGTCCTGCAGGCGCGAGTCTCCGAGTTCTTCAACTTCACCGAGCTCTCGGGCGCGCGTCTGGTAGAGCTCGTCGACACGATGCTCGACGTCGACGCGGTGGCGCCGGCGTTCGACGCGAGTCCGCCTGACGACCTCGACGACGCGGGCCGCTACTGGGAGCGCCGCGAGGGGATGCGCGGCCGGGTTCCCGCGGGCGCGCTCGTGACGGGCGGCCGCGACGTCTTCGCCTCGACCGCCGACAGCGAGGTGTGGCTCGTGCGCGGCGACTCCGCGGTCGCCCAGCGGACGGGTCCCTACACGCGGCGCGCGTTCCGCGACGCGCACCCGCTCGACAACGAGCCGGGTCTCGTGGACGACGGGAACGGCTACCGGATCCTGCTCGGGCCACTCGGAGTGAAGGCGACGGCCGGAGACGACCTCGCCCTGCTGCCGCCCGCCAGGGTCTTCGACACACTCGATGCGGCCGTCGTCGGAGGCGTCGACTTCTCGTTCGACAAGTACCGCATCAACCCGGCCGAGCAGCCCGACCTCACCCCGGGGGTCGATCCGTCGCTCGACGCGCCGCCGGCCGCGTTCGACCGCGGCGGGGCGTACAGCGTCGCGAACTTCAACGTCGAGAACCTCTACGACTACCGCGACGACCCGTTCGACGGCTGCGACTTCCCCGGGAACACGGGCTGCCCCGGCGTCTCGCCACCCTTCGACTACGTGCCCGCGAGCCAGGCCGCCTACGACGAGCACCTCGGCGCGCTCGCCTCGGAGGTCGCGAACGACCTGCACGGGCCGGACCTCCTGCTCGTCCAGGAGGCCGAGGATCAGGACATCTGCACGGTCTCCGCCGGGGCGCTCCAGTGCAGCGCGACGAACAACGCCGACGGCAGGCCCGACACGCTGCAGGAGCTCGCGCTCCGGATCGCTGCGCTCGGCGGCCCGGCGTACGACGCGGCCTTCGACCGGAACGGCGCGGACGACCGCGGCATCGTGGCGGCCTTTCTGTACCGCACCGACCGCGTCCAGCTCCTGCCGGTGACGGCGACCGACCCGGTGCTCGGCTCGTCGCCCGGCGTGTCGTACCGCGGTGCGTCGCTCCCGTACAACGGCGACGTCTCGAACCCGAAGGCGCTCAACGCCGCTCTGCCCGCCGACGTCGACCTCTCGACCGGCGTCGACGGCTCGAACGTCTACACGCGCGCGCCGCAGGTCGGGCACTTCCGCCTCTGGCGGAACGGGATCGGCCTAGGCGCGTGGGTCGACCTCTACGCGGTCTCGAACCACTTCTCCTCCGGACCGGACACGAGGGTCGGCCAGCGGACCGAGCAGGCGGCGTACCTCGCGGCGATCGTCGCGGCGCTCCAGGCGGCCGACCCGCAGGCGCGCGTCGACGCGGGCGGCGACCTCAACGTGTTCCCACGGCCCGACGACCCGCTCGTGCCCGCGAGCGACCAGCTCGCGGCGCTCTACGAGCTCGGGCTCGAGAACCTGTTCGACACGCTCGTCGCGCAGGTGCCGGCGTCGGCGTACACCTACGTGTTCGAGGGGCAGGCGCAGACGCTCGACCACCAGTTCGTGACGCCGCGGCTCGGAGACGAGCTCGAGCTGGCACGTGTCGCGCACGTGAACGCCGACTGGCCGGCGGACTTCGGGGGCGACGGGCCGCGCGGCGCGTCCGATCACGACCCGCTCGTCGCGCGCTACGACCTGCCGGCCTCGCTCCCGCAGCTGCAGGCCCTGCTCGCCTACTACGCGCAGCAGGGGCTCGTCGACGCGAGGACGACGGGGCAGCTCGGCCATCACCTCGACCAGGCGGCCGCGAAGCTCGCCCAGGGCAACCTCGCGGCTTACCGCTCGCAGCTCCAGGCGTTCGTCGGCCAGACGAGGGCCAAGACGCCCAAGAGCGTCGACCCGGCGGCCTCGGCTCAGCTCGTCGCCGAGGCGCAGCTGCTGCTCTCGGCCTGAGAGGGAACGACGGGCGCCCGGTCGCCGGGCGCCCGTCCACCTTCGTCGCCGTGCGGCGAGGTCTACGCTCACGCCGTGGATCCGCAGCCTGGTGCGACCTCGCGCGTCCGCGTGACGCGCCTGCCCGGCCGCGAGGTCGAGCGCGACCGTCTGGCCGTCGAGGAGCCGCTCGAGATCCGTGTCGAGGGGCAACCCGTCGCCGTGACGATGCGGACCCCCGGCCACGACGAAGAGCTCGCCCTCGGGTTCTGCCTGACCGAGGGCCTGACGCCGCTCGCGGCGCGGCTGCCGGAGGATCTCGCCGCGAACGTCGTCGACGTCGAGGCGCCCGGCGCCGACCTGGCCGGGATCACCCGCTCCTTCTACACGTCTTCCTCCTGCGGCGTCTGCGGCAAGGGCGCGCTCGAGGCCGTCGCGGTGGACGCGCCACGGGTCGAGAGCGAGCTCGCGGTGCCGTTCGGGGTGATCGCAGCGCTCCCCGACCGCCTCGGCGCGGCGCAGCCCACGTTCGCACTGACGGGGAGCCTGCACGCGACGGGCCTGTTCGACGAGGACGGCGAGCTGGTCTGCCTCCGGGAGGACGTGGGCCGGCACAACGCGATGGACAAGGTGGTCGGCTGGGCGCTCGGCGGGGGCCTGCTGCCGCTCGCCGGCTCGCTTCTCTGCGTCAGCGGGCGACTGTCGTTCGAGCTCGTCCAGAAGGCCGCCGTGGCGGGCTGTCCGGTGCTCGTCGCGGTCGGGGGCCCGTCGTCGCTCGCGGTCGAGCTGGCCGACGACCGTGGGATCACGGTGTGCGGCTTCGTCCGCGGCGGCCGCGCGACCGTCTACACGCATCCCGACCGGATCGTCGGGTGAGCAACGGGGCGGCGGAGGAGGAGCCGCAAATTGCAGACTGCAACTTGCGGCTCACGGGCCTCCTCCTCGTGGGCGGCGCCTCGGGGCGGTTCGGGTCGCCGAAGGCGCTCGCGCGGTTCCGCGGCGAGACGCTCGCCGAGCGCGGGCAGAGGCTGCTCGAGGAAGCGTGCGACGAGGTGCTCGTCGTCGGCAAGGCCGCCGACGGGCTTCCGTTCCCGGTGCTCGACGACGGCGCCGACTCGCGGGCGCCGATCCACGGGGTGATCGCGGGCCTCCGCGCAGCGCGCCACGACGTCGTCGTGGCGCTCCCGGTCGACGTGCCGCTCGTCACGTCGGCGGTGCTGCGCGCGCTCGGAGAGGCGGGTGCGGTGCCCTCCGAGCGCGTTCCGCTGCCGGGGGCCTACCCACGCGCACTGCTGCCCGACCTCGAGCGACGGGCTGCCTCAGGCGAGCTTTCCCTGCGGGGTGTCAACACGAGGACGATCGAGGTCGACGAGCAGCTCCTGGCGGACGCCGACACGCCTGCGGAGCTGACTCGGTTGGCGGCGCGCTGAACCGTCCGTCGTCGGGAGCGCCGGGGTAGATTGGACCGGGCCAGCGTCGGAAGGAGCTCGCGGATGTCCATGCCCACCGGTCGCCTCACCACGCCGCTCGTCCGTGAGGGCGGAGCGCTTCGTCCTGCGTCGTGGGACGCCGCGCTCGACCTCGTCGCCGAGCGCTTCGCGGAGGCGCGCGCGCAGGATGCCACCACGTCGTTCGGCGTCTTCTCCTGCTCGAAGGCGACCAACGAGATGAACTTCCTGGCGCAGAAGTTCGCGCGTCAGGTGATGGGCTCGAACAACGTCGACTCGTGTAACCGCACCTGACACGCGCCCAGCGTCGTCGGTCTGGCGACGGTGTTCGGAGCGGGCGGTGGGACCTCGTCCTACCGCGAGATCGAGGAGACGGACGTGATCCTCCTGTGGGGGTCGAACGCCCGTGAGACGCACCCGATCTTCTTCCACCACCTCCTGAGGGGGGTGCGGAACGGCGCGCGCCTGTTCACGATCGACCCCCGTCGCACGACGTCGGCGCAGTGGGCCGACCGCTGGCTCGGGCTCGACGTCGGCTCCGACGTCGCCCTCTCGAACACGATCGCCCGCGAGATCATCCACGAGGGGCTCCACAATGAGACGTTCGTCGAGCGCGCGACGGAGGGCTTCGACGCGTACGCCGCCTCGGTCGAGCCCTTCACGCTGGCCGAGGGAGAGCGGCTCACCGGAGTGCCGGCGGAGGCGATCCAGGAGTTGGCGCACGCGTACGCCCGCGCCGACCGCGCGATCGTCTGCTGGACGCTAGGCATCACGGAGCACCACAACGCCGTCGACAACGTCCTCGCGCTCATCAACCTGGGCCTGCTCTGCGGCCACGTCGGCCGCTACGGCTCGGGGCTCAACCCGCTCCGCGGCCAGAACAACGTCCAGGGCGGCGGCGACATGGGCGCGATCCCGAACAAGCTGCCGGGCTTTCAGGACATCGAGGGCGACGCGGAGGCCCGTGCGCGCTTCGAGACGGCCTGGGGGACGCAGATCGTCCCGCGCAACGGCTGGCACCTGACGGAGATGTTCGAGGGGATGGAGCACGGGCAGCTCCGGACGCTCTACGTGATCGGCGAGAACCCCGCGCAGTCCGAGGCGGATGCGACGCACGCGCGGCGGCTCCTGGAGGGGCTCGACTTCCTCGTCGTGCAGGACATCGTCGCGACCCGCACCGCCGAGCTGGCGGACGTCGTGTTGCCCGGAACGGCATCGTGGTGCGAAGCGGAGGGCACCGTGACGAACAGCGAGCGGCGCGTGCAGCGCGTCCGCAAGGCGATCGACCCGCCGGAGGGCGCGCGCGACGACACCTGGATCCTCGCGGAGCTCGCACGGCGACTCGGCCACGACTGGGGGCAGCCGACCGCCGAGGAGATCTGGGACGAATGCCGCTCGCTCTCGCCGATGCACCGCGGCATGTCCTACGCCCGGCTCGACGCCAACCGCGGGCTCCAGTGGCCGTGCTACGACGAGGACGACCCCGGCGCGCTGTTCCTCCACGGCCGCCTCTGGGAGGACCCCGTCGTTGGCCCGCGCGCGCCGTTCAGCGTCGTCGAGGCGGCGCCGCCGGTCGAGGCCCTCGACGACCAGTACCCGATCCGCCTCACGACCGGGCGGCGGCTCGAGTCGTTCAACACGGGGGCGCAGTCCAACCGCTACCGCTCGCCGCTCCACCGCGGCGAGGCGCTGGAGCTCTCGCCGGAGGACGTGGCCCGGCTCGAGCTGTCCGAGGGAGAGGTCGTGCTGGTGTCGTCGAGACGCGGGTCGGTGGAGGCGCCGGTCCGCGTGGATCCGTCGCTGCGCGCCGGGCTGGCCTTCATGTCGTTTCACTTCCCGGAGCAGGTCGACGTGAACCTGCTGACGATCGACGCGACCGACCCGAAGTCGGGGACCGCCGAGTTCAAGGCGGCTGCGATCAGGGTGGAGAAGCTCGGGCGCGAGGCCGCGACCGCCTGATGGACCTCCGGCTCGTCCCGCACGCCGAGCCGACCGAGGCGGAGCGCGCCGCTCTCGACGCGGTTCTCGGGCCACCGGGCTCGGGCTGGGGCGGCGGCCCTCGCCTCGCCGGGCGCGACGGCAACACCGCAGCCGGCGGGCACCAGGCGCGCGCGCAGAGGCCGCTGCTGCTCCCCGCGCTCTGGGCGCTCCAGGAACGGATCGGGTGGATCAGCCCCGGCGGCCTCAACGAGGTGTGCCGCCGGCTGACCGTACCGCCTGCAGATGCATACGGCGTCGCGTCGTTCTACGCGCTGCTCGCCCTCGAGCCCCAGCCCGCCCGCATCGTCCACGTCTGCGACGACGTCGCCTGCCGCTGCGACGGCGCGGACGAGCTCGTCGCCCAGCTCGAGGAGCGGTTCGGGCGCGAGGGGGAGCCCTCCGAAGACGCCTCCGCGACCTGGTACCGGAGCCCCTGCCTCGGCCGCTGCGACACCGCGCCGGCGGCGCTCGTCTCGGTCGCGGGCGAGGAGCCGCTCGAGCGGGCCCAAGCTCCCGTGAGCGCCGCGGACGTGCTCGCCCTGCTCGCGGGAGGCGATCCGTCGTCGCCGCCGTCGGCGCCGCTGCCACAGGCCGGCGACGCCTCTCTTCGCCTGCTCAGGCGCGCGGGCGTGGTCGATCCGCGGAGCCTGGACGACTACCGGGCCGAGGGCGGGTATGCCGCGCTCCGGCGCGCGCTCGAGCTCGGGCCCGAGGGCGTCCTGCGGGAGGTGAAGGACTCGAAGCTCCTCGGTCGCGGGGGCGCGGCCTTCCCCGCCGGAGTGAAGTGGGAGGCGGTCGCCCGTCAGCCTGCGCGGCCGCACTATCTCGTGTGCAACGCGGACGAGTCCGAGCCGGGGACGTTCAAGGACCGCGTGCTGATGGAGGGCGATCCGTTCTCCCTCGTCGAGGCCATGACGATCGCCGCCTATGCGACCGGCTGCGAGCGCGGCTACGTCTATCTCCGCGGCGAGTATCCCGAAGCGCTGCACGCCCTCGAGCATGCGCTCGCCGAGGCCCGGCGGCGCGGCTTCCTCGGGCCGGACGTGATGGGCGAGGGCTTCGCGTTCGACGTCGAGCTCCGGCGAGGCGCGGGCGCCTACATCTGCGGCGAGGAGACGGCGATCTTCGAGTCGATCGAGGGCCGTCGCGGCGAGCCGCGCAACAAGCCGCCGTTCCCCGTCGCGGAGGGTCTCTTCGGCAAGCCGACCGTGGTCAACAACGTCGAGACGCTCGTGAACGTGCTCGACGTCGTGCTCCGCTCGGGCCCGTCGTTCGCCGAGGTCGGCACGGACCAGTCGACCGGGACGAAGCTCCTCTGCCTCTCCGGCCATGTCGAGCGGCCCGGCACGTACGAGGTGACCTTCGGTGCAACCGTGCGTGACGTGCTGGAGCTCGCGGGCGGCGTGCGCGGCGGCCGCCCGCTCCAGGCCGTCCTCGTCGGCGGCGCCGCGGGGAGCTTCCTCTCGCCCGACGACCTCGACGTGCCCCTCACGTTCGAGGGCACACGCGCCGCCGGGACGACCCTCGGCTCGGGCGTCCTGCTGGTCCTCGACGACACCGTCGAGCTCCGCCGGCTGCTGATGCGGATCGCAGCGTTCTTCCGTGACGAGTCGTGCGGGCAGTGCGTGCCGTGCCGCGTCGGCACGGTCCGCCAGGAGGAGGCACTCGCCCGGCTGATCGCGGGCGCGCCGCGCGGCGGCCTCGACCGGGAGCTCGCCCTCATCGCCGAGGTCGGGCAGTGCATGCGCGACGCGTCGATCTGCGGCCTCGGGCAGACCGCCTCGAGCGCGGTCGAGTCCGCGATCGGCCGGCTGGGCGTCTTCGGGGGCGCGGCGTGAGCCTGCTCGCTCCGAGCCGGATGATCGAGCTCGAGGTCGACGGACGGCCCGTCAGCGTGTTCGAGGGCGCGACGATCCTCGACGCCTGCAAGCAGCTCGGCATCGAGACGCCGACGCTCTGCTACGGCGAGACGCTCCGGCCGGCGAACGTCTGCCGCGTCTGCGTCGTGGAGCTCGAGGGCGCACGGGTGCTCGCGCCCGCCTGCTCGCGGAAGGCGGAGGCCGGCATGCAGGTGCGGACGGACTCCGAGCGCGTGCGCCTTTCGCGGAAGGTCGTGATGGAGCTGCTCGGCTCGTCGGTCGATCTCTCGACGACCCCCGTCGCGGCCGGCTATCTCACGCGATACGACGCGGCACCCGAGCGGTTTGGCCCGCCGGCGCCTCCGAGCGGCGACCGCGATCACGCGCGCGCGGGCCGCCATTCGACCCCGGACGGCCGCACGGCGGCGACCGTCCACCAGCCCGTGAAGGTCGACAACGAGCTGTACGTGCGCGACTACGCCAAGTGCATCCTCTGTTACAAGTGCGTCGACGCCTGCGGCGAGCAGCACCAGAACACGTTCGCGATCCACGTCGCCGGGCGCGGCTTCGACGCGCGCATCTCGACCGAGCTCGACACGCCGCTCCCGGAATCGGCCTGCGTGTACTGCGGGAACTGCATCGCGGTCTGCCCCACCGGCGCGCTGATGTTCCGCTCGGAGCACGAGCTCCGCGCGGCGGGGAGCTGGCGCGAGGCCGAGCAGACGGTCACCGAGACCACCTGCCCCTACTGCGGCGTCGGCTGCTCGCTCGAGCTCCACGTGCAGGACAACGCGATCGTCAAGGTGACGAGCCCCGCCGACCACGACGTCACGCTCGGGAACCTCTGCGTCAAGGGCCGCTTCGGCTTCGGCCACGTGAAGGGCTGACCCCTGGTGTCCGACTTCGGTCGGACACCGGCGCTTCGACCTCACCGCTCGCGACGAGAACGGTCGTCCCGTCGGCGCGCGCGACGCGAAGCCGCCCGTCGGGCGCGATGCCGTCGGCAGTTCCCGTGACGCCGCCGACGGTGACGACCGAGCCCCGCAGCACGTCCCGCCGCTCGAGCTCGGGGAGGAGCGGCGCGAGCCCCTCGGCGAGCCACAGGTCGTAGCGCGCCTCGAGACGCTCGAGCAGCGTCACGAGCAGCTCGGCGCGTTCGTGCTCGCGGCCGGTGAGCGTGCGCAGCGACGCAGCCGGCAGGCGCGTGTCCGCGGGGAGCGACTCCCCGGTCTGGCCGACGTTCACGCCGATGCCGCAGACGAGTGCGCCGTCGCGGCCCTCGAGGAGGATCCCGGCGAGCTTGCCGTCGTCGACGAGGACGTCGTTCGGCCATTTCACGCGGACGTCGAGGCCCGCCGCCGAGTCGATCGCCTCAGCCACGGCGAGGGCGCAGACGAGTGAGAGCTGCGGCGCTCGGGCGCTCTCCGGCGGCCGCAGCAGCACGGAAAGGAGGAGCGCCGCGCCGGGCGTGTCCTCCCAGCTGCGGCCGCCGCGGCCGCGTCCCGCCGTCTGGTGCTCGGTCACGGCGACCGCGCCCTCCGGCAGCCCAGGATCGCGAAGCAGGTCCTGGGTCGAGGTGCAGGACTCCGACCACAGGTAGGGCCGCCCGAGCCGGCCGCGTAGCAGCGGCTCCACGACCGCAGGCGCGAGGGGCTCGCGTCGATTCGCCACGAGCCTCGCTACTCCTCGGGCGGCGCGGCGCGCCGGCGCTTCACCGCGGCGCGGCGCCGCTTCGTCTCGAGGCGGCGCTCGACCGAGGCCTTCGTGGGTCGCGTCGCGACGCGCCGGCGCTCCACATGCAGCGCCTGACGCAGCTTCGCCGCAAGTCGCTCGACGGCGAGCTCGCGGTTCCGCGCCTGGCTCCGCTCGTCCTGTGCGACGGCACGCACGACCGGCCCCGCGGCCGCCACCACGCGCCGCTTCTGGCGCTCGGTCAGCGACTCCGACGCCTCGACGTCGAACACGACCTCGACCCGCGTCTCCGCCGTGTTTGCGTGCTGGCCGCCAGGACCGGAGGAGCGCGAGACACGGAAGCCGATCTCCGCGAGCGGGATGGAGACCGAGCGAGTCACCCGAATAGACTGCCGCTCCATGGCGTGCATTCTCCTGGACGTCGACGGCGTCCTGCACGTCTCCGGAGTCGCGATCCCGGGCGCGCAGGACGCCGTCGCCCGACTGCGCGAGGCCGGGCACGTGCTGCGCTTCGTCACGAACAACTCGACCCGGCCGAGGGCCCAGCTCACCGAGGAGCTCCGGAGCCTCGGGTTCGAGCTCACGGAGGACGAGCTGCAGACGCCGGCCCGCGCCGCCGCGCACGAGCTACGGGGGAAGCGAGTGTTCGCGCTCGTGATGAGCGGGGTCGTGCCCGACCTGGAGGGGCTCGAGCTCGTCGGCGAAGGAGCGGAGGCAGTGCTTGTCGGCGGCTGCGACGAGACGGTCGAGCCGAACCAGGTGTTCCGCTACATGAACCTTGCCCGGGCGTTCGCGGAGATCCAGCTCGGCGCCGAGCTCTACTGCCTGCACAAGAACCGGTGGTGGCAGACGAGCCGGGGGCCCCTGCTCGACGCGGGCGCGTTCGTCGCAGGCCTCGAGTACGCAACAGGGATCGAGGCTGTCGTGCTCGGCAAGCCGAGCCCCGCGTACTTCGCCGCTGCGCTCGAGGCGCTCGAGGCCGAGCCCGAGCGGACATGGCTCGTCGGCGACGATCCCGAGTCCGACATCCGCGCGGCGCAGCTGTTCGGGATGCAGACGGCGCTCGTGAGGACGGGGAAGTTCCGCCCGGACGCGCTCGACGGGATCGACGTCACGCCGGACGTCGTGCTCAGCTCGGTCGCGGACCTGCCGGCCTGGCTCGAGACACGGTGAGCGTCCGCGTCGGCACCGACCTGATCGAGATCGAGCGGATCCGGCTTGCGCTCGAGCGGCCCGGCTTTCGCGACCGCTGCTTCACGCCCGACGAGCAGGCGTACTGCGAGTCCCGCCGGAATCCCGCCGAGTCGTACGCCGCGCGCTTCTGCGGCAAGGAGGCGGTCGGGAAGGCGCTCGGTTGCGGCGTGCTCTTCACCTGGAAGGAGATCGAGATCGTCGGGCCGCCGAAGCCGGGCGTGACGCTCTCCGGGAAGACGCTTCGCTGGGCCGAGCGGGTCGGCATGCGCGAGATCGACGTGTCGCTCACCCACTCGCATTCGATGGCGGGAGCGGCGTGCGTGACCGACCTCGCCGCACCGCCGCCGCCACGGCCCGCGGCGTGATGCACGAGCCGCTCTACTCCGTCGAGGAGATGCGGGCGGCGGAGGCGCGCTACCCGGGCTACCCCGAGACCGCGTCGGAGCTGATGGATCGCGCGGGCCGCGCGGTCGCGGACGAGTGCGTACGCACGTTTCCCGACGCGCGCCGCTTCGCGGCGGTGTGCGGCGGCGGCGCGAACGGAGGCGACGGGCGCGTCGCCGTCGGGGCCCTGCGGCAGGCCGGCCGCGAGGCGGAGGAGACGGACGACCTCACGGGCGCGGACGTCGTCGTCGACGCGCTCTTCGGGACCGGCTTCCGCGGCGCGCCGCGCCTCGAGGCCGCCACCCTGATCGACCGGATCAACGGGAGCGGGCTGCCGGTCGTCTCGGTCGACATCCCCTCGGGCGTCGACGCCTCGACCGGCGAGATCGCGGGCGCTGCCGTCGAGGCGGACCTCACGGTCACGTTCCACGGCGCAAAGGTCGGGCTCGCGATCGCACCGGGCCGCTTTCGCGCAGGCCGGGTCGTCGTTGCCCCGATCGGCCTGGAGGACGAGGCCACCGCGGTCGTCCGCGCGACAGCCGCCGTCCTGCGGCGCGTGCCCCGGCGCGGGACGGCCGACTCGAAGTTCACGGCCGGGAGCCTGCTCGTAGTCGGCGGCGCGGCCGGGACGACCGGCGCACCGGTGCTCACGGCGACGGCGGCGCTCAGGGCGGATGCGGGCTACGTGACGCTGGCCGTCCCGACCGCGTGCCTCCCGGTCGCCGAGACGCTCGCGCTCGAGCCCGTCAAGCGAGGCTTCGAGCACGGGACCGCGCTCGAGACGCTCGCCGTCGACCTGGGGCGTGCGTCGGCGCTCGCGATCGGCCCAGGAATCGGGCGCTCGGAGGAGGCGCACTCGCTCGTCCTCGAGCTCCTCGCACGCTCCTCGCTCCCCGCGGTGGTCGACGCCGACGCGCTCTTCGGGCTGGAGCCCCTGGCGCGGGACGCGCCGACCGTGCTGACGCCGCACGCCGGCGAGCTCGCGCGGCTCCTGGGCGTCGAGTCCGACTGGGTCGCGGCACACCGCCTCGAGGCGGCTGCGCGGTGCACGGAGCGGTTCGGCGCGGTCGTCCTCCTCAAGGGCCCCGACACGATCGTGCGCGCCCCGGACGGCACGACGGTCGTCTGCGACACCGGCCCGCCTTCGCTCGCGACCGCCGGGACCGGCGACGTGCTCACCGGGGTCGTCGGCGCGTTCCTCGCGAAGGGCCTCGAGGCGACCGACGCCGCCGTCGCGGGCGCCGTCGCGCACGGACTGGCGGCGGCCGCGGTCACGCGTCAGTCGGGCCTCGTCGCGTCCGACGTCGTCTCTGCACTCCCGTCCGTCCTTTCCTGACCGATCGTCCAGATCGACCTCGGGCTCCCCCGTTCGGGGGAGAGCCGGCGCGTTTGCCGCGCCGACACCACCCCTGCCTAGTGACACGACCCAAGGAGCAGAGATGGTGAACCGGAAGCGCAAGCGCCGCATCGTGATCGTCGCACTCCTCGCCTTCGTGCTCGGCACGACGGCGTTCGCGTATGCGGCAAGCCTCACGTTCAACGGCGGCGCCGATGCCGGTCGTGCGGGAACCGGCGTCGGCAAGATCAGCGGCTACGACGTGAACGGCATCCACTACACGCTGAACTCGGCCGATCCGGCGCAGATCACGGGCGTCCAGTTCGCGCTCACGCCCGACACGGCGACGACCGTCAGGGCCAAGATCACCGGCATGACGACCTGGGCGAGCTGCACGGACGGCGGGACGTCGTGGTCCTGCCCCGTCGCGGGCGACGCGCTCGCTGCGGTCGCGCTGCAGGTGGCGGCGGCCGACTGACGAGCCCGACTGCGGAGCCGGCCGGGGCCTCTCCGGCCCCGGCCGCCCGCGTCACGCCCGATGAGGCTGACCCCCCGCACCGGCTTCGCGTTCGCTGCCACCCTCGCCTTCCTCGCGGTCGGCTGGTGGCTGCTCGGCCCGTCCCAGCTGGGCGGCCCGACGTCGTACGCGATCATCTCGGGCAGCTCGATGGAGCCGGGCCTCACCGCGGGCGACCTGGTCCTGACCCGCTCGAAATCGTCATACGAGGTCGGCGACACGGTGCTCTACCAGGACCGCGAGACCAACGTCCGGGTGCTGCACCGGATCGTCGCGCAGCGCGGCGGGCACTTCGTCACCAAGGGCGACAACAACGACTTCGTCGATCCCGTCCG
>DATBET010000193.1:0-13371 GCA_036558885.1 Gaiella sp.
TCGTCTTGATCCCGAGCTGGGCACCGTCGTCGTCGATCAGGCGGACACGGGGGACGCGGATCGCGTCGTTGATGCGGGTCGTATCCCTCTGTGCGGGACGGACCTGCTCGATCGGCCGGCGTCTCGGCCTCAAAGGCAAATCACCAAGTTGGGCTTACTCCTCCTCGTATCGGTTGCGAAACACAGAAAAGCCGCTGACATGCAGCGGCCCGCTTCCCAACGTCGTCTGGCGACTCGGTTGAACCCCGCACGGACTCTTCGGCCCGGGAGGTGAGGAACGGGTCCGCTCCTGCTTTTCAGGCACCAAGCGTAGCAAGCCGCGCGAGGAGGTTTACAAGCGACTCCTGGCTCTGCTCGCCGCCGTGCCCGCGGATCGCGAGGCTCTCCTCGCTCTCCCGGTCGCCGTAGACGATCGTGAACGGGATCTTCTCGAGCTCGGCCTCGCGGATCCGCTTGCCGAGCGTCTCGTCGCGCTCGTCGAAGTCGGCCCGGACCGAGGCGTCGCCGAGCGCGGCGGCCAGCGAGCGGGCTTCCTCCCGATGCGGCTCCGCGACGGGCAGCACGCGCACCTGGATCGGCGCCAGCCAGGTCGGGAAGGCGCCGCCGTAGTGCTCGATCAGGATCCCGACGAACCGCTCGAGGGAGCCGAACAGGGCACGGTGGATCACGTAGGGCATGTGCTCGCGGTTGTCCGGCCCGGTGTACACGCACCCGAGGCGCGCGGGCTGCTGCCCGTCGAGCTGGATCGTCCCCATCTGCCAGGGCCGCCCCATCGCGTCGTTCATGAAGAAGTCGATCTTCGGGCCGTAGAAGGCGCCCTCCCCCTCCGCGACGCGGTACGGGATCCCCTGCCGCTCGACGGCGGTGCGCAGGATCCCCTCCGTCCTCTCCCAGTCCTCGTCCGTCCCGAGCTTGTCGTCCGGTCGGGTGGCGAGCTCCGCGTGTGCGATCTCGCGCACGCCGAAGCGGTCGTAGAGGAACCCGACGTAGTCGAACATCGCGTCGATCTCGTCCTCGATCTGCTCCTCGGTGCAGAACACGTGCGCGTCGTCCTGGCTGAACTGCCGCGCCCGCGTGAGCCCGTGCAGCGAGCCCGTGGGCTCGTCGCGGTGGAGCACCGCGGCCTCGGCGAAGCGAATCGGCAGCTCGCGGTAGCTGCGCAGCTTCGTGTTGAACAGGAGCATGTGCCCCGGGCAGTTCATCGGCTTGAGGCCGTACAGGCTCTCGCCGTGCTCGATCCGGAACAGGTTGTCGCCGTACTTCTCCCAGTGCCCGGAGCGCTTCCAGAGCTCGACGTCCCACATGAGCGGCGTCTTCACCTCGAGGTAGCCGCGCTTCGCGTTCTCGCGCCGCCGCAGGTCCTCCAGCGCGTTCCAGATCGCCATGCCGCGGGGCGTCCAGAGCGCCGCCCCGGGCGAGAACTCCGACATGTGGAACAGGTCGAGCTGCGGCCCGAGGCGCCGGTGGTCGCTGGCGCGCGCCTGCTCGAGCCGCTCGAGGTACGCGTCGAGGTCCTCCTGCGTGAAGAACGCCGTGCCGTAGATCCGCGTCAGCTGGGTGTTGTTCTCGTCGCCGCGCCAGTACGCGCCGGCGAGGCCGGTGAGCTTGAGCGCCTTGATCGGCGTCGCGTCCTGGAGGTGCGGGCCGCGACAGAGGTCCGTGAAGTCGCCCTGGGTGTACAGCGAGATCGAGCCGTCTGCGGTGTCGACGAGCTCCATCTTGTACTGCTCGCCCTCCGCCTCGAAGCGCGCTCGCGCCTCGTCGCGGTCGATCTCCGTCCGCTCCCACGTACGGCCCTCCGCGATCTCGCGGGCGACCTCCGCCTCGATGGCCGCGAGATCCTCCTCGCGGATCGGCTGCGGGAACTCGAAGTCGTAGTAGAAGCCGTTCTCGATCGGCGGGCCGATCGCGACCTTCACGCCTGGATGGAGGCGGCGGACCGCCTCGGCGAGCAGGTGCGCGGCCGAGTGGCGCAGCACGTACAGGGCGTCGGGGTCGTCGCGGTCGCGTGTCGTGAGGAGCTGGAGCGACGCGCCGTCGGGGAGCGGCCGCCGGAGGTCGCGCGGCTCTCCGTTCACGCGCGCGAGGACGGCCTGCTCGGCGAGCCTCGGCCCGATCGCGCGCGCGGCGTCGAGCGCCGTCGCGCCGTCCGGAAGCTCGAGGGCGGAGCCGTCGGGGAGCGTGACGTTCATGGTCGGGCCAGGATAGTCGGCGCCGCCCCCGGCCTCGACCTCTCGCGGGAAGGCCGCGACGCGCTCAGTCGTGCGGCTCGACGGCAGGCCCGTGCACGTCCTCGAACGCGTGCATGAGCCGGCGGAGGAGGTCGTTCAGCTGGCGCTTCTCGCGTTCGCCGAGCACCGAGTCGACGAGTGACTCCTTCTCGGCCTGCGCGGCGACGGTCGCGTCCCAGAGCTCCTTGCCCGCGTCGGTCAGCTCGACGATCACCCCGCGCCGGTCGTCGGGGTCGTCGAGACGGCGGAGGAGGCCCCGCGCCTCCATGTTGTCGAGGCGGTTCGTCATGGCGCCGCTCGAGAGCGCGAGCCGCTTGGCGAGCATCCCGGGCTTCCCCCGGTAGGGCGGGCCGGCGCGGCGGAGGTTCGCGAGCACCTTCCACTCCCCGTGCGAGACGTTGAACTCCTCGAGCGTCTCCTGCACCGCGCGGTCGACGAACCGCTCCAGGCGGTGGATGCGCTCGATGATGCCCTCCGTCTCGAGATCGAGCTCCGGGAGCTCGCGCGCCCAGATCTCGAGGTTCGCGTCGACCGCGTCCGGCTTCGGCTTCGCGGTCGGTCGAGTGGTCACCGAATGATCTTCCATTGAAAGAGTCTTGACGTCAAGCTATCTGGTGTAGTAGTTTGCCATGAAGTTACTTGCAGCAAAGATACTCGACGTAGAGAGGAGTATGCGATGTCCGAGCCACGCGACACCCAGATCATGCGGCGGTTCGACTCGCGCGGCGAG
This sequence comes from Gaiella sp., assembly GCA_036558885.1. Classification (GTDB taxonomy): domain Bacteria; phylum Actinomycetota; class Thermoleophilia; order Gaiellales; family Gaiellaceae; genus Gaiella. The sequence goes on from DATBET010000193.1 coordinate 2,962, forward strand.
GCGCTCGCCGGCACCCGCCCGAGCGGCGTGCCCGCGCGCAATGCCGTCGGACCCGCCCGCGCGGAGCTCCCGCTCGGGCCCTGGCGCCGACGCGCACGCCCTCAGTCGAACGTGATCACGCTGCGGATCCCGTCCTGGGCCTCCAGCAGCTCGAAGCCGTGATTCACCTCGTCGAGCTGCAGCCGATGCGAGAGCAGCGCCTCGACGTCGATCTCGCCCGCCAGCCAGCGGTCGACGAGCTGCGGCACCTGTGTGCGTCCCTTGACGCCGCCGAAGGACGAGCCCGTGACCCGCCTGCCGGTGATGAGGAAACGCGGGACGACGTCCAGCGTCTCCCCCTTGCCCGCGACACCGCACATCGTCGCGAGCCCCCACGCTTCGCGGGCCGCCTCGACCGCCTGGCGCATGACCGCGACGTTGCCGGTCGCCTCGAAGGTGTAGTCCGCCCCGAAGCCGCCGGTCTCCTCCCTGATCCAGTCCACGGTGTCCTCGCCGGCGGCCCGTGTGTCGGTCGCGCCATGGTGCCTCGCCTGCTGGAGCCGCTCCTCGGAGAGGTCGATGGCGACGATCCGCGCCGCACCGGCCAGCCGCGCCCCGATCACCGCGCCGAGCCCGACGAGCCCGCAGCCGAACACGACGCATGTCGATCCGGGCTCGACCCGCGCGGTGTAGAGCACCGCGCCGATCCCGGTCGACAGGCCGCAGGCGAAGGGTGCGCAGCCTTCGAGCGGCGCGTCCGGCTTCACCTTCGCGAGCGCGATCTCGGGCATCACGGTGTGCTCGGCGAACGTGGAGGTGCCCATGAAGTGACGTAGCTCGGCGCCGTCGCGTGTCAGCCGCGTCGTGCCGTCGGGCAGGTAGCCGCGCCCCTGCTCGTCGCGGATCGCCACGCACCGATTCGTGCGGTCGCTCCGGCAGTGGACGCACTCGCCGCACTCCGGCGCGAACAGCGTGATCACGTGGTCGCCCGGCTCGAGCAGGGTGACGCCCTCGCCCACGCGCTCGACGACGCCCGCGCCCTCGTGGCCGAGGACGCACGGTGCGTAACCCGTTGGGTCCGCGCCCGACGCCGTGTAGAGGTCGGTGTGGCAGACGCCGCACGCGGCGAGCCGGACGAGCACCTCGCCGGCGCGCGGCTCGGCGAGCTCCACTTCCTGCACGACGAGGGGCTGCCCGAACTCCTCGAGGACGGCTGCGCGGATCCGCATGCGGCGATCCTACTCGCGCGCCGTCGACGGTTTGCCACTGCCACGCATGGAGCGTCCAGACAAGCGTCGACGCGGCGATCGCGGTCAGCGCCAGCGTCAGGAGCGCGTAGACGACGTAGAGGTAGACGACAGGAACCCCCTTCGAGCTCGGTGCGCAAGCCCGACGGATTCCCGGTCAGGCGGTTCCGAAACACCCCATCAGGTGGCGGCGGTGATCGCCGCGACAGCTGGCGCGGCGACTAACGCGCCTGCGCGCGAAGCGTCTGCCGTGCAGCGCGGAGGCGCGTGACCGCGGCGCCGTGGCGCGCCGCGCGTCCCGGGACGCGGGCGAGCCTCACGACCGTGGCCGCCGCCGTCGTCGGCGCGGTGCGGACGCGAGGCCGCCGCGTCTCGAGGTTCCACCCGGAGGAAGCACCCATGCGCTCACCGTCCGCACGACGCGGCGATCCTGCATCCCTCGGCCGGGTGATCCGGGCGGTCGGCTCGACGCTCGGGATCGTGCTGGGAACGCCGCTGACGATCGACTTCGCGCCGCTCCGCTGGCCGATCCGCCTCTACATCGAGCTGTGGCGCGTGAGCGCTCAGGCGGTCGGGGCCCGGAGGGGCTCGTCGACGAGCCGCACAGGGGCCGTCCCCTTCGCCGGCCTCGCGGGGTACGGCCGGCCGCGCGGGAACGTCGTCTCGAGAGGGGGATCGTGCTCGACGCACGTGCCGCCCATCGTGAGTGCCGAGCAGCCCGGGGCGGGACAGACCTCGAGCATCGGCCCGTGGGCACGGACTCGATCCATCAGGACGACCTGCATGATCTCCGAGCTCATGGCGGCTACCTCCGGCGCGGGTGACGTCTGCCACGTACCCGTTTTCCTCGCAATGCGAACCATATGCTATCTCGCAGGACAGTGCGGGCTCAACCGGCGGAACGGCGGCCGGCCGCGACCTGCGGCCCGCCGCCGACCGCGCAATCAGCGCACGCGATAGCCGAGGCTCGTGTCCCAGTGCAGGGGCGTCGAGCTCTTCGGGAGCGGCGCGTCGCGGTTGGAGATGCGGTCGCCCTTCGCCGTTCCGGGCGGGCAGATCGCGACGTAGCGGGCGTAGCCTCCGAGCCCGCCCTTGAACTTCGGGTAGCCGATGCTCACGAGGCAGCCGGTCTCCGGCACGCCGTCGAGGTTCGTGACGCCCTCGGCCTGCGTGTAGCCGTTGTACATCAGCCAGGACTCCCCCTCGAGCGTCGGGGTCGTGTCCGTGTCGAGCGGCTCGTGCCCGTGGAACAGGATGTGGCGCTGGAGGTGGAGGAACTCGAGCGCCGCGAGGCTCACCCCCGGGAAGCTCGGGTCGGCCGCGAGCTCCTTCGCCTTCACGGGGTCGTCCGTCCACTTCTTCGACCAGTCGGAGCGCACCATCACGACGGAGCCGCGCGGGATCCGCCCGTTCTGCTTCTCCCAGGCGCGGATGTCCGAGACCTGGAGCGCATAGGTGGGGTCCTTCGCCACCTGGGGCACGATCGAGATCACGACGAGCGGCCGGACGGCGTAGGTCGCCGGCAGCTCGTCGATCCCGGGGTACTCCGGCGCCCAGTGCGCCGGCGGGTCGAGCTGCGTCCCGAACTGGTCCGTCGCGATCCGGTAGGCGGTCGCCTCGAACCCGTCCTTGGCGTACGTGTACGCCGTCCCGGTCGAAGGATCGACGGTCGGGCTGAACGTCGCCGGCCCGAACCCCTTCCAGACCGGCATGCCGGGAGTGATCGAGTGCGTCAGGTCGATGTAGCGGGCGTGCGAGAGCGTCTGGTCGTAGAGCTGCCAGAGCCCCGCTCCGCCGTTCTTCGCGCTCGCCTCCTCACCCGAGACGAGGCTCGTCGCAACGGCGCCGGCCGTCGCCGACAGCGCGACGAGCGCGGTTGCCCCGACGGCCAGCTTCCTGGAGATCCACATGGAGCACCTCCTCGGTCGACGTGAGCCGCAGACCTCGAGCCTGCCAGAGGCGATCGGCTTGCCAGATAGATAACGAGAATGTATTGTCGTTACTCATGAAGGAGCTTTTCCTCGCGCTCCTCAGCGGTGACCGCTCGCACGGCTACGAGCTGAAGCAATCGTTCGAGCAGGAGTTCGGCGATCTGCTCCCCGCCGTGAACACCGGCCAGATCTACGTCACGCTCGGACGGCTCGAGCGCGACGGGCTCGTCGTCGGTCGCGCGGTGCCCGGAGACGGCCGCGGGAAGCGCGTCTACGAGCTGACCGACCTTGGCCGGAAAGCCCTTGCCGACTGGATCGCGGCGCCGGTCTCGGGCAGACGGCTCAAGGACGAGTTCTTCATGAAGTTCGTCGTGCTCGCCTCGACCCGCCTGGCGGAGCCGAAGCAGCTGCTCGAGGAACAGCGGCGCGAGTATCTGCAATCGCTCCGCGACCTGAACGCACTGCTTCAGGCGAACGGAAAGGCGCCGGCCGCCGAGCTGCTCGTCGAGGGGGCGATCCTGCACCTGAAGGCCGATCTCGAGTGGCTCGAGCTGATCGAGCGGCGACTCGCACTCACGGAGGAACCCTGATGGCACCGATAGTGGAGGCGAGGCAGCTCGCCAAGACCTACGAGACCGGCGGCTCGAAGGTGCTGGGCCTTCGCGGCGTCGACCTCGCGCTCGAGCGCGGCGAGTTCGTCGCGATCATGGGCCCGAGCGGCTGCGGCAAGTCCACCCTGCTGAATCTGCTTGCCGGGCTCGATCGGCCGACGGCCGGCGAGGTCTGGCTCGACGGCGTGCGGATCGACGGCATGAGCGAGACGCAGCTCGCGCGCCTTCGCCGCCGCAAGGTCGGGTTCGTGTTCCAGTTCTTCAACCTCGTGCCCACGCTCACCGCGCTCGAGAACGTCGAGCTTCCCCTGCTGCTCGTCGGGCGGGGCCGTCGGGACGCTCGCCGCGAGGCGGGCGAGCTCCTCGACGAGCTGGGTGTCCCCGAGAAGCACGGAGCTGCGCCCGCGCAGCTCTCCGGCGGGCAGCAACAGCGCGTCGCGCTGGCGCGCGCGCTCGCCAACAGGCCTGACGTGGTTCTCGCCGACGAGCCGACCGGGAATCTCGACTCGTCGGCGGCCCGGGAGGTGCTCGCCCTGTTCCGCGACGCGCGGGACCGCGGACAGACGCTGCTGCTCGTCACGCACGACGCGAGCGTCGCATCGACCGCCGATCGGGTGGTCACGCTCCGCGACGGCCTGGTCGCCGACGAGACCGAGCTCGCCGCGGCTCGCCAGGTGCCTCCTCTGCTGGAGCTCCAGAGCCCGGGATGACTGTGATGCTGATCGGGCTGGCGTTCGCGGGGATCCGCTCGCGGCTCCTCGCGAGTGCGCTGACGATCGCCATCGCGGCCGCGGCTGCCGGGACGATCGTCCTCGCGCTGGAGGTCCGCTCGACCGCGATCGATCCGTGGGAGCGGACCTTCGTGGAGTCCAACGGGGCGCACGTGCTCGCGTTCGTCCCTTCGCGCGGCGAGGCGGTCGCGATCGGGCGGCTGTCCGGCGTCACCGAGCGCGGCGCGCCGGTCGCGCTCGTGTCGGCGACCATGCGGAGGGGCGAACGCGGCGAGCGGGTGCTGCTCGCCGGCACGAGCCGACGAGCCACGGTGAACGTGCCGCTCCCGACCGCGGGCTCCGGCCTCCGGGACGGTGGCATCGTGCTCGAGCGCAGCTTTGCAGGCGCGCTCGGTCTGCGGCCCGGGGAGACCGTCCGACTGTCGACCTCGCACGGGGCCGTCGGGGTCCCCGTGCTCGGCACCGCCGTCGTCCCGAGCCAGGCGCGCTACCCGCGGAGCAACCCCGGCCTCGCCTGGGTCACCCGGGCCACGCTCGCACGGGTGGAGCCCGACCGCGCCCGCTGGCGCTGGACGGAGGCGATCCGGCTGCGTGACCCTGCTGCGGCACAGGCGTTCGCCACGCGTGCCGCCGCAGCCGTACCGGCCGGGCCCGGGGGCTCCTTCTTCCAGACGTGGCAGGGGCAGCGCGACCTCGCGCTCGGCGACGCGCAGGGGACGCAGGTGATCGTCACCATGTTCACCGTCCTTCTGCTGATCGTCGCCTTCGTCGTGATGGGCATCCTCGCCGGCGCCCGCGCGAGCGACCAGCACCGTCAGCTCGGCCTGCTCAAGGCGGTCGGGCTCACGCCACGCCAGGTCGGGCTCGTGTTCGCGATCGAAGCCGCCGCGCTCGGGCTCGCCGCATCCGTCCTGGGCTTCGCGCTCGGGGCCACCCTCGCGCCGGAGCTGGCCGCACCGAGCGCCGAGACGCTGGTCGGCTCGCCGTCGCTCGCGGCGAACCCCTGGCACATCGTCGTCGCCTGCTGCGTGATCCTCCCCGTCCTGTTCGCAGGCGCCCTGACTTCCGTCCGCCGCAGCACGCGCTACTCGGCGCTCGAGGCGATGCGCGCGGGCTCGGTCTCCGTCCCCGACTCGCTGGTGGCGCGCGCCTTCGTCCGGCGCGTCGCCCCGTGGACGGTCTCGCTGGGCCTCAGGGAGCTCCTCGTGCGCGGGCGCCGCACGGTGCTCCTCGCCGCCGCGGTCGCGGTCACCGGGGCCGTGGTGGTCACGGCGCTCTCGCTCGACGCCACCCTCGACGCGAAGCCGGCGTCGGAGCCGAGCGACTTCCCGGACGAGCTGCTGCTTCTCGTCTACACGCTCGACGCCGTCCTGCTGGTGATCACGGCAACGACGCTGGTCGCCATCGTCCTGCTCTCGGTCAGGGAGCGCATCCGCGACTACGGCGTGCTCAAGGCGGTGGGCGTCACGCCCGGCCAGATCGTCTCCGCCGTCGTGGGCTCCCATACCGCCCTGGCGCTGTTCGCGTCCCTCCTCGCGGTGCCGCTCGGCATCGGGTTGTACCTCACGCTCTTCGCGATCGCCGGCGACTCGACCGAGGACGCCGTCATCGCGCCGTGGTGGTCGCTCCTCTCGATCCCGATCGGCACGGTCGCCGTCGTCGCCGCGGCGACCAGCCTGCCCGCCTGGCTCGCGGCACGGATCCACGCGGCCGACGCGCTCCGCTACGAGTGAGCGGCCCGGTCGGCCCTCAGAGGAGCACGCGCCACGTGGCCGTGAGGACGACGAAGACCAGGAGGGCGACCCAGACCCGGTCGAACCAGGGAAGCCCCTGGTACGCGCCCTCGGGAGCCTTGTCTTCGGGGGTCGCCTCGCTCACGGACTTCCTGTATCGGCGCTCCGGCAGCGCTTTTTGCCCGTCCGAAGGGCTAGCAGGGCCTATGCGCGGCGCTGAGGCGAGCGGGCGGAGGCGCGGGGTCGCCACGGCTCGTGCTCGTGCGCGAGCCAGACCAGCTCGGGGTCGAGCACGCGCACCCGCAGCTGTCCTCTCGTGCTCGCTTTCCAAGACCGCGCGGGGAGGCGGATCTCATCGCTCGAGCGCCGCTCCGTGCAGCAAGGTCTCTGCGGACTTCCGCAGTTCCTTTCAGCAAGAGCGATCGGTACCGCTACTTGCCGAATTGCAACCGATGTCAGCGTGACAACGGCTGAATGGGCGCTACTGGGCTCGAACCAGTGACCCCCAGCTTGTCGAGCTGGTGCTCTCCCAACTGAGCTAAGCGCCCGGGTGATCCGGAAGGTCGAGTCTAGCGTAGCCCGGGCAGGCCCTCCGTGAGCGAGTCGATCACGTAGTCGGCTCCGGCGGCGCGCAGCTCGTCGCAGTCGAAGCCGTGGCTCGCGACGCCCACGCATTCGAGCCCCGCCGCGTGCGCCGCCTCGACGTCGTGCGGGGTGTCGCCGACCACGATTCCCTGCGCCGGCTCGAGCGACGATCCGTAGACGACGGCCGCTCGGCGCATCGCGACGCGGGTCACCTCGGCACGGTCGGGCGAGTCGGAGCCGTACCCGCCGAACGAGAAGAAACGATTCAGCCGCGCACGGTGGAGCTTGATGTGCGCCGCCGCCTCGAGGTTGCCGGTGACGAGGCCGAGGAGGTAGCCGTCGCTCAGCAGCCCGGGCAGAAGCTCCTCCACGCCCGGCAACACGCGGTAGTGCGCGGACTCCTCGACCGCGTCGTAGAGGTAGTGCTGACGCCGCTCGAGCAGCCGTGCGAACTCGTCGCCGGACGGAGCGCGGCCGACGACCGCCTCGAACGTCTTGCGGGCCACCTCGGGATCGGTCATGCCGGTGTCGGTGAACTCGCCGATGTCCGCGGGGATGCCGTACAGCTCGTCGAAGGCGCGCTTCCAGGAGGTGGCGCCCGCCCCTCCCGAGACGATCAGCGTCCCGTCGATGTCGAGGAGGATCGCGATGCGCCTGCCGGCCACGCTCAGCCTCGCTCGAACAGCGCAGCCTGGCCCTGGCCGACGCCGATACACATCGTCGCGACGCCGTAGCGCCCCTCGCGCCGCCGAAGCTCGTGAAGGAGCGTGACGACGAGGCGGGCGCCGGACATGCCGAGCGGATGGCCGATCGCGATCGCGCCGCCGGACACGTTGACGCGCTCGGGGTCGAGGCCCAGCTCCCGGATCACCGCGACCGACTGTGAGGCGAAGGCCTCGTTCAGCTCGACGAGGTCGAGCTCCTCGACGGCGACGCCCGTGCGCGACAGCAGCTTGCGCATCGCGGGCACGGGGCCGATCCCCATCACGGCGGGATCGACTCCGGCCACCGCCGACCCGCGGAAGGTCGCGAGTGGCTCGAGCGCGAGCTCGCGCGCGCGCTCCCCGCTCGCGACGACGACCGCGGCGGCGCCGTCGTTGATCCCGCTCGCGTTTCCCGCCGTGACGGTGCCGTCGGGACGAAAGGCGGGTTTCAGCGACGCCAGCTTCTCCGCGGTGGTGTCGGTCCGCGGGTGCTCGTCCCGCTCGAGCTCACCCGCCGGAACGAGCTCGTCGACGAAGCGCCCGTCGGCGTCGGCGTCGGCCCAGCGCTGCTGCGACTGGAGCGCGAACGCGTCCTGCTCCTCGCGGGAGACGTCCCAGCGCTCGGCCACGTTCTCGCCGGTGACGCCCATCGAGGCGGTCGAGAAGCGCTCCTCGTAGCTTGGGTTCACGAACCGCCAGCCGAGTGTCGTGTCGTACATCGTCCGGTCGCCGCGGGGGAAGGCCGCATCGGGTTTCGCCGTGACGAGCGGCGCGCGGCTCATCGACTCCACCCCACCTGCGACGAACAGGTCGCCGTCCCCCGCGATCACGGCATGGCAGGCGCCGGCGATCGCGGAGAGCCCGGAGGCACAGAGACGGTTGACGGTGACGCCCGCGACGGTCTCGGGGAGGCCGGCGAGGAGCGCCGCGAACCGTGCGACGTTGCGGTTGTCCTCCCCGGCCTGGTTCGCGCAGCCGAGCCAGACGTCCTCGATCTCGCCGGCCGGGACGCCTGCGCGTTCCACGGCCGCACCGACCGCGACCGCCGCGAGGTCGTCGGGACGCACCCCCGAGAGGCCACCGCCGTAACGGCCGACGGGCGTCCGCACCCCGGACAGGATCACGGCCTCGGGCATGCGACGGAGGCTAGAAGATCTCCGGGCACCAGGGCGCCCGCTCGGTGCGGAAGAGCGCGTCCGCCCGCGCCAGCCCGCCGCGCGATGCCTCCTCTGCTCGGCCGCCGCGCGCGAGCTGCGCGAACGTGAAGCCGCCCAGCATCGTCATGCCGAGACCCTCGACGTCGAGCCGTACGTCCGGCCGACGCGACGTGCGGCGCACACGGTCGCCTTCGACCGTCCAGGTGCCGACGTTGTCCGCGAACTGCGGGTCGGCCGTCACCTCGAGCGTCGCGCGTCCGTCTCCGGAGACACCGCGCGCCGCGAGCGCCGCCGGGACGTCGACCGGCCGCACCCAGAGCCCGTCGTAGATCCGCGCCCGCAGCTCGTTCATCCGGTCGACGAGGAGCAGCACCGGGTCGTCGACCGCGAGCCCGTCGACGGTGACGGCGTCGGTCCAGTCGATCTCGAGGAGGAACCGCCAAAGCTCGCGCCGCGCTGCGTCGTCGACGCCGTGGACCTCCATCACCCTGACGGTCTTCTTCCAATCCTCGAACGTCGCGCCCTCCTGCGCGATCCGGTAGAGCGCCCAGCCCGCCGGCCGGCCGCCGCGCTCATGGAGTGCGCGGACGAGCGGCCCGGCGCCGCGCCGGTTCTCGGGCCGGTCGCTCAGCTTGCGGGTCTCCCACCAGCCGCGCGATCGCGAGAGGAACCCCGGTGACCGCTTGCGGATGCGGTCGTAGAGGCGGGGGAGCATGCGGAGCGCCTCGTCGTTCTCGATCAGCCTCATCGAGCCGTCGCGCGTCAGCTCGGGGCGAATCCGGACGCTCCGCCGCCGCACCTCGAGGTTCGTGCAGAGCGACGCGAGCCCGTAGCCGAAGCGGCCGTAGATCGTCTCCTCGGACGCCCAGAGGGCTGCAATCGGCTCCTCGGGCTCGCGGACGTCGCGCAGCTGGAGCTCCATCATGCGCCGCAGAAGGCCGCGCCGCCGATGGGAGGGCAGCACACCGACCACCGTCACGCCCGCGCAGGGGGCAGGCCCGCCGGGAAGCGTCAGCTCGAGCCCGTAGGCGCCCGCCCCCGCCACGATGCGGCCGTCGTCGAACACGGCGTGCAGGCGCTCGTGCGGGAGGAGCGAGGAGAACCGCTCGGCGTCCTCCTCGGTCGGCACCCAGCCGAAGTAGTGGCCGATGCTCCCGAGCGCGGCACGGTACTCCCCGACATCGCGGACGGGTCGGACGCGGTACGGCATCCGGCGATCCTAGACCGGTGCGGCTAGAGCTTCTCGAGGGGGGCGTACTCGATCATCAGCCGTCGCTCGCTCCCGTCCGCCGCGAAGCGCACGGTGACGACGCCGCCGGGCTCGATCCGCGTGACGACGCCTTCCCCGAGCGACCCGTGCCGCACGGAGTCGCCCGTCGAGAGCGCCGGCAGGTCGCGCTCCTCGCGCGGAGCGATCTGGCGCGCCGACTGCGCGTACCCGGCCCACGAGGCGGGGCGCAGACGCTCGCGCGCGACCGTCTCGGGCAGCTCGTCGAGGAAGCGGGAGGGCAGGTTGTACTCGCGGCGGCCGTACAGCGAGCGTGCCGTCGTGTGCGTCAACGTCAGCCGCTCCATCGCGCGCGTCATCCCAACGTACGCGAGCCGCCGCTCCTCCTCGACCTCGTTGTCCTCGATCGAGCGGGAGTGCGGGAAGATCCCCTCCTCCATCCCGATCAGGAACACGACGCGGTACTCGAGGCCCTTCGCGTTGTGGATCGTCATCAGCGTCACC
>DATBET010000194.1:0-18628 GCA_036558885.1 Gaiella sp.
CCTATCCTTTGGGTGTCGAGCCTCCGGCGATCGGCGTTCCTTCGGCTCCGAGCCCGATCGTTGGCGCCCCGTACCCCGGCCTCGGGCCGAACCGGGATGGGACGTCGCCTGACCTAGATTCGACTAGGCGGCGAGTGCGAGGTTTTGCTTCGCACTTGCGTTGGTGCCGGTTGTTTTACGAGGCCGACCGGCGACCTCGGCTCGCTGCTCGACCGGAGAATCAACCACGTCGATACCTGGTCGCCCCCGTATGTTCCGTACCCCCGAAGCCTAGCCGCTCGGCCGGAGACGGCTAGCCCCGGCGTACCGCCGGCGCCTGCTGCACGAGGAAGCCCTGGTGACGCGGCAGGCGCAGCTCGGGGTCGATCCGCCGCGCGACACGCAGGAGCAGCGCGCTGAGCACGAAGAGCCAGAGCGGGAAGACGAGCACGAACCAGCGCTCGAAGGAGGCGCTGAGCAGGAGGAACGCCCCGACCAGGTAGCCGCCCCAGGCGAACCAGCGCGGCAGGATCCCGGCGCGGAGGCCGATCGCCGAGGTCGTGAACACGAACATCGCCGCCATCCGGAACGCGAAGACGAAGAGCACCGTGCTCCCGAACACGGGAAACTGGCGTGCGGTCGCGGGGTCGACCTCGCCGTCGGAGAACTCGATGCTCGCGGCGACGACGGAGCTCGACGCCGCCGCGACGAAGAAGAGCGCGATGTAGATGGTCCCGGAGATGAGCTGGAGGTTCGACTGAAGGACGCTGCGGCGGTGCGTGGACCCCTCCTCCCACATCCGCAGCGCGACGACGAACCAGACGAACGCGATTCCCGCGAACGGCATCACGTAGAGGCCGACGAGCACGACGCGGCGCGAGGAGGCGCTCGCGTAGTAGTCCGTGATCTCCGCCGTCGTCGCGCTCGCGCCCGGGGCATCCGAGACGAGCCACCAAGAGAGGAGGAACAGCAGCGCGTGCAGGGCGCCGACCGCTGCGGTGATCGTCGCCGCCGTGCGAAGCGAGCGGCCACGCTCTTCCGCGCTTTCGGTCTCACCCGCCGCTGCGGATGTCGCCTCCACCTGTCGGGAGACTACGCCAGTAAGCCCCGACGGTCTTCGGGCCCCTCGAGGCGCTAGGGTCCCTTGCATGCCGGACGACGCCGACGAGCCGGACGAGGCCGAACAGCCGGACGACAGCGACGAGCCGGACGACAGCGACGAGCCGGACGACGGCGACGAGTCGGTCGCGGAGCTCGTGGAGCGGCTCGCGCGCGACACGAGCCGCCTGGCGGCGTGCGAAGCGACGCTCGGCGCCTCGCGTCACGTCCCGCAGGTGCGGAGGGCCGCTCTCGGCGCGGCCGCCGCCGTGGTGGTCGTGCTGGCGTTCGCGGCGGCGTTCGCGCTCGCCAACTGGGCGGCCGTCGCGGGCCTCGCCCACCTCGTGCCGACCTGGCTCGCGGCCCTCCTCCTCGCGATTGCCTGGGCCGTGGTCGGCACGGTGCTGCTCGTCGTCCTCGTCCGGCGCGTCGGGCACGCGGCGGGGGTCGAGTGGTGGCGGACGCTCGGCGACGACCGCGAGGAGGCGCTGCGTGCCATCCAGGCCTCGCGAGACGAGGCGGAACAGGCCGTGCGCGAAACGCTCGACCGGCTGTCGGCGGCGATCGCGGGCGCGGCGGCGTCGCAGCTCGCCGACGCCGTCGTGCCGTTCGCCGGCGGCGTCGGCGAGGAGCTGCTCGAGGCGTCGGAGGACGTCGTCGAGGCGATCGAGGAGCAGCTGCCCGGCGGCAGCGCGATCGGACAGGTCGTCGATCTCGTGCTCTTCCCGGGTCGCGTGGGCCTCAGGGTCGCGACGACGGTTCTCAAGGGCAACTCGCACGAGACGGAGACATAGCCCCCGCGCCTCTCCCGGCGCACCTTGTCCGGCAAGCAAACGAGGACTATGGTCGCGGGGGTGACTACGATCGACTCCGGCGCGGCGCCGCCGAGGGCGAAACGTCCCGTCAGCGTCTCGGTCGTCCTCGCGATCGCGATCGTCGCGGCCGCGATCTCGTTCTGGCACGCAGCGACGTTGCTCGACGACGTCGGCGGCGATCGCTCGCAACTCGCCCACGGCCTCGCCTACGTCGGGTTCGGCGTAGCTGCGCTAGCCGTCGGGATCGGCGCGCTCCGCATGCGATCGTGGGCCTGGGAGCTGTTCATGATCTGGGCCGTCGCGGGCCTCACGTACCAGATCCTCCGCCACTTCTTCTTCGACGACGCCTTCTACCTCGGCCTTGCCCTCTACGTCGTCGCGGTCTTCGCGTTGACGCCGCGAGACGTCCAGGTCGCGTTCGGGATCAAGGAGCCTCCCGCTGCCCAGCTCGACCGCCCAACTCGGAATCCGCTCGACCGCGACTGACCTCGAGCTCCTGCGGGCGTTCGAGCCGGTCGTGCACTTCACGAGCGGCGAGCAGTTCTTCCCGATGGACGTGGAGCCCTATGTCGACGCCTGCAGCCTCTGGCTCTACCACCCGGACGACCGCGACGAGCAGCTGATCCCCGAGGGCGCCATGACGATGGACGCGCTGATCGAGCCGCGCGCGGCCGAGTTCGGGTCGCTCTTCTACCTCCGCTTCATTGGCGAGCTCGATCTCGCCGAGAGCACGAAGGTGCTGAGCGACGCGAGCAGGCGCAAGCGCCGGCAGGAGCTGCGGTTCAGGGCGGGGATCGGCCGGCTGGCGCGCGGCGGCCTCCTCCCGCGCCTCGGCGACGCGCTCTTCTCGGCAACGCTCTTGATTCGCGGCCGCGTGCCCGGCGCGACCGCAGCCGCGGCCGAGCTCAAGGCCGCGGAGCTGCGCGAGGCAGACGACCGGTTCGTCTACCACGGCCGCGTCGTGCGGCACGGCGGCTGGGTGATCTGCCAGTACTGGTTCTTCTTCGCCTACAACAACTGGCGCTCCGGCTACCACGGCGTCAACGACCACGAATCCGACTGGGAGATGATCGCCGTCTACCTCTACGAGGACGAGGGCAGCCTGATCCCCGAGTGGTTCGCGTACGCCTCGCACGACTTCCACGGAGCCGACCTGCGCCGTCGGTTCGACGATCCGACCGACCTGCGGCTTGAAGGCGCCCACCCTGTCGTCTTCGCGGGGGCGGGCTCGCACGCCTCGTACTTCCAGGCCGGCGAGTACCAGGCTGCGGTGCCCCTCCCGGTGCCGCGCCGCATCGAGGGCGCGCTGGCGGCGCTCGACCGATTCTGGCGGGACACACTCGGACAGGGCGGCGAGCCGGGGAGCGGCCTCCGCATCCCGTTCGTCGACTTCGCCCGCGGCGACGGCGTCTCCGTCGGGCCGGGACAGACGCGCGCCTGGTCACCGAACCCGATCGACGAGAAGACGCCCTGGGTCAACGCCTACCGGGGCCTCTGGGGGCTCTACGCGCAGGATCCGATCGCCGGGGAGAACGCCCCCGCCGGGCCGATGTACAACCGGGACGGCTCGGTGCGCTCGGCCTGGTTCGACCCGCTCGGCTTCGCGGAGCTCGACAAGGTGCCGCCGCCGCCGGAGGAGCTTTCTGGGCTGGAAAAGGACCGCGAGGAGCTGGCCGCCCGCCGGGAAGAGCTCGAGCGGATCATCCCCGAGCGTGCGTCGGCGCTCCAACAGCTCGGCGTCGAGCTGCTCAGCATGCAGGGAAGCGCGCACCTCGGCCGGCAGCACACGGAGCTCGCCGCACGTGTCGAGGAGGCCGCGACCGAGGTCAAGGGCCTCCGGCGCGAGCTGGCCGAGAACCACGCCCTCACCGAGGCCGTCGAGCGGCAGCTCGAGGCGTTCCGCCAGGGGCGGCGCATCGACCCGCGCTCACACATCCGCAAGGCCGCGCTGCCAACGCTGCTCGGCACGATGCGCTTCGGCCGGGCCGCGCAGGTCTGGGCAGCGCTCAGCCTGAGCGCGCTCTTCGCCGGGCTCGCCGTGCTGATCATCGTGGGCACCGACCACCTCCTCGCCTGGGTCCTCGTGCTCCTGCTGGCGATCATCGTCGGCGAGTCCTTCCTGCGCGGGACGTTCGTCCGCACGGTGAACCGGGTAGCCGTTCTCCTCGCGCTCCTCGGAACGGCGATCCTCGTCGTCCACTTCTGGGAGTGGGTCCTCGTCGGCGCGCTGCTCGCGTTCGCCGCGTTCCTCGTCGTCGAGCGGGTCCGCGAGCTACGAGCCTGAGCCGGCGGCGGGGGTCGAGCCCGCCGGCTCGACCGCGGGGCCCGGCTTGTTCCGCGTCTCCCAGCGGAAGCGGACGCGGATCAGCGCCGTCAGCATGATCGCGAGCGTGAGCGCGAAGGCGACCCAGGCCCACACGGTCTGGAACTCGTTGTCCTTGATCAGCTTCGCCAGCGTGCAGACCGCGAGCGCGATCGAGAGCAGGGCAGTCACGATCGCGGTCGGCCAGCCGCGCATGCCGAGCCGCGGGATCAGGACCGGCAGCAGCTCCCAGACCAGGATCGCGACGGCGAGCAGCATCGCGTAGATCCCGACGTCGCTCCCCTCCCACGCGAACGTGCGACCGCAGATCAGGGGATCGTTGGGATCGCTACGGACCTGGCACGGCCGTTGCCACGGGGCGATCAGGAACACCCCGAGCAGGACGAGGTTCAGGACGAGGATGAGCTTCGAGCCCAGCGGACGGTGCCAGAACCTCCGCATGGCGCGAGTCTATGCCCCTGCGGGCGCCGACGAAAGAAACCGCCTCACGTGGCGAGCCCGATCGCGACGAGCAGGGGAACGAAGATCCAGCAGCCGAGCGTGAGCCCGACCGAGACGATGATGAACGTGCGGGCCTGATCCTTCGGCGGCTTGCCGCACCAGCCGATCGTGTCCCAGAGCGTCGCGAGCGGCGCGCGCGTCGCGAGCCGGATGCGCCGCGAGGCGAGCGCCGCGCCGTGGAGGATCACCCACGACATGGCCAGCGCGATGAGCATGCCGGCGATGCCGAGGGCGACCGCGACGGGCGTCCGCGAGAGGATGCCAGTGAGCCGGCCGAGCGACGCGAAGAGAGGCAGGGCAGCGCCGCCGATGAGGAACGCGGGCAACGCGAGCTCCTTGGTCTGGAGCGCGTCGACCATCCGCTCGGAGTCCATGCGCGCACGCCGGAGCTCCCGCCGCTCCTGGGTCATGGGGACGGCCTGGATCTCGCGCAGGCCGTAGAGGTTCCTGAGCTTCGTCGAGGTGTTGCGGATGTGCGAGACGACGACGTACCGGGCGACGAGCTGGACCCCCCAGCGGATCGCGGCGCGCAGCGGGCCGGCGTGCTCCCCCGCCGTCGTCCCGTGATACCCGTGCCGTGCGAGCGACTCGAGCGCCTCGGCGATGTTCCGGTGTGCCTGCGGAAAGAGATCCGG
The DNA here is from genome assembly GCA_036558885.1 of Gaiella sp. Lineage (GTDB taxonomy): Bacteria > Actinomycetota > Thermoleophilia > Gaiellales > Gaiellaceae > Gaiella. The sequence goes on from DATBET010000194.1 coordinate 5,352, forward strand.
GTGCGCCAGGGGGCGCGTCCGCGAGATCTCGTGCATCATCTCGCGCTCGCGCGGGCTCGTCACCTCGATCGCATCGAGGTACTTCGCGATCTCGTCGTCGTTCCCCGAGAGCAGCTTCAGCCGCTCGATCGGGTTGTCGATCTCCTCGAGGACGGCCTCCTGCGCGGCCGACGCGTCGGGCGGTGCGGGCTTGCTGCTCACGTGCGGCTCCTCGATGCGGCGGGGCGAGACCGACGGCACCACCGCCGGTCCCGCCTCGCGTCCACGCTACGACCCGAGGATCTTTGCCTTCTGGGCCGCGAACTCCTCCTCGGTCAGGATCCCCTGCGCCTTCAGCTCGGCGAGCTGCTGCAGCTGCGTCGTCATGTCGGGCGCCGCGGGTGCCGCCGCTGCCGCGGCTGCGGCTGCCTGCTGCTGCTGGTACGCCGCGTCCTGCGCTGCTTGTTGGTCCTGGGCCGCGTACTTCTCCTGCTGGTGGTGCCTCACCGCGCCGGCGGTTCCCGCGACGACCGCGGTCGTCGCGGCCGCTCGGACGAGCCCTGGACCTCGTCTCACGAACATCCCGTCCTCCTACTCGTTGGCAGCTTCGTGGGCATGGTCGCGGCCGGCGCGCACGACCGCGGCGTTCACCGACCGCGTCGGCTAGCCGCCCGCGATCGCGGAGCGGATTGCGTCGTCGGTTGGGAGCACGCCGTCGGGCGTCACCTTGTCGACCATGTCGGGCAGCGCCTTGCTCAGCTGGTCCGCGGCCTCGTCGACGCTCACGCCTGCCTTGTCCGCGATCGCCTGCAGGTTCGCCGGGTCGGCCGCCTGCTTCACCTGGTCGGCGGAGATCGGCTTGTTCTCGCCCTTGCCGACCCACGAATCGAAGATGTCGCCCAGACCGGCCTTGTCGAGGTTCTGCTTGATCCCGGACAGGTTGATCGAGCCGTCCGAAACCATCCCGGTGACGCTCTTGACCAGGTTGTCCGACAGCCCACTCGACTTGAAGAGCCCGGTGATGGTTTCCATCAAGCCCATGGTCTCTCCTCCTTGGGGGGTAAGAACGACTCTATCGCAGTCGCGGCTTTCTCTCCAATCGAAGCCGGACGCCTGACTTTCTCAGCCGCGCGTCGTCCCGGCGAGGTGCTCGAGCGCCGTCCGCGTCTTCGTGCGCGGCTCACCCTCCAGGTCGAAGCCGCGCGTGCGGAGGTACTCGACGAAGCGCGCATTCGCCTCTGACGCGGCGGCCGGCTCGACGTCGATCGAGAGCTCGAGGAGGTCCGACCGGTCCGGCAGCACCCACTCCTCGACCTTGAGCTCGTGACCGAGACCGGCCGGCTCGTACGCCCACGTGTGCACCTGGACGGGCCCGAGGGCGCGAACGCGCTCCCACTCGACCGCAGCGCCCGCGGGAGCGTGCTCCTCGAGGAACCGCAGCTGCTCGGCGGAGAAGAGCGTACGCGGGTCGCGCGTTCCTTCCAGGACGCCCCGAATCTCGCCCGGCTCCTGCTCCTCGCTCAGCCTCGCCGAGGACACGTAGCCGTCCCCGACCGACTCGACCTCGAACCCGAGCAGAGGGTGGTCCTTCCACTGCCCGCCGACGAGCTTGGGGTCCACAGGGCGCACCCTCACGGTCGAGTCGTCCCTCCCGCCGTCCACGATGCGCGCCCGGAGGACGATTCCCGTCTCGAACAGGCTCAGCTGCGGCGTGTCGAAGAAGTAGAGCTCGCTCGTCTGCGGCTCGACGTCGGCGCGCTCGAGCGCCGCACGCACCTCGTCCTCGTCCCGGGCGCGCGCGGTCAGCTTCATCTCCACGGTCCGGAACGCGGGGTCGATCTCGAGCTGTGCGCGTGTCTCCTCGTCCGCCATGCAGCACCTCGGTCTCCTCGACCCGGTCGGACGCCGGGACCGGGACATTCTGCCGCCTCCGGGCTCGACGTGCTCGTCCGGCGCGACTGCTTGGATCCGACCGAAATGAAGGGCTCGGAGCGCGACCGGTGGAACGAGCAGGCGGTGCTCGTGGCGCTGCAGCCCTGGGAGGTCGACGTCATCGACCGCGGCCTTGCGTGCCTCGCCGCCCTCGCGTCGATCCAGCCCGACTGGGAGCACGTGCAGGGTCAGGAGCAGCCGGCGCTGGCCGTGGTCGCGAAGCTCAACCAGGTGCTCGAGTACCAGGGCTACGCCGGAGGCATCGACGGCCTGAGGAGCTTCCTCGCGGAGACCGGCTCGGAGCAGGAGCCCGACGCGGCGGCCTGAGCGGCGACGCTCGGCTCAGCGATCTTCGAGGTACTTCTTGAGCCCGAGGAAGGGCAGGATGAACGCCGCGAGCAGCGACGCGGCCCAGACGATCACGGTCGCGGCGAGCCACGTCCCGATGCCGCTGATCGACAGCCCGTCGGAGAGGAGATCGGTGACGATCAACGAGGCCAGTGTGGCGATCAGCGCCACCCCGCCCAGGGCGGCGGAGCTCGAGCCCTGGCGTCGCATGGTGCTTACGAGGAAGGGCGTCAGGAGGGCCAACGCCACCGTGAAGATCACGACCGCGATGATGAACCCGGAGAAGTTGAGGTCCATGCCGTCGAGCACCGCGTCTGCGACGAGGAGCCCGACCGCGTTGGCGACGAGCATGATCCCCGTCCGGATGAGGAACCTGATCACGCGCGCCACACTAGAGGAACTCCGGGCAACACTCAATCCGACCCGGAGCCGCGGCGCCTGGCCCCGTCGAGCAGCTGCCGGCCCATCGCGGCGGTGACGATCACTGCAACCACGGTCACGAGGTAGAGCTGGCCGACCACGATCTCGAGCACGGCGAGCGCGCGGCCGGCCCGCTCCGCGGGCGAGAGGTCGCCGAACCCGGTCGTCGAGAGCGCGACTAAGCTGAAGTACAGGTAGTCGGAGGTCGTGCCGTCGTCGCCGTTCGAGAAGAACGGGCCGCCGCCGATCTCGCCCACGAGTTCGAACGAGAACGCGAACAAGAACCCGAGGAGGACGTACAGCACGAGCGCGCCGAGCACCGTCTGGACGTCGACGCGGCGGCGGTCGAGAAGGTCCCGCGTGATCAGCACGGCCGTGGCGACGGCCAGCGCCGCGCCGATGACGGACGACGTGACCTCGGTGGTGGCGCCCTCGGCCGCGCCCACCACGACGAGCGCGAGCGCGGCGCTCGGGAGGATCACCCTCGGCACCAGGAACGCACGACGGGCGATCGCCGTCCAGTACGCGATCACGACGGTCGCGGCGAACAGGCAGTCCCCGACGATGCGCGCCCAGGTCCTCTCCGGCGCGACGATGCCGGCCACGAGCGAGGCAAGGATCAGCGTGAGCACGAGCGCGTAGCTGTCGCCGGAGCGGATATCGCGGGCCAGCGAGCGCAGAGGCTGCACGCGGCGAGGCTACAAGACCGGACGCAGCCGTTCGGGGCGGCCAGCCTGGACTACAGGACAAGCGCCGATCGGCCGATTATCGTCAGGTCGAGAGAGCGAACGACTCGAGGAGGCTTGAAGCAGTGGCTGTGACGGTTGCCTACGAGAACCTGCACGCGTTGCGCGAGCGGGCGAAGGAGGAGGTCGGGAAGGTCGTGGTCGGGCAGGGCCCGGCCGTCGAGCTCCTGCTCGTCGCCGCGATCGCGCGCGGGCACGTCCTGCTCGAGGGGCCGCCCGGCACGGCCAAGACTCTGCTCGGACGGGCGACTGCATACGTGCTCGGCGCGGACTTCAACCGCGTCCAGTTCACTCCGGACACGACGCCGACCGAGCTCGTCGGCGAGAACATCATGCGGGCCGGCGAGACGAAGTTCATCGAGGGCACGATCTTCACGAACGTCCTCCTCGCCGACGAGATCAACCGCACCCCGCCGCGGACGCAGTCCGCCCTGCTCGAGGCGATGGCGGAGCGTGCCGTCACCATCGAAGGCCGGGTCCACCGGCTGCCCGACCCGTTTCTCGTGATCGCCACCCAGAACCCGTACGAGCAGGAGGGCGTCTTCCCGCTCCCGGAGTCGAACCTCGACCGGTTCCTGTTCAAGATCTACATCGACTACTGCGACATCGAGAGCGAAGTCGAGATGCTCCGCCTTCCGCACACCGGCGTCACGCCCGACATGCTCGGCGAGATCCAGCCGCTCCTCGGGATCGTCGGCCTCGACAAGGCCCGGCTCGAGCTCGACGCAACCGTCGTGCCCGAGGAGGTCGCCCGTCTGGTCGTCGGCATCGTGCGGCGCACACGCGAGCTGCCCGGCGTGATGCTCGGCGCGAGCTCCCGTGCGGCGATCCACCTGATGAGCGCGACGAAGGCGCGGGCGTGCCTCGAGGGGCGCCCCGCGGTCACGGTCGACGACGCGCTCGAGATGGCGCCGTACGTCCTCACGCACCGTCTCATCTGCGAGGAGGACATGACGCCGGAGGAGGCTCTCCGGGTCGCGATGGAAACGCCGCTGATCTAGCTCCGGCTAGCCCGCGAGCGCCTGCTCGAGCGCGCGCCGCGCGATCACCTGGGCGAGGTGCGCGCGGTACTCCGCCGAGCCTGCGAGGTCGCTCGGGGGCTCGGCGCCCTCGGCGGCGAGCGCGGCGGCATCGGCGAGCGAGGCACCACCGGCGAGCGCATCCTCGGCAGCACGGGCACGTAGCGGCGTGCCGCCCATGTTGACGAGCCCGATCGAGGCACCCGCCACCTTGCCGTCGTCGCGGTGGACGAGGGCGGCGACGGCGACCGTCGCCCAGTCCTGCGCGCGCCGGTTCGCCTTCACGTAGGCCCAGCCGGTCGAGGCGCCGAGCTTGGGCACGCGTGCCTCGACGAGCACCTCGTCGGCCGCGAGCGCCGTCTCGAAGACGCCTGTGAAGAACTCCGCCGCCGGGATCGTCCGCTCGCCGCCCTTGCCGCGCGCGACGAGCTCCCCCCCGAGCGCGAGGATCACCGCCGGCATGTCCGACGCCGGGTCGCCGTGGGAAAGCGTCCCGCCGAGGGTGCCGCGGTGCCGCACCTGCGGGTCGCCGATCTGGCCCGCGGTGAACGAGACGATTGGGCAGTGCTCCTGCAGGAGCGGATCCGCCGCGACCGCGGCGTGACGCGTCAGCGCGCCGACCGCGACGTGCGTGCCTGCGTCCTTCACGTAGGCGAGGTCGGAGAGCCGACCGAGGTCGACGAGCTTCGAGGGTCGCGAGATGCGGAGCTTCAGCGCAGGGATCAGCGAATGGCCGCCCGCGAGCAGCTTCGCGTCCCCCCCGCCCTCGCCGAGCAGTTCGACCGCATGGTCGACGCTCTCGGCGACGTCGTAGTCGAACCGAGCGGGGATCACGACTTCGCCTCCTGGATCGCGCGCCAGACACGCTCGGGTGTGGCCGGCATCTGGATGTCCTTGACGCCGAGGTGGGACAACGCGTCGAGCACCGCATTGATCACGGCCGGCGCGGAGGCGATCGTGCCGGTCTCCCCCACGCCCTTCACCCCGAGCGGGTTGGTCGGGCTCGGGCTCTCCGTCCGCTCGAGCTCGAAGGACGGCAACTCGGCGGCCGACGGGACGAGGTACGTGAGGAGATTCGCCGTCTGGAGGTTCCCCTCGTCGTCGTACGCGCCCTCTTCGTACAGGGCGGTCGAGATGCCCTGCGTGATCCCGCCGTGGACCTGGCCGTCGACGATCATCGGGTTCACGACCGTCCCGACGTCGTCGACCGCGACGTAGCGCACCAGGCGCGCGTCCCCGGTCTCCGGATCGACCTCGACGACGGCCGCGTGCGCGCCCGCCGGCCACGAGAAGTTCGGCGGGTCGTAGACGGCGGTCGCCTCCAGCCCGGGCTCCATGCCGTCGGGCAGGTCGTGCGCCGCCCAGGCGCCGAACGCGACCGAGGCGAGCGTCGCGTTCTTGTCGGGCGAGCCCTTGACGGAGAACGTACCGTCAGCGAACTCGAGGTCCTCGGGCGAGACCTCGAGCTGGTGCGCGACGATCTGGCGCGCCTTGTCGATCACCTTCTCGGCGGCGTGGTAGAGCGCGACGCCGCCGACCGGAAGGCTGCGGCTCCCGTAGGTGTCCATCCCGATCGAGGAGATCGACGTGTCGCCGTGGAGGACCTCGACCGCGCCGATGTCGCAGCCGAGCTGGTCGGCGACGATCTGCGCCCAGGAGGTCTCGTGGCTCTGGCCGTGCGGCGAGGTGCCGGTGATCACCTGGATCGAGCCGGTCGGCAGACAGCGGATCGTCGCGGTGTCCCACCCTCCCGCCGCGTACCGGATCGCGCCGAGGATCCGCGACGGCGCGAGGCCGCACATCTCGTTGTATGTCGAGAAGCCGACTCCGAGGAGCGCGCCGCCGTTCTCGCGCCGCTTCGCCTGCTCCGCCCGGATCGCGTCGAGGTCGAGCGCCTCGAGGAGCTTGTCGAGCGAGGCGTGGTAGTCGCCCGAGTCGATCGTGAGCCCCGACGCGAGCTGGGCGGGGAACTCCTCGATGAAGTTCTTGCGGCGGAGCTCGAGCTTGTCCATGCCGAGCTCGTCGGCCAGCGCGTCCATCGTCCGCTCGATCACGTAGGTCGCCTCGGGCCGGCCAGCACCGCGGTACGCGTCGGTCGGGGTCGTGTTCGTGAACACTCCCGTGAACTCCACGCTGTAGTTCGGGATCGCGTACGGCCCCGAATAGATCCATGCGCCGAGCAGCGGGATTCCCGGCGTCACGAGCTGGAGGTAGGCGCCCATCGCAGCCTTCACGCGCGCGCGACAGTGCGTGATCGTCCCGTCCTTCGTCGCGGCGAGCGTGTACTCGGTGACGACGTCGCGCCCGTGGATCGTCGCGGTGTAGTTCTCGGACCGTTCCTCCGTCCACTTGACCGGACGCTCGAGCCGGCGCGAGAGCGCGAGCGCGAGCAGCTCCTCGGCATACACGTTGAGCTTCGAGCCGAACCCGCCGCCCACGTCCGGTGCGACGACCCTCAGCTTCGTCTCGTGCAGGCCGAGACCCGCCGCGGCCAGCAGGCGGAGGATGTGCGGGATCTGGGTGGTCGAGTAGAGCGTCACGTCGCCCGTCGTCCCCGGCACCGCGAGGACCGAGCGCGGCTCCACCGCGTTGGGGATCAGGCGCGGCTGGAAATACGTCCGCGTCACCACGACGTCGGCCTCGTCGATCGCCTGCCCGGTCGCGTCGGTGTCGAGGCGCCAGACGTAGCACTCGTTCGTGCCGAGGGCCGGATGGACGAGCGGCGCGCCGCTCTCGAGCGCCTTCTCGACGCCGGCGACGGCAGCGAGCGGCTCGTAGTCGACCTCGACCAGCTCCGCCGCGTCCTGCGCCTGGGCGCGGCTCTCGGCGAGCACCACGGCCACCCCGTCGCCCTGGTAGCAGGGGACGTCGGTGAGCGGATAGTGGTCGGGGCTCTTCATGTCCTCTGTCACGGGCCAGGCGCACGGCATCGGCGCCTTCCAGTCGTCGCGCAAGTCGGCTGCAGTGAGCACCCCGACCACCCCGTACGCGGCTTTCGCGGCGCTCGTCTCGATGCTCTTGACGCGCGCATGCGCGTACGGGCTCCGGACGACGACCATCGAGACCGTCCCCGGCGGAAACATGTTGTCGACGTACGTGGCGCGTCCCGTCAGCAGGGCCGCGTCCTCGCGGCGCTTGACGGGCGCGCCGATGTACGCCGTCCGCTCCTCGGTCGCGCTCATTTGGCTGACGCCCTCCCCATTCCCTGCCCGCGAAGCGGGATTCCGCAGACGCGGAACCCCGCCGCCCGATCCCCACCTCCGGCGGGGCACACCCCTGAAGGCGCCCGCTTCGCGGTCGCAATGCCTGCGCTACCTCTCACGACGCCCTCCCCATTGCCGTCGACGCGTCCTGGACTGCGGCGACGATGTTGTGGTACCCCGTGCAGCGGCAAAGGTTGCCCTCGAGGCCCACGCGGATCGCAGCCTCGCTCGTCGCCTCCCCGTGCTCGATCAGCGAGACGGCGGCCATCACCATCCCCGGCGTGCAGAAGCCGCACTGCAGCGCATGGAAGTCGTGGAACGCCTGCTGCACGGGATGGAGCTCACCGTCCCGCGCGAGTCCTTCGATCGTCGTGATCTCCGAGCCGTTGGCCTGGACGCCGAGCAACGTGCACGACTTCGCCGACTCCCCGTCGACGAGCACCGTGCAGGCGCCGCACGACGACGTGTCGCAGCCCACGACCGTGCCCGTCAGACGCAGCCGGTCGCGGAGCACTTCGACGAGCAGCTCGCGTGGCTCGAGCTCGAGCTCGTGCCGCGTCCCGTTCACGGTCAGCGCAACGTGTCGCACGTGGCGGCCTCCTTCTCCGTGGGCAGCTCGAGGGTGAGCCTACTCGTCCACGGGAGTCGACGCAGCCGCCTGGGCTCTAGGCTGCGCCGGTGACGGAGATCCGGGAGATTCGGGAGGGCGAGCTTCCACGGTGGGTCGCGGTGACGCACGCTGCGACCCAGGAGGCGGACACCGTCGAGGGCTATCTCGACTGGAAGCGGCAGGCTCGCGAGACCGCCTGGTTCCTCGCGAGTGAGGGGGAACGGGATGTGGGCGCGGCGATCGGGATCGGCGGTTGGCACTCGCCCGAGGGAGTCGCTCGCGGCTCGATCGGGGTGCCACCGGAGTCGCGTCGCCGCGGCGTCGGCTCCGCCCTCCTCGACGGGCTCTCCGCCTGGGCGCGCGACCTCGGCTACGTCGACCTGCTCGGCCCGGTCAAGGAGGTGGACGACGTTTCCCTCGCGTGGGCCGCGCGGCGGGGGTTCGTCGAGATCGGGCGCAACTCGCTGCTCGCGCTCGACCTCACGCGGGCGGCGCGCCCGAGCGTGGAGCCGCCGGCCGGGATCGAGATCGTGAGCTGGGCCGAGCGGCCCGACGCCGCGCCGGGGATGTACGAGGTCGCCCGCGAGGCGTACCCGGACGTCCCGGGCGAGGAGGACGCCGAGCTGGCCGGCTTCGACGAGTGGCTCGCGATGGACCTGCAGGGCGCCGGCGACCGCCCCGAGGCGACCTTCGTCGCGCTGGTCGGGGACGAGGTCGTCGCCTACGCGAAGCTGTCCCTCTCACGCGCGCGGCCGACGGTCGCCATGCACGACATGACCGGCGTGCGCCGTGCCTGGCGCGGGCGCGGGATCGCGGGGGCGCTCAAGGCCGCGGAGATCGCATGGGCGCTCGACCACGGCTACGAGCGGCTCGAGACGCAGAACGAGGAGCGCAACGAGCCGATCCGGCGGCTCAACGAGCGCTACGGCTACGTGGTCGAGCCCGGCTCGGTCACCGTCCGCGGCCCCGTCCGCTGACGGCCGGCCTCTCTAGCGACGGCTCCGGAGGGCCCGCTCGATCTGGCGTTGCGCGTCCCGGGCGGCGAGGTCGCGGCGCTTGTCGATGCGCTCCTTGCCCCGTGCGAGCGCGAGCTCGACCTTCACGCGGCCGTCCTTGAAGTAGAGCCTCGTGGGTACGAGCGTCAGGCCCTTCTCGCCGACCTTCCCCGCGAGCGAGTCGATCTCGCGCCGATGGAGAAGGAGCTTCCGGTCGCGCTCGGGACGGTGGTTCTGGAGGTTCCCCTGCACGTACTCCGCGATGGAGGCCCCCACGAGCCACGCCTCCCCGTCGCGGATCTCGGCGTATGCCTGGCCGAGCTGCGCGCCCCCGGCGCGCAGCGACTTGACCTCCGTGCCCGTCAGCTGGACGCCCGCCTCGACCCTCTCGAGCAGGTGGTAGTCGTGCCGCGCGCGGCGGTTCTCCGCGATGAGCTTCGAGCCCGAGGTCGACACGACGGCAGTGTAGGGACGGAGCGCGCCGGCTCAGACGGCCGCGCGCGCCTCGACGAGCCGGAGCGCGAGCTCCCGCAGCAGGTGGAGCGCGAAGGCGGGCTCGGTCTCGACGAGCGAGAGGAAGTCGTCGCGCGGGATCGAGACGCAGCGAACGGCGCTCGTGGCCCGAACGCGCGCGACGCGGGTGCCGTCCTCGACGAGGAGCGCGAGCTCCCCGAAGAAGTCGCCCGGCCCGAGCTCGAGCGTCCCCGCGCGTAGCTCCACGGCAACCGTTCCCTCCCGGATCACGTACATCCCCGACCCGGGATCGTCCGGGAGCGCGAGCACCTGCCCGGCATCGCGATCGAGCTCGGCCGCGCACGCGGCGACCCGCTCGAGCCCCGCCTCGCTGACCCCGTCGAAGGGCGGCAAGCCGCGCAGCTGCTCGACGTCCATGCATCGTCTATATCAGCTTCCCTCGGGGAAATCGGTACGGTTGCCCGCATGCGTGCGCCCGATCTCCAGCCGCTCTACGGCGAGGATCTCGAGCGCGGCGACCTCCGCGACTGATCGCCGGCCGCCCGCCTTCCCTCGTCTCCGGAGGTCAGTCTTGAACGCAACCACCATGCTCGCCGTCGCTGCCGCCACGTGCGGGATCGCGATGGGCCTCTCTCCGCTCCTCCAGCTGCGGCGCGTGACCGTCCGCCGTTCGTCCGCCGACGTCTCGCTCGCGTACCTCGGCGTCCTGTTCGTCGGCTTCGTGCTGTGGCTGTCCTACGGCGTCGCGATCGCCAACGCCCCGCTGATCGTCTCGAACCTCGTCGCGCTGACGACGAACGCGCTGACGATCGCGGCAGTCCTGCGCTTCCGCGCGGCCTAGCGCCGGCCGGAGCGCGCGCAGCGGTCGCAGAGGGGATACCAGGGCGGGCAGCTCCGCCCGCAAGAGCGGCAACGCCCGACCTTGCCGTCCCGGACCTCGAACGCGAGGCGCTTCACCACGCGCTCGGCCGCGGCGCGTTCGAGCTCGGCGGCCCGCTCGATCGTGACGCCTCCGACGCCGGGGTACTGGAGCGCGAACCAGCGCAGGATCGCGGCGACCCGCCCCGCCTCCTCCGCCTCCTCGAGCGTCGCGTCGCGCAGCCGCGACGTGTCGAGCAGGAACTGGAGGAGAGGCCGCTGCGCGCGGTCGCCCGACACGGCGAGCGCGAGCAGCCCGAGCAGCTCGGCGCCGTCCGGGTCGACGGGGGCGTTGACGAGCGACCACATGTCCGCGAGCTCGAGGCGCCGGCCCCGCCCACGCAGGTGTCGCTCGACCACCGCGAGGCGACCGCGGATCGGCTGGAGCGACTCGACCGCGAGCCAGCTCTCGTGTGCCCACTGCCGCGTCGCGACGCGATGCCACGCGGCGAGCGCGGCGTCGAGATCGCGGGCGTCGTCGATCCCGAGGTCTCCGAGCCGCGGCCCGATCCGGGCCTCGTCGACGATCCGGTAGCCGCGATGGCCTTCCGGGAGCTCGACGTGCGGCTCGAGCGCCGACTCGACCAGCCCGGGGTCGGCGCTCGCCCAGGACACGCCGACGAGCACGCCGACGTGCCCGCGCTCGACGAGCCCGAAGCGTCCGGCGCGCCCGGCGATCTGGGCCAGCTCCCAGGGCTCGAGCGGCCGGCGGTTCTCGCCGTCGAACTTCGTCGTCTCCGCGAACAGAAGCGTCTCGCACGGGAGGTTGACGCCGTGGCCGAGCACATCCGTCGCGACGCACACGTCCGCGCCTCCCGTGAGAAACCGGTCGATCTCCTCGCGCCGCGACGCGAGCGGCATCGCGCCGTAGAGGACCGCGACGCGGTCGGCACGGAGCCGGTTGACCTCTCCGGCGAGCGCGAGCACCGCCTTGCGGCTGAACGCGACGACCACCGTGCCCGGCGTGAGAGCACGCAGCTGGCGCGCCCCGACGAACTCGAGCGGCAGCTTCCGCTCGTGCACCCGCAGCTCGGCGTCCGGGAAGGCCCGACGGACGAGCGGCAGCGCGTCGAGCGCGCCGAGCAGGCGCACGTGCCGGTACTCGCCGGCGAGCAAGAGCTGCGTCCACGCGGCGCCACGCTCCTCGTCGTCGGCCCACTGGACCTCGTCGAGCACGAGCACCTCGCCCGAGCCGGGCGCCATCTCGACCGTGCAGCAGAGGATCGGCGCGGTCTCGTTGACGCGCTCCTCGCCCGTGATCAGGCCGACGCGCTCCTCGCCCAGCCGGGCGGCGAGCCGGCGGTGCGCCTCCTGCGCGAGCATCCGCAGCGGCCCTGCGTACACACCGCGCCCCTGCTCCGCGAGGAACTCGAGCGCGTCGTGCGTCTTGCCCGAGTTCGTCGGGCCGAGATGCGCGACGACGGTCTCGGCCGGCGCCCTGCGCTCGGGGAGGCGGATCGCGATCCGGTCCTCGGCACGGCGCACCGCGGCGCGCTTGTACGCGCCGGTCGCGCGGGCGTGGCGGGCCGCCCGCGACGGTCGCCGCGGCGGGCGTGAGCGTCGGCTCCTGGCCATCGCGCAACCGTAGCCGCAGCACTCGCCCGGCTCCCTGCCCCCGCGGGGCCGCCGTCAAATCTTGAGGTAGCGGCGGAGGGTGAAGCCGGAGCCGACCGCGCCGACGACGAGGCCGACCACGAGGAGGATGAACGCAGTGAGCGTGAAGCCGAGGGCGCGGACGTCGTTCGACGAGGTCGTGTCGATGTGGCCGAGGATCGCGGGCAGCGCGATCTCCTTGCCGAGCAGGAGCAGCACGACCGCGGCCAGCGCGCCGAGCAGGCCGCACAGGAGGCCCTCGACCATGAACGGGCCGCGCACGAACCAGTTCGTCGCGCCGACGAGCTTCATCACCTCGATCTCGCGGCGCCGGGCGAAGATCGACAGCCGGATCGTGTTCGCGATCAGCAGCACGGACGCGACGAGCAGGACGAGGACCGCGACGAGGAACACCACCTCGATCACACGGGCCACCTGGAGGATCCGCTTCGAGGTCTGCTGGCCGTCCTTCACGCGCTCGACCCCCGGGAACTTCTGCGCGCGGATCGAGGCCGAGAGCTGCTTGACCTCCTCGGCCCGCCGAGGGGTGATCTCGTAGGACGCGGGCAGCGGGTTCGTCGGCAGGTCGCGCGTGAGCTCGGGATAGCGCTTCTGCATCCGGGCGAGCGCCTCCGCGCGCGAGACGAACTCGTAGTCCTTGATCTTGTCGGTGTTGGCCCGCAGGTACGAGCCGACGGCGTTGATCTGCTTGTCCTTGACGTCGTCGACGAAGAAGACCTTCACCTCGAGCTGGTCCTTCACGTGGTCCGACCACGAGACGACCCACGTGCCGAGCGCGATCAGGAGGCCGAGCAGGAACATGCCGATGAGGACGGTCGTCGCGGCCGCGAACGACGTCGAGAGGTTCGCCCCCATCGAGCGGAACGCTTCGGAGACGACGAGCTTGAACCGCGTCGTCATTCGGTCTCGTATCCGCCGCGGCGCTCGTCGCGGACGATGCGTCCGTCGCCGAGCGCGATCACGCGCTTGCGCATCTTGTCGACCATCTCGCGGTCGTGGGTGACCATCAGGATCGTCGT